>PLBR01000167.1:0-14677 GCA_003135435.1 Nitrospira sp. | reverse complement strand
GTTTGGGTGAGGTCGTTCGTCCCGAATGAAAAGAACTCCGCCTCTGTCGCAATGCGATCCGCCGTCACGGCGGCACGCGGCAGTTCGATCATCGTACCCACGAGATAGGAGAGCTTCACGTTGTACCGCTTCATCGTCTCCTGCGCCACCTCGCGGATCAAATCTTTCTGCGCCTTCATTTCCGAGACCATCCCCACCAGCGGAATCATGATCTCCGGGACGATCTTCTTCCCTTCCTTGGCCAGCTCGCACGCGGCCTCCATGATGGCCCGCGCCTGCATGCGGGTAATCTCCGGCATCGTAATCCCGAGTCGGCAGCCGCGTAACCCGAGCATGGGATTGAATTCGTGGAGTTCCTCAACGCGGGCCAGCAACCGACGCTTCTCTTCGAGCCTGGCTCCGTCGCGCCCGGTCAGCTCCAGCTGTGCAATCTCCACCATCAAGTCTTCACGCTTCGGCAAAAATTCGTGCAATGGCGGATCGAGCAGACGAATGGTGACCGGATAGCCCGCCATCTCGCGATAGAGCCCGATGAAATCCTGCTTTTGCAGCGGCAGGAGCTGATCCAGAAACTTTTCCCGCTCCTCTTTGGTCCGCGCCAAGATCATCTTCTGCATAATCGGGATGCGATCCTCGGCGAAAAACATATGCTCTGTCCGACAGAGTCCAATCCCTTCCGCACCGAATCCACGCGCGATGTTCGCCTGATCCGGCACGTCCGCATTGGCGCGGACGTGAAGCTTCCGCACGCGGTCGGCCCATGACAGAATCAACGCGAAGCGCTGGTACTTGTCCGACTTCTTCGCATCCAACTTGCCCTGGATCACTTGAATGATTTCAGATTCGACCACGGGCAGGTCCCCCTCGTACACATTGCCGGTCGAACCGTTGATCGAAAGATAGTCCCCCTCGCGGAACACTTTGGCCCCGATGCGAACGGACTGGCTGTCCAACACTTCCACCGCATCGCAGCCGGCCACACAGACCTTGCCCATTTGCCGGGCAACCACCGCCGCATGGGATGTCATCCCGCCCCGCGCCGTCAAGAATCCCGCCGCGGCGTTCATCCCATGAATATCGTCCGGGCTCGTTTCCTGTCTGACCAACACCACGCGGTTACCACTCGCTTTCATAGTCACGGCTCGATCGGGAGTCAGCGCGATCTTCCCAGCTGCCGCGCCAGGACCGGCTGGGAGCCCTTTCCCCAGCGGATTGGATTTCGACTCTTCATTCGTATCGAAAATCGGATAGAGATATTGCGCCAATTGCTCCGGCCCGATCCGTTGCACCGCTTCCTGCTTCGAGATGAGGCCTTCTCTGACCATATCGACCGCAATCTTCACGGCGGAGATGCCGGTCCGTTTGCCGACCCGGGTTTGCAGCATGTAGAGCTTGCCCTCTTGGATCGTAAATTCCAAATCGAGCATATCCCGGTAATGTTTTTCGAGCCTCTTGTAAGTGTGCTCCAGTTCTTTATATGCCTCCGGCACATTCTTCGCGAGCGCATTCACCGGGAGCGGAGTCCTGATGCCAGCGACGACATCCTCGCCTTGGGCATTCATCAAACATTCGCCGAAAAAGTTCTTATCGCCGGAGGCCGGATCGCGCGTGAACGCCACACCGGTGCCGCTCGTCTCCCCCATGTTCCCAAATACCATCGCCACCACATTGATGGCCGTGCCCCAGGAGTCGGGAATCCCATACAGGCGCCGATAGGTGACGGACCGCGCGCCGAACCAGGACGAAAAGACGGCATTGATGGCCAAGCGAAGCTGTTCGAGCGGCTCATCGGGAAACTCTTTCTTGGTCTCTTCCTTGATGAGCGCCTTGAAGCTGGCGACCAACTCCCGGAGATGCCGCGCATCGAGATGGGTCTCGTGCGTCACGCCCACTTCGGCCTTCTTCTGCTTGAGGATCGCTTCGAAATGTTCGCGCGGCACGCCCATAACGATGCTGCCGTACATGGACACAAAGCGCCGATAGCTGTCCTGAGCGAAACGATCGTTGCGTGTTTTTGCCGCCAGTCCCTCGACCGTCTTAGTCGTCAGGCCGACATTCAGCACCGTGTCCATCATGCCAGGCATCGAGGCCCGGGCGCCGGACCGGACCGAGACCAGCAACGGCCGCTCAGGATCGCCGAACCCCATGCCCATCGACCGCTCGACCCGCTTGAGCGATTTCAGCGCGGCGTCCCACATGCCGGGAGGATACTGTTTCCCGTTCTTGTAATATTCGACACAGGCCTCGGTGGAAATCGTGAAGCCGGGCGGAACGGAGATGCCGAGATTCGTCATTTCGGCAAGCCCGGCCCCCTTCCCGCCGAGGAGCTCTTTCATGTTGGAGGTGCCTTCGGCTTTGCCGTCACCAAAGTAGTACACGTATTTCTTTGCCACGGTGCCCTCTCCTTCGCGTTGAGTTGAGTTCAATGGACGAGTGCTGCCCCATGGCCGGCGACGGATTCGAGACGCTGCCGATACCGGCCGACCAGATACCATTTCGCCACCAGCCCGAATGCAATCACTGCCACGACAAACAGCATCAATATGAGCAACCGATAGTCGGCGTGAATCCCCCGATCCACATAATACTGCCCGTCCGGCCCTTGCCGAAGCTTGATCTCCCGTTGGATCTGATGAGTCTTGCCGGACGGATCGGATAGATTGATCCACTCTGAGCAGAGAGGTACAGTGTCTGCCGCTCCCGTAACGGACTGCCAGCCGAGTCGCAGACAAATATCCTGTTTGGAGTTGAATACATCGGGGGTCGTCGCCAGTTCATCAAGGTTGACCCCACTGGCCCATAACCCGACCAGAACGATCGCGTTGCAGAGAATCATCATGGCAAGAGACACCACCCAGGCAAATCGTCGAACAAGCGCCTTGCGTGATTCGGCATCACCAGTCGCTGTGGTCTCGACATCCATGGAGGGATGTTGTGCCATGGTTACATATCCTGCCTAACTCCCTTGTACCACAATCTGCGAAAAGTCCGCGAATGAGTTGAAGAAGTCATCCACTTTCTGGAGTATCGATAACCGATTACTCCGGACGGCCGGATCCTCCGCATTCACCATGACCGCTGCAAAGAACGCATCGATGGCAGGCTTCAGACGCACCAGCGCGTCCAAGGCCTGGCCATACTCCCCACGATTCATCGCGGACATCATCTTCTCCCGTTCTTCCGCCGTGGCCTGGTAGAGCGCCGACTCCGCGGGATGCTCGAACCGCGCGCTGTCGACCGGCTTACGATCCCACTGCTCTTTCTCGACGAGCCGGTGCGCACGCTTGAAGCCGACGATCAAGGGATCGAATTCCGGCTTCGTTGTCACAGATGTAAGCGCCTTCATTCTCAGAACAAGATCAACGAGATCCAGCGTCTTGTCGTGAGCCGGCTTGAGCACCGCTTCGATGACATCATCTCGCAAGGCATGGACGACTCTGCCATAGTGTCGAACCCGCTCAAAAATGAAATCCGTCATCCGGCGCCGTCCCTCCTGCCCGGAATCTGGAACCCCTTTGAAGCCATCGCCTATGACAAGGTTTCTCGCGGTATCAATGTAGCTCCCCACGTCGATGCGCAGGTTTCCCTCAAGAATAATCCGGACAATGGCCGTGGCATTCCTGCGCAGAGCAAAGGGGTCTTCCGATCCGGTCGGCACGAGACCCACGTGGAAGAACGCCGCCACCGAATCCAGCCGGTCGGCCAACGACAGCACCTGACCAGCGATGGTCCGGGGCAATTCACCTTCGATCGATCGCGGCAGATACTGCTCCCTGATGGCCTGACTGACCGCCTCAGATTCACCGTCATGTGTCGCGTACTCGCCCCCCATGATGCCCTGCAGCTCTGGAAACTCACCGACCACACCAGTGAGGAGGTCAGCCTTGCACAGATCCGCGGCCCTCTCGCAGGCCTGTTTCAGTTCGTCGTCCTGAGGTCGCACACTCGAGGCTATGAAGCCGGCCAGCTTCCTGATCCGCTGCTGCTTTTTCTCCATGGTCCCGAGCTTCTGGTGGAACGTGACACCGGCAAGTTTCGTCACACGTTCCTCGAGCTTGACCTTCCGGTCTTCGTCGAAAAAGAACTTCGCATCGGCCAGACGCGCAGCCAGGACCCGCTCGTTGCCTTCGCGAATCAATCCCATATCTTTGGCTCGATTGTTCGTCACCGCAATGAAATGGGGAACCAGCTTCCCAGTCTCTTTGTGCATCAAGGAGAAGAACCCCTGATGTTCTTTCATGGAGGTGATCAAAATCTCTTGTGGCACTTCCAGGTAGGCTGGCTTGAACGAGCCGATAATGGCATTGGGGCATTCGGTCGTATAGACCGCCTGATCCAACAAGTCTCCGTCCACATTCAACGTGAAACCGGTTTTCTTGCACAATGTCGCGATCTGTTCTTCGATCATGTGGCGGCGGCGCTGCGGATCCGCAGTGACCCCCTGACGTTCAAGCCCCTTCAGATAGGACTCGTAGTCTCGAACCGCAATCCCGTTCGCACTCCCTAACACTCGATGGCCTTCCGTCCTGTTGCCGGCAGTAATCCCCGCGGCTTCGATCGGAAGCGTAGCCCCTCCGTATTGCGCCACCAGCCACCGAACCGGTCGAGCAAACCGCACGCCGGTGCTATTCCACTTCATCGCTTTCGGGAACGAAAGTTTCGCGATCAACTGCGGAAGGAGTTCTTCCAGGACCAGGTTGGTGGGCCGCCCCTGTTCCTGTTTCACCGCAAAGAGATACTCCCCCTTCGGAGTCCGGCGAATCTGCAGCTCTTGGACGGCGACTCCTTGCCCTGCGGCAAATCCCGTCGCCGCTCTGGTCGGCTGGCCGGCGTGATCGAACGCCACCGCTTTGGAAGGCCCTATCGCTTCCTTGACCATAGAGGTTTGCTGGGTCGCGAGGCCCTCAACCACCAGGGTCAATCTCCGTGGAGTTCCCAGTGTCCTGGCAGATTGAAACGCGAGACGTTGGCCTTTCAACAGCTGCTCAGCCGAATCTTTGAGGACAGCCAGGGCGGGAGCGATGAACTGGTAGGGAAGTTCCTCGACGCCGATCTCGAGCAACAACTCGGCAGCGGTCACTGGAGAAGGGCGCCTACCCTTCTTCGCAGGAGGAGCGGGGCGACGAGGTTTCTGGGTTTTTGGCATGGATCCTTCTGCGATTCTAGGAGCGGCGGGCCACAGCTTTGGAACGTAGGCCTGAGACCTTCGCTCCAGCACGCCCCGCCCCGCGATTGAGCAGCGGGTGCCCCATCGCCGCCCGCTCTTCGATGTAGCGTTCGGCACATTGACGGGCAAGGGCACGGACCCTGGCGATATATCCCGTGCGCTCTGCCACGCTAATCGCCCCGCGGGCATCGAGCAGATTAAAGAGGTGCGAAGACTTTATACAGAACTCGTAGGCCGGGAGCGTCAACCGCCTCTCTCGATTCGCCAGCAATCGCTTGCATTCTCCCTCGAACAATTGAAACGTGGCCTTGAGCATCGCCACATCGCCTTCTTCGAAATTATAGGCGGAGAATTGCACTTCGGTTTCGTGATGGATATCTCCATACGTGACTGCATCGTTCCAGGCGAGGTCAAAGACGTTATTCACCTGTTGCAAATACATCGCGATGCGTTCAGTCCCGTATGTGATTTCGACAGTAATGGGATTCAGCTCGATCCCGCCGATTTCCTGGAAGTAGGTGAACTGGGTGATCTCCATCCCATCGAGACGCACCTCCCAGCCCAGGCCCCAGGCGCCCAGCGTGGGGGACTCCCAGTCGTCTTGAATGAACCGGATGTCGTGCTGCTTTGGGTTAATCCCCAATTGGGCCAGACTCTCCAAATACAACGCTTGAATGTTGTCCGGCGCCGGCTTCAGCACGACCTGATACTGATAGTAGTGCTGCATGCGATTCGGGTTCTCGCCGTATCGTCCATCCGTGGGACGCCGGCATGGTTGGGGATAGGCAGCCCGCCAGGGTTCCGGGCCAAGGGACCTGAGGAACGTGGCTGGATGAAAGGTGCCGGCCCCCATCTCCAGATCATAGGGTTGATGGATGACGCAGCCTTGGTCAGCCCAGTAGTGATGCAGCGTGAGAATGAGATCCTGGAAGGTCACGAACAGTCCAGTCGTTGTAACGGAGGTCTGATTTCTCGCGCGAGACGCTTTGAAATGACCGGAGAAAATAACAGGAATGCGCAGAGCCTGTCAAGGCGTAACCCCTCTAGGATCAAGGAGTTGCAGCAGGTTGTATCTACAGAATGGATGGACGTTGTGGATCAGAGCCCCATGAATAATTCCGCTCAAATTTTCAGATCCACTCTTGACGGGATCAGGCGCGGTACTCTATTGTCGCAATTCTTGATTAACTCACTTTGAATTAGATCGATCTAACCATGAGGCTCTCGAAAAAAAGCGAGTACGGACTTCGTGCACTGCTGGAACTCACGCTCTTCTATGGCAAGGAGACGCTACAGCGCCACCAGATCGCGACGCGCCAACATATCCCGGTCGAATTTCTTGAACAGATCCTCCTGGCACTGAAACGAGCCGGCCTCCTCTCAAGTCGTCGAGGGATGAAGGGCGGCTACGCACTGATTAAGTCTCCGGGAGAGATTACCCTCGGCCAAGTGATTCGTATTTTGGATGGCCCCCTCGCTCCCATCGGATGTGTGAGCAAGACGGCCTATCAGAAATGCGGGGATTGCCCCTATGCCGAACATGCCCAATGTCCGCTGCAGCATGTGATGGGTACGGTGCGTGATGCCATTGCCGGTATCCTGGACCACTATACGCTCGACGACTTCGTCTCCGGGCATCGCAAAGGATAATCATGGATCTGGTCGTGCTCGTGCTGATCACATTCGTGGCGGCCACCGTCAACGGCGCCTTGGGGTACGGCTTTTCTTCGATTACGGTTCCAGTTGCGCTGCTGTTTTACACGAATCGTATTCTGAATCCAGCGTTAGTGCTTGTGGAATTGGTGATCAATGGATACGTCCTCTTCATCAACCGCAAAAGCATCCCGAACATTTGGTGGCGCGTGGCCCCCATTCTGATCGGCCTCCTGATCGGTGTCGCGATCGGCAGCTACATTCTCTCCCTCGTTCATCCGGCGTGGGTCAAGTTTGTGACCTACTTCATGCTGTTGCCATTGATTCTGCTCCAAGCTGCCGGTATCAGAAAACCCATCCAAGCCGAAAAAGCCATCGCGATCCCGTTCGGAGTGGGAATCGGAACCTTGTATTCCGTCACCACCATCTCAGGCCCTCCCCTTGCGTTGCTTTTCAACAATCAAGGGTATGCCAAACAGGATTTCCGGGCCGCGCTGGGCGTCATTCGAGTGGGAGAAGCGGTCTTCACGGGAATCGCCTACTATTTCATTGGACTCTACAGCTACGACAGCATGGAGATCATTCCGTATATCGTCCCCAGTGTCCTTTTGGGAATTCCTCTCGGGAGCTATCTCATTCGTTGGATGGACCCTGAATCGTTCAGGCGGATCTGCATGGCCTTCGATGCCTTGGTCGTCGCGTTCGGATTGTCCAGGGTGCTCATCGAATTGAACCTGACCACCGCGTTCACCACATACAGCATCCTCACGATCGTGATGATACTCAATGCCTACTTACTGTTTCGATTTTTTCGGGACAGGACCGTCCCATAAGGGAGAAGGGAAGGAATACCGGCTCGACCAGCGACAGCGGCGCCGTTCACCGGAGCTGTCATCATAAGCTTCGATCCGTCATTGTCCTCCGCCTGCGCGACAACCGGCACACTTCCAAGCATGGCAGAAATCCCGAGCACACCCCACCCAATAGTCGCAGCTGCCTCCTCTATCCACTCTTTACCGGCAAGAGATAACTGCATGGTCACGTCGAACCTCTCGGTCTGACCCATTAACTCGCAGCCTCACGCGCACAGGCTGAATCAAGTCCCTACCACCTCTCTTGTCCCTCTGTGGCCTCCGCACACCCACTTCCGGTGACTCAAACCAGCCCCTTCCATGTTCTCTAGGAGACTGTCCGACATTGACCATTCTACTGCGGCGAACAATCCGCGATCATCTGCGTTGTGCTCGGCCCCAAAAAATCCTCAACGTATTCCAGCCCATACGCATCCGGTTTTCCCGGGCCTGCGGCCTCGCATCTGGCCGCACCTTCTTCGCCTCGTCACGAAGGCAACATCGGACAGGCTCCTAGTCTGATCCATCGCCGTTCACGGCACATCCACGATCTGATTCTCATGCTCATTCATAGGCACTCACAGCTAGCCCGCATTATTCATGACGGTTCGTCGCGAAATTTCGGAGTGGCGCGCGACGGTCTGAAGGCTGAAGACTGAAGGCTGAAGTGTTCGGAACTTCGAACCCCGACCCTCAGCCTTCAGCCTTCGGACCCCGCCCGTCTCGCTTGAGTCAGGCATCGGTGATTGCAGCAGAAGCGCTCATGAATAATGCGGGCTAAATAAGCAGACCGCGGGATGGGGCGACGCTCTTCGAGCAGGACAGGATCTGTATGGTCTCGCCTTCAAGTTCTACAAATCCAACATCTTCAAGCAACCAAGCCATCGTTAATCTGTATAAATAATTCAATTAGTTATAACGTATAGCGTTGGCACATGCTTTGCTCTTGATGCAATCGTGTTCTTCTTCTTGCCAGCATCACGCACGAAGTAGATCGAACCTAAATCGGCACAACCTCACCCGCGTCTCTTCTATGGAGCAGCACATGACAGCTTTGACCAAGAAACAATTCTTCCCACGGACCAGAGTCACAAAGACCGTTTGTATACCGCGACGCCTGACCGCCATCGTTGCGGGCCTTCTTCTTACGATGATGCCCCTTCTGACCGGATGCGGCGGAGGAGACAGTGGCGGCGGCGAGGGCCAGGCTTCGACGCCAGCAAATACAGGAATCACCGCGTCTCTCGCATGGCATCCGGTTCAAGACCCCTCAGTCATTGCCTATTTCGTCCATTACGGCCGGCAATCACCAGGTCATGCGGGTAGCTGTTCATACGAACATTCCATGCACGTTTCCTCCCCGTCAGCCATGGTCACCAACCTTGATCCTAATACCCGCTACTACTTTACGGTCAGTGCCTATAACGGTCTAGAAAGCGCCTGCTCAGGTGAAGTATCGACCGTCACGGATCCTCTTTCCGTCTAGACCGATCGACGAAGCCCCTCCCATGCCTCCGCAATGCTGAACCCTACCCACGTCATTGGGCGCGCCTGGATAGCGCGCCCAATGACGTGACCGAGCAGTGTTAGGACCGCATCTGCACGGATCCTTTCAACCTGGGCGACGACGTCATGAACCCCGGTGCGACAGCGATCCTCAAGGTCACAAAACCAGCGGCAGCCAAGACCCATCGAGTGTGGCTGGTGAAATACTGACCCGACCACTAATATAGTGCGTATTGTTTTCCCTCTCTCTATCCGGGAAAGTACTGGGGTGAGGGGAAATCCCGCTAAAACAAGCCTCATCCTGTCCTTCTCCCGGAGGGAGCAGGAACCCATCGATGCTGCAGTACGCACTATTTATCGTTTTTTTCAGTAACTACAATCTCAGAACCGAATCACTGTGCGATGGCAAGACCCGACCCCACTTCCACGGCTGGATCAGCTCACGGCTGTTGAGCGTCTCGGCGGCCACGCTCGACCGCCTGCTGTGCTCCGTTCGCCTCCAACATCTCAACGGCCTCTCGGCGACCCGGTCCGGCACGCTGCTCAAAAGTCAAATCCCGATCCGCACCGAGCACTGGGATATCACTCAGTCTGGTTTCGTCAAGGCAGACACCGGTGCACACTGCCGCCATTCGTTTGCCGGTGATTTCGTTTGAAGCCTGACGCTATCCGACATCGACGCCGGCTGGACCGAGTGCAGGGCGACATGGAACAAAGGGGCGCACGGCGTCGTGGCTCACATCAAAGCCATCGAGCGGGTGCTACCCTTCACCCTACGCGGCGTTGATTGCGACAACGTCTCAGAGTTCCTCAATCACCATCTCCTGCCCTATTTCGCAGGCCATCCACACCACCCGCCTTCACCCGTTCACGCCCCTACTAGAACAACGCCAATGCCCCCGTCGAACAAAACAACTGGAGCCACATCCGCCAGCTGTTCGGCTACGACCGCTTCGAGAATGCCCAGCTGGCCGACCTGATGAACGATGTGTACGCCCACGAGTGGAGTCCTCTACATCGTCATTTCTGTACTCCCAAACTGAGCTATTTTGACCAGACGGCATCTGGCCAGTGGCTTAGTGTTCTTTGGGCCGCAATGAGGTTCAGCGAATAGGCCCTTCGGGGCACCTGTCTAGTCGGTGCCGAGTGCAAAAGAAGCGGGCTTTTTTAGACGTGAAGATAAGGAGGTGACGACATGGTGAAAGACCCAGTTTGCGGTATGAACGTGGATCCACCAAAGGCCGCAGCGCACAGCCAGCATAACGGTCAGACCTACTACTTTTGTTCGCAAGGCTGCAAGCAGAAGTTTGATCAGAATCCAGCCCAGTTCGAAGGCAAATAGTTCGCGCCGGGCAGAAGCACGACCAATTTCGTTTCTAGCGGAAAGGAGTATGTTGTGACACAGAAGGAGAAAACCATGAGGACGTTGAAACGAAGCATTGCATTGTTACCCTGTATGTTCATCGCTGCCGCGTGCAGCCATACGCTACCGCAGTACACGGCGAAGCCGGTCCCGTCCCCACAATATACTGCGCCGGGCCCCGGCGCCATTCAGGTGCCCGTGTCTCAACTTCCTGACTCAACGCTTCCCGTCACGCTCGTCATCGATCTCACGCCCCTTGAACGGACATTACAGACGACCATGCCGGAACGCTTCAGCGAAGCCGATCATCCGTTGGGCAATGACTACCGATGGGATTTCGTCAGAGAGGGGGAGCCACAAGTCTCTATTCAAGATGGCTGGGTGACCATCCATGCCACATACAGAGGGGATATTGAGGCCAAAACGGCTCTCCGTCGCTGTCGCTTAGATCCGGTCTATCCTGTGCTCGATACCACGGGCCAACTCGAGCTGGTGCAAGAGGGTGGCGCGCTCGTCCTGAGTCTGAAGAGCCCTCAAATGGCTATCGAGCTCAAACCTGAGAGCGAGAGTAAGTGCAACATGTTTAATAGCCCGGTCAAAGATCAACTGGCGGAGCTTCTGAACCGCGGCACGCTCGTCCAGACCATCAAACGGGCCGTCGATGAAGGCGGGTTCCAGATTCCCTTGCAACAGGTCTGGGCACGGTTACAAGCTCCGGTCGCCGTGAACGTGGAGACGTTTAACACGCAGGCCTGCATCTACGGGAAACCCGCAGAAATGGCGATCGGAACCCTGAAGGGCACCGTGCAGCGGACGACCATTCCCATCGTCGTCAAGGAAACACCGACGGCGACTTTTGAAAATTCCTGCGGCAAGCCGTTCGACAGCGCTATGAAAGTCATCTCCGGAGCAACCCTCCGCGAGGGGCAGCCGTATAAAGTCTTGGCATCCGTGACCGTGCCGTACTCCGTGGTGAACCAAGGGCTTCAGGAGCAGCTGTTTCACCAACCAATGAGGGTCGGCGCAGACAACATGGTCATTGATCAGGCCACGGCCTCAGACTCGTCAGGGAATGTGCTGATCACCATCCGCACCGCTGGAGATCTCAATGGCACGATCTATTATTGGGGCACGCCGCATCTGGAAGGCGCGGGGTCCGTGCTGACGATCCCTGATCTTCAGATGGCCAGCGAGTCGAAAACAATGTTGGATAACATCAGGGTGGGATATTGGCAGCTCGTAGATCAATCATTACGAGGCAAATTACAAACAGCGGCACGAGTCGATCTGTCCGACCGGATCGCAAAGATGGAATCCGCGATCACGGGCACGCATACGAGCGGCGATGTGACCACGGCGATGACGATGGCGCGGCAGCAACCGCAGCGCGCCTATTCGACCCCGGGGGCGCTCGTGGCTGATATTCTGTTTGAAGGCACTGCCAGTGTCACCGCGCCAGTGGCGATGGAAACCCGCCCCACGGCGGAACAGACGCTGAGCAAAACGTCCAGCTTCTCGCAGCCGTCTACCCAGAGGTAAGTGTGCCGCGCATGGTCTTCGCGCCAGCCGGATCCTGATCCGGATGCGGCTGGCGCCCATGATGGCGTAGACGAACGGTTAGTTCAGCGTATTCAGACTCCCCGTCGATCGGGCGAGATTCACGCGCGCGGCATTGAGCTGGAAGAGGGCGTTGACGAGGTTTTCTCTGGCTCGGGCCACGGCTGAGAGCCCATTGGTCAGTTCAAAATGACTCGCCGCAGTAATCACGGCATAGCGTTCTTTCGCTAACTGCAGTTCCTTGGTCGCAGCCTGCATGCCGATTCGAGCGATCTCGACTTGTTCCTTCGAAGCCGCCAAGGACGCGATGGCATCGTGCACTTCCATCTTCACCTGATTGAGCACCGACCGCATGCGGAGCGCTTCCTGGCGCAATTGGCTCCGGGATTCGGCAATCCGGCCTTCTCGTTGCGCTCCATCAAAAATCGGAATGATGCTCAAACAGCCGAGATACCTTTTACGTTTCACGCCTCACGTTTTACGTCTTCTCACTGCCAGCGGCGGCCATGACTTATCTCGTGGGGCTGGTGAGATAACTACGATCTCAGAGCCGAATCACTGTGAGCCCTCGCCTTAAAAGGGCGATCAGTGGGGATAGGGATTGAGTGAGATGGAGTGAGACCATGAGCGATGATCGCATTGAAACGATGAGTAAATCTGTCTGAACGAGTGTGATGAAGTGAGATTGAGTTGGACCTGGAATCGGGAGTAAAACCGGGAGCGAACCGGGAGTAAAACCGGGAGTAGAATAACTTGAACCGGTAGGCTCGCACGGAACAAGACTCACCACCATCTCCCCTCACATCATCTCGTCCGGAACGTCTATTAAGCCCTGAGAGGGTTTTATGGACAGAGGTGACAGCCAATGGTCACCCTCGCCAGCCAAAACGCGCCTGAGAGCCTTGGCACGCCCACACTGACGGCCTAGCCTTCCCCCATGTCAACTCCTAATGCCACCACACTTTCTCCAATAGCGACGGGCAACCCGCCACACTCAAAACGAGGGGGAAGAGGAGGGATCAGCGATGCCCAATGCCCCCTGCCAGCCTTCATAGGCCCAGGTAGAGGTACCGAATCGAATCAGTGGGGAGAGTGAGAGGACCATAGCGAGAGCAACTATACCGCCTTCTCGTGGGCATCCTCAATGCGGGGCATGCGGACAAGTGTCACTCTGGGGCGCGTATACATGGCGAGTTTCTCAGTGAAAGAGTTGGGTGAGGCGCTCGAAGCCGTCAACTTCCCTCTGGTCTCTTGTAATGAATAGCTCGGAAAATCAATACAAGATCCTCGTGTGGAAGATTGTCGCCAAAGATTCGAAAGACAAGATTGAAGGATTCAATGTCAGGTGGGACCTTAACTGCAACTATGTGTTCGTAACTGATACCGGACATTTCCTTAGGAATTAATGAGCCCCCTCTACCTCCGATTTGATGACGGTAATGATTTGGCCTGGTTTCGTGCACATACCAGCCTGGTGTATCGACATTTACAGCTTGAGGATTGACAGCTACCAAAATAGTTGGAGCCAAAACGTGACTGTTTCTGACTGTAACCACAAAGGTCAGTGTGGCTGTTAGACTTGGGTCGAGGACAAGCGGTAATGGGAATTTATCCTGAAGCTCTTTTTGGGAAAGACCATTGAATGTTATTTCGACCTTTGGTTTCCTAGCCTCCTGTTCGGATAACTCCGACTTACTCTTCTTGCTTGGCATAGGATACGCTTGTGTCCACTTGATCCGATCATCCAGACTTGGGTTCGTAGACAAGAAATCTTGTAGTTGTATAAAGTATGCGACCATCTCAGCATCGTGCGCGACTCCAGCTAGTTCTATAGCGTTGCAAGTTAGGACACTTTGGACCACTTTATTTGTAGACGCCTCGGAAAGAATCTTTGTAAATTCTGGTGTAGAGTTTATGCCCACCTCTCCAAGTGAGAACTCTCCTAGCTTTATCCCGGCAAGGTGAAATGCTCGCTTGTCTATTGTTACTCCGGCAGGAAGTTCTCCACATTGACTTGTCTTCTCAGTGCCCATTCTTGTGGTGGCGGGATTTGTTGGCGCACAGGAGAGAAGGCTGTAAGTCAGTAGTACCAGTAACAGAGGCTTTACGCTCTGCATGTAACCTCACTGTGTCAGGGGCAATGGAAGCCGATTCTAGGATGCGACTAGTGTAATGTGCAACAGCGGGGAGGGAAACAGCAAAGCCATTCCCTTGCGCGTGACTTCCTTAACGCCGCCACCCAGTCCGACACTTGCGCCCTTGTTCGCACCCCTCCTATAATGCGCCTCCCCGTGAGGCTTCCATGCCCTTCTTGATTCGTCCATCCCTTCGCTTTCCGGTGTGTTGTCCCGTCACCTACCAATGCGGCCTCTTTGAGGGCCACGGCACCGTGTGGAATCTCTCCAGCACAGGCTGGCGGTTCTCCGGCAATCTGCCGCTGCGAGTTGGAGAGGTGTGCTCACTCACGGTGACGTTGCCGCCGTACCAGCTCGTCTACGTGGCCGCTGGCATCGTGCGATGGGTGCGAGGCGAGGAGTATGGCGTCGAAACGCTCGTGGTTGTCAGCAATCATGTGACACT
>PLBR01000200.1 GCA_003135435.1 Nitrospira sp. | reverse complement strand
CTGGGCCAGGACGCGTTGGAGGGGACGAAGATCCGAGCCCATGCCTCCAAGTGTATGGCGATGCGCGACCGCCGGATGAAGCAAGCCGCACCGGCGCGGGGATGCGCTGCCGGATGGGGTCACGCACAAGCCACACCGCTCGTCGCGCATCGCCGCCTGGTACTCGAACAGGCTCCTAGCCTCAACCAAAAAAGAACCTGTTCTACTCGTGGACTTCCGTGGACCGACTGGAGTGGCTTATTTATGAGGAGCTCTTCGCTTTGTTGGGTGGAGTAGGTGCCATGCGATCTGATGGCATGCGCAGGTGGGAGGGTGGCATTTGGTCAATTTGATCCCATTCAGGCTCTAGGGCCGAGAAGGCCCTGGCTTTCTTGCGTCGGTGAATCTGGGTCTCTATGCGAGGACGATCTTGGGGTTGAGCGTCGTGCGTGGGAGGCTCGTCAGGCACCATGGATATTCCCTCTCTGCGAGAAATCATTCCTTCTACTACCTTAGCATCGGGTGAATTTGCAGGTCAACGAGGGCAAGGTCTCAATATTCTTGACAATACAGGACTATTTGCTATGGTTCTGACAGTAATACTTGCCTTACATGAAGGATAACCACCATGGCTAACTATTCAATGAAATGTGTCGTCTCTCTCATGGTCTGGGCCTTGGCCACGCCGCTCCTTCCTCTGGCCTGGGCGGCAGACGACCTCAATTCGGTCCAATTCGGAGAACAGGCCTTGGCCTATTCGTCTGGCTCCATCCAGCGATCGACTCCACAAGATGGGTTCGTGAATGTGATTACCGGTGACAATCAGACCACCGGAGATCGCATGATATTGGGAAGCCGGGATGTCCTGTACCTCCGACTGAAGAATCCCGGCGATGTAGCGTTTGGAGATCTTTTCATAATCTACAGACGAGCACACAAAGTATTCCATCCAACCACCGGTCAATACCTGGGGTATTTAGTCAATCGGCTCGCTGTGGTTCAGGTGAGCCAAGTTGACAAGGAGCTGACCACTGTTCAGGTCATGCGCGCCTATGCAACTGTATCGCCGGGTGACCCGGTGATGAAGTTTGTGCTTCCGACTGACGAGGGAGCAGCGGTTGAGCAACCTCCCGCCGGCGATGTGGAGGGGCGAGTTGTGGATTTCCAGTCCAACATGGGCATCATGAACATGGTGGCGCAGAGGAATATCGTCTATCTGGACCGGGGACGGGAAGACGGGATCAGGGCTGGGGATCGAATGGACCTGATTCGGTCTGGAGGGAGCCTTCCTCGACGGGTCGTGGGAGAAGTGAAAATCCTGTCCATGGAAGACCGAACTGCCACTGCGCTGATCACAAAATCGATCTCCCGGATTCTCAAGGGCGATCGCTTCCAGGTGAAGGTTCATGCTCCTGAGATCATGCCGATCTCTCAATCACCCCAGCAATCTCAGGATGTCTCCCCTGCGTTGGCTGCTTCTCCAAGCAAGTTTCAGGTCCAGAATGTTGCCAGCGAAACCCGAATCAGCCTTAGTGATTTGATGAGGCAGCTTCGGTTTGAATCGGGCGAAGCCACGATCAAGCCCGAGGGCTATCAGGTGCTCAATGAACTGATTGCGTATCTCAAGACCGCTGTCGGCGATCGGTTGATTCGAGTCGAGGGCCATGCGGATAACATGGAAATCGGTCCCTCGCTCAAGTCGCTCTACCAGACGAACTGGGACTTGTCGAAAGCCCGGGCTGGGGGTGTCCTCCGTTACTTGACCGAGAAGGGCGGGATCGATTCGGCGAAGCTTTCGTCGGTCGGCTATGGTGATACGAAGCCGATGACTAGCAATGCGACGGAGGTGGGTCGGCAGAAGAACCGTCGTGTGGACATCGTGCTCTATTCGCCCGAGTCGGCCAAGGAACAGTCGGAGCCGGTGGCGAAGCCAATTGAGACCGGCGATAACGGATACAATTTGTCCCGTCTTAGTTCAGCGGAAAGCGGGTCTCCAATCTCCACAGTGGACACGACGGTCCCAGCGGCTCCAATGGGTTCGTCCAAGGTGGAGCCCTCATCTGTCCCTGCGGATCCTGCTCCGGCGACGATTCCGGCATTAGTTGGCCAGGGCAATTCAGATGAGAAACCCGCTGCTCCTGTCGCCCCGCCACAGTAAATTCGTCGAGTATCGTGCGGAGGGTTGACGATTCAACGTCAACCCTCCCCGGTTCCCCTCTAGAACCTTTCCATCCCTTCTCTCTCATTGTTCCCCCTTTTCCGGTACTGCTACAATGCCGCATGATTTCGACGCCGGTAGTCCCTCCACGCACAGGGCCAGAGGCCCTCTTCGCAGATGTCATCGTTCCGAGGCATCTGGCAGGCCCGTTCACCTATACCGTGCCATTGTCGCTCCAACCCACGCTGCGCGTTGGACATCGAGTGCTTGTGCCTTTCGGACGATCGATTCTCCAGGGGGCGGTGACCGCCCTCTCCCATATTCCTCCTCATGGCATTGATCGAGCACGCCTCAAAGAGATTTGCTCGTTGCTCCCGGAGGGGACCGCAACAGATGTGTCATCGAACTTGTTCCTGCTCTCACGGCAGGTGGCCGAACAGTATGTCGCGCCGTGGGGACAATGCCTCAGGTTGGTGCTGCCTCCAGCACCCAAACCACGAGCGCAGGTCAGCCATTACGAACTGACGGAGCAAGGGCGGGCCGTACTTGCAGCTCGCGAGCCCTGCTCGGTGAAGGCGCGGGCATTTCTCACACGTCTTGGGAAAAAACCTTCAGGACTTCGCCGGTCGTCTCGCAGTCCTGGTTCAGGCGACTTGTTGCGCGATCTCAAGGATCGTGGGTGGGTGGTGGAGATCCAGGACCTGCCGTCTGCCTCGACGGCGCCTCTCGCCAGACCATTCAGACAGGCGAACCAGGGCAATTCGGGCATCACCGTACCGCTTATTTCTGACCCCGCAATGTTTTGGGCGGAGCCACTGTTCGAGGCGCTGAGAGGCCAAGGACCCACTCGGGTTCTGGTGCAGGCGCCCTGGACCGATCGGTTGGGGCTATTGCAGCAGGCCGTTCGCCTGGTGCTCGACCGTGGACAGACGGTCCTCATCATCGTTGGCGAAGCAGAGCGGGCTCAATGGGTTGCAGGCTTGATTCGCGATGACGAGGCTGGCATCGCTCCGGTCTGTTTTCACAGCGGTCTTTCAGATCAGGTGAAGGCCGAGATGTGGGAACAGATTCAGCAACAGGTCATTCGAGTGGTCGTGGGTACCCGGTCGGCCATCTTTCTTCCATTGACTGCAATCGGAGCGATTTGGATCGAGGGAGAGGAAGATGCGGCGCTCAAAGAAGCACAAGAACCACGCTACCATGCACGGGACGTGGCCTGGTTGAGAGCGCAGGCTGAACAGGCGGTGCTGGTCCTGAGTTCGTCCCATCCCTCCCTTGAGACCAGAGCGGCGGTGGAACAACGCGGCATCGTTGTACGCAAGCTCATGCCGTCTGACGCGCGACCGAGCGTACAGGTCGTTGATTTACGCGGTCATGGTCGCGGCACAGTGCTGAGCCAGCCGCTCGTTCGGGCCATCGAGCGGGCGATCGGTCGCCGGGCCGGCGTCTTGTTGTTTCTCAACCGGAAGGGTTATGCTGGCGCCCTCGTCTGTCGTGACTGCGGCCAGGTTCCCCGCTGTCCTGCCTGTCGCGTGGCGCTGATGTACTCTCGGCAGGCGGGCCGTCTGCTCTGTTCCTACTGCGGGGATGTTGCACCCATCCCCGAGACCTGTGTCTCCTGTTCCGGCCCTCGCATGCAGTTGATCGGGGAGGGCACAGAGCGGGTGGAAGAGGATGTGAAGCGATTGTTTCCTCACGCGGCAGTGATTCGGCTCGATGGAGATACCATGCGGCGGCCAGCGCAGGCCGAGGCCCTCTGGCGGAGGATCGAGGAAGGGAAGTGGGATATCATCGTCGGGACACAACTGCTGCTGCGGCGCGGGCCTTTCCCGACGATGGGCCTCGTTGGGATTGTGCAGGCGGACGCAGGACTCAGCGTGCCGGATTTCCGATCCGCCGAACGTACCTATCATACGCTCCTCGACGCAGTCAGTCTCGCCAGTTCGGCAGGGGCTGGCGGTCAGGTCATCGTGCAAACCCATCTGTCATCTCATCATGCGATTCAGGCTGTGGCTCAGAACGACGAATCCGTCTTTCTATCAGAGGAGCTGTCCCATCGGACGGCATTGGGATATCCGCCAGCGGTCTATCTGATCGCGCTCCTCGTATCGGGGACCAATGAGATAATGGTTCGCGACGCTGCCACGTTCTGGGTAGCTCGACTCACCGCCTGCTCTTCACCGTCCGTGGCCGGACAGACGGCCGCAGCAACGGCCTCTTCGACGGTTCAATCGATTGGCCGCCCCGACCGTCTCACGGTTCTGGGGCCAGTCCCCTCTCCGGTAGCAAGACTCCGGGGACGGTATCGGTGGCAAACTCTCGTGAAATCGCTCGAACGGGACCTGGGGCTGGAAGCGGTGCGGATCACGGTCAAGGACATGGAACGGATTTATCAGCGGCGGGCCATCAAGTTTGATGTCGATGTCGATCCGATCGAGATGTGGTAGGTGTTACCTGTTCCTGCGGGTGCTGTCCTGATTGCGGTGCAGGTGGATTATTCTCGGTTGCATCGGCTGATG
Source organism: Nitrospira sp. (assembly GCA_003135435.1). Lineage (GTDB taxonomy): Bacteria > Nitrospirota > Nitrospiria > Nitrospirales > Nitrospiraceae > Palsa-1315. The sequence continues at coordinate 24,301 of PLBR01000200.1, read as the reverse complement.
AGGCGGTGATGGGTTGATCGGCTCGCTTGAAGAACCCATAGGAGAAAGTTATCCAAAAGACCGCCGAGACGAGTCCCGTCAGAACGGCTGAGAGGATCGTTCCCAGTTGTTCGTCCGTAGGCTCTGTCGTGGTCGAGCGGACCTGAACCATTGTTACGATGGGCCATGCAAGACTCTCCAGGCCAAGCAACAGGGTGGCCCAGGCCCAGACCAGTCCAATCGTTCGCCCCCGCCAGATCAGAAATGCTGCGACGCCTCCTGCGACGAGAAAGGCTTCCCAGGGTGAGAACGAGTTCCACGCCAGCCAGGCGCCAGCCGCCACGACGAGGCTTCCAAGTAGGGCATTGAGTTGAGGGCTCCACCACGTGGTGAGCATACTGGGTGTTGTTCTCCGTGGACGATGCGCGGGCTAGTGTGAGTTCCGAGGGCGTGGTTGTCAATGGAGGGGCCCGTCGGTGAGACGGGGATGAAACAAGGCTAGCCTGGATGCGGAGGCAGCGCCGCCCTGCGCGCTGGAGAAGTTCGTATTGACCCTCGGCTAGCGCTTTGGGCTGGAACTCAAGATTCCGATCCTCCACCGGAAGAGCCGCGGTGAGGTCCTGGAAGGGCAAGACAAGGCGGATCGATTTGCCCTCATGCAGCAGTCCCGCGAACAACAAGTGCTCGTCGATATCGACAATGTCCTCTCCGCAATCGAACGAGCCAAGGAGCGGGTGGCAGCCGCGGCCTAATCGCTCCGCCTGGCCAAGACGCTCGAAGAGGGGGAGCGCTTCCGGTTTAGCCTTGGGACAACCAGCGTTCTCTTCGTCAACTTGCGGGAACGGAATTTGGTCGATTCAGAAAGCCAGGTCGTCCACGCCAAGGCGAACTATCAAACGGCCCAGGCCTTGCTTCAGAGGGCCATCGAAGCTTGGGCGAGGGCAATGCCGTTGGCGACCCCCGTCAGGTATCGCGCAAGAAACTGATCGAGAAGAAGTGGTTTTTCCTTCTGTGCTTTGAGGAGGGAGATTCAACGAATCAGGACTTCGAGTCCAGATACTCCTCGTGCCAGGCCATCTGAATCGTTTCCAGGATTTTCTCGTTCGATTTTTTAGGATCGTCCTTGAAGTCTTGGAGCGCCACGATCCAGGCGTGCATGTCGGTGAATCGAACCGTGAGCGGGTCCGACTCCGGATGTTCTTCGACTAAACGGATCGCAATATCCTCGGTATCCTGCCACTTCAGATCCATGCGCAGCCTCTAGGACTGATAGCAAATGGCGTATGGCGGGATGCAGCGAGATAGATCTTGCTTCTGCTATAAGCCATAGGCTCCCTACTTCCCCGATGTCAGCTCGGACACCTTCTTGTTCTCCAAGGCTTCCTTCAATGATGTGTCCATCAAGACTTCGGCGAGATGATGGGTGGCCTTTTCGAGATCAGCTATCTTGGCTCGGATGGCCTTGTGATCTTTTCCTGATTTGGCTGCCTCGACTGCGGCCGTTGAGGCCCTGATCGAGGATAGGTCTTCCTCTCCCACAAGGTGGGAGCCTTGCTTGAGGGCCTTCTCTGTCGCCATGAGGATGGTCTCAGCTTCGGTTCTGGCTTCAATGAGCTGGCGTGCTTTCAAGTCGTCGGCCGCAAACTTGAACGACTCACCGATCATCCGTTCGACCTCGTTGTCACTCAAGCCGTACGACGGTTTCACGGCGAGTGATTGGGTTTCGCCGGTGCGAACATCCCGCGCTGAGACATTCAGGATTCCGTTTGCATCGATTAAGAACGTGACTTCGATGCGCGGGACGCCGGCCGGCAGCGGGGGGACCTTCAGCCGAAAGCGGGCCAGACTGCGGTTGTCCTTCACCAGTTCGCGTTCGCCTTGGAGGATATGGATATCCACGCCGGTTTGGCCGTCGACATAGGTGGTGAACATTTCCTTGGCACTGGCCGGGATGGTCGTGTTGCGTCGAATCAAGCTGCTCATCACTCCGCCCATGGTTTCGATGCCAAGGGAGAGGGGCGTCACGTCGAGCAGCAACAGATCGGTCGTCCCGCCACTGAGAATGTCGGCCTGGACGGCCGCGCCGAGCGCGACAACTTCGTCAGGGTTCAGCTCGCAATGGGGCTGTTTCCCAAAGAGCGCCTGGACATGCCAGCGGACCATTGGCATACGAGTCGAGCCGCCGACGAGGACCACCTCATCGATGTCGCTCGGGGTGAGGGCTGCGTCCTTCAGGGCGAGACGGCAGGGCCCGAGCGTGCGCTCCACCAATTCCATGGTGAGGGATTCGAGTTGATCGCGCGTGAGATCTCTCGAATACCGGCCTTTACCCTCCGGCAGGTCGAGTATGGCCGTGGTCTTCAGTTCATCGGAGAGCCTGATCTTTGTCCGTTCGGCTTCCAGTCTGACCGCTTGCATATGGTCGGGATAGGCGTGCAAATCGAGACTATGTTGCTCGCGGATTTCCTTTACGAAGAGATCTGCGATCTGGCGATCGAAGTCATCGCCTCCGAGATGTGTGTCGCCGTTGGTCGCCAGGACTTCAAAGATGCCGTTCTTGAGTTTCAGGATGGAAATATCGAAGGTTCCCCCGCCAAGGTCATAGACGGCAATCGTGCCCTGAGTTTTCTGTTGGAGCCCATAGGCCAGCGAGGCAGCGGTCGGTTCATTGATGATCCGTAAGACGTCGAGCCCTGCAATCAAGCCCGCATCCTTCGTCGCTTGCCGCTGGCTATCGTTGAAATAGGCGGGGACGGTGATGACGGCCTTGGTCACTTTCTCGCCCAGATAGGCTTCCGCCGCTTCCTTCAGCTTGCCCAGGATCATGGCGGAGATCTCGGGCGGNNGGGACGGTGATGACGGCCTTGGTGATGCTCTCGCCGAGATGCGCCTCGGCCCGCTGCTTCAGTTCCTTCAGGATCATGGCCGAGATCTGCGGTGGCGAATAGGCTTTCTCGCCGAGCTTGATCCGGATCACTCCGCCCTGTTCCGTCAAGTGGTAGGGGAAGTAGGCCAGCTCGCTCTGTACGTCCTCAAGGCCCTTTCCCATGAATCGCTTTACGGAATAGACTGTCCGTTCCGGGCTGCGCGTCAAGTGCTCTTTCGCCTGATCGCCGACGATGAAGCCATTGTCGGTCATCGCCACGACCGAGGGAACCATCNNCATCGTGCGCTCGTTCCGACCTGGTATGACACGCGGACGTCCGTCTGCCATATAGGCTACGAGCGAATTCGTTGTGCCGAGATCAATGCCGACGATACGTGTCACGGTGGTGATTATCCGATGGTTGAGACGAGGTCGCTCACGATATTCTTGACGTAGGTCCGGTTAGACAGATTTTCGCGCATCTGCTTCAGGGTATGGTCGCGCTCGGCTCTCGCCTGGTCGGTCGCCTCCCCGCGATCTTGGAGTGTGTCCCACTGAACAAAAAGCTGCTGCAGGGTGGCTTCCATGTCCCGTTGCCGTTGTTCGAGCGTGTTCCGTTCCGATTGGAGTTTCGCGCGGAGCGTCGACTCGGTTTCTGACGCGCGACCGGCGGCTCGGTACTCGTTCAATGTGTCTTGTAGTTCAAGAATTTCTTCAAAGAGGTCGGCGGGAGGAGAATTCCGAATCTCTTTCACCGACCCGGCTTCCAGATCGAGGAGATACTCAGCCCGCTCGATCGGATCACGGAGCGTCCGGTACGCGGTATTCAACATGGCGGAATTGCCGAGGCTGATGGTCTGCTCGGCAGCGCTCTTGTTCTGATAGAAATCGGGATGGAATGCCCGGCTCAGTTCGTAGAATTTGGCTTCCAGCTGATGCTGGTCGATCGTGAGGCGGCGGGGGAAGCCCAGGCAGGTGAAGTAATCGAGTTCTTTCGAAACCGGCTGGACCTTGACGCAACGGTCACAGAAATATTCCCCGGCCACTTCAGACTGGCAGTGCCAGCACATGCTGCGAGCCATCTGAAGCTCACGTGGGCCGACGGTGCTATGGGTGTGATGGTCCATGCGGTCTCCTCTGACAGCACGGGCATGGCGTCTGCCATGCCCGTCGGACAATTGCGGTGCTCTGCTGACACTCGTTAGGCCGAAAACGACTCTCCGCAGCCACAGGTCTTGTCGGCGTTCGGATTGACGAATTTGAAGTTCCCGCCCATCAGGTCTTTTTGGAAGTCCAACTGCGTACCTTGAAGATAAATGGCGCTCTTGGTGTCGACAATGACTTTCACACCGTCAAAGTCATGGACTTGGTCATGCGGACCGATCTTTTCGTCGAAGTTGATCGTATAGCTGAGGCCTGAGCAGCCGCCGCCCTTCACGCCGAGGCGGAGCCCCCCTTCAGTGAGGCCCTGCACGTTGATGAGGCGTTTAACTTCCTTCAGCGCCGCCTCGCTGAGCGTAATCACCGTAGCTTGGGTTTCTGCGTTCGTTGTGTCCATGGCGCGCTCCCTTTGTGCACGTTACTTCGCGTCAGTCAGTATTCCGTCGGCTTTTTTCTGGTAGTCCGCAAGGGCGGCCTTGATCGCATCCTCTGCCAACACGGAGCAATGGATCTTCACGGGCGGCAGATTCAGCTCCTGCACGATGTCGGTGTTCTTGATCTTCTGGGCTTCTTCGATCGTCTTGCCCTTCAACCACTCGGTGGCGAGGCTCGAGCTGGCGATCGCGGAGCCGCAACCGAAGGTTTTGAACTTCGCGTCCACGATCATATCGTTCTGCACCTTGATCTGGAGCTTCATCACGTCGCCGCACTCCGGAGCTCCGACCATGCCGGTGCCGACCCCTTCCTCGTCCTTCTTGAAGCTCCCCATGTTGCGGGGGTTATTGAAATGATCGACGACTTTGTCACTGTAGGCCATGGTTCATCCTCCTCTTGACTATCCGGGTCAGTGGGCAGCCCATTGGACTGATTTCAAATCGACGCCTTCTTTTGCCATCTCGTAGAGCGGGGACATTTCACGCAACTTGGTGACGATCTCAATCACCTTCTTGATCGTATAGTCGATCTCATCGTCCGTGTTGAAACGGCCCAGACCGAAGCGAATCGAGGAGTGTGCCAGCTCCGTCCCGACCCCCAACGCACGGAGCACGTATGAGGGTTCCAATGTGGCTGAGGTACAGGCCGAACCGGACGAGAGGGCGATATCCTTCATGCCCATCAGTAACGACTCGCCTTCCACATAGGCAAAGGAAATATTGAGGTTGCCGGGGAGCCGGTTGGTTGGATGGCCGTTCAAATAGCTTTCTTCGAGGGCCTTCATGATACTGGCCTCCAGCCGATCGCGCATCGCAATCAACCGCGCGGCGTCCTTGGCCATCTCCTGTTCGCAGAGTTCGCAGGCCTTGCCGAATCCCACGATTAAGGGCACCGGAAGCGTCCCGGAGCGCATGCCGCGCTCGTGCCCGCCGCCGTCCATTTGCGCCGTGATGCGAACCCGAGGATTCTTCTTTCTCACGTAGAGCGCCCCGACCCCCTTGGGTCCGTACATCTTATGGCTCGTGAAGGACATGAGATCAATCCCCATATCCTGCACATCGACCGGGATCTTGCCGACGCCTTGCGTCGCATCACAGTGAAAGAGTATGCCCTTTTCCTTGGCGATTTTGCCGATCTCTTTGACGGGGTTGATCGTGCCGATTTCATTGTTCGCCAACATGACGGAGATGAGGATCGTCTTTTCTGTAATCGCATTCCGCACATCCTCGGGCCTGACCATCCCGAATTTATCGACGGGGAGATAGGTGGCTGTCGCTTTGCCTTTGCCCTCCAACACTTTGACGGTGTCAAGCACGGCACGGTGTTCGGTGGACGACGTAATAATGTGGTCGCCCTTCTCCTTGTACATTTCAACCACGCCCTTGATCGCGAGATTGTCCGATTCGGTGGCGCCGCTCGTGAAGACGATCTCTTTCGGATCGGCCTTGATCAGCTTCGCGATCTGCTTCCGGGCGCTTTCGACGGCTTCCTCCGCGGCCCATCCGAAGGCATGGTTGCGGCTGGCCGCGTTCCCAAATTTCTCGACGAAGTAGGGGAGCATGGTTTCCAATACGCGTGGATCCATCGGTGTCGTGGAATGGTTGTCCAAGAAAATCGGCAGTTTCATCGTTCAACTCCTTGTGCCGTGGGAGAATGAATCGTAATAAGGGGTGTGCCACCCATCATGTCTTGCAGGGTCATGTTATTGAGTAATTGGGCGATACTGTCCTGGACTTTCAAGAGCGGTGTGCGGATATGACAATTTTCCCGCTGCATGCAAAACTCCCCATCCTTTTCGTGTGAACAATCGGTGATGCCCAAGGGGCCTTCGATGCTTTCGAGAATTTGCGCGACTGTAATCTGGTGCGCGCGTCGGGCCAGCAAGTACCCGCCCTTGGGACCATTATGACTCTCGATCAGTGCGTGCTTGGCAAGAGTCTGGAGCACTTTGGCCAGCAGCTCAAGGGGGATGTTATATTCCTCCGCGATCTCCTTCGTATTCACCACGCGCCCAGGCGTCACGTCGCCGAACTGGACAGCAGCGATGTGCTGAAGGGCCATGAGGGCATAATCTGCTTTTTTCGAAATCTTCAACATTGCTATTGCCGATCTTCATGGTCGGAGACTATAATGATCTCCGATCAATACGGTCGGATTAAGAATAGCATGCGGGATTCGGAACTGTCAACAGCGTGAAATAAGGCTGAATCAGGCTGAGAAAGGAACGGGCATATGGGCGGGACCAATCCCTATATTGAAAAAACTGACTACGAGCTTCCCCAGCGAGCCTATACCGTCACATTTGTCGCCCCTGACGGCATGGTAACGAAGGTTGAGGTCGATCCAGCCAAGATTCCCTACGGTCCGACGGGGCTTCCAGGGAGTCTTTTGGATGTGGCGATGGGCAATGGAGTTGCGTTGGAACATGTGTGCGGGGGTGTCTGTGCCTGTTCGACCTGCCACGTCATCGTGAAACAGGGGCTTGAGAGCTGTAGCGAAGGCACAGACGATGAATTCGATCAGCTGGAAGAAGCGCCGATCACCACGTTGCAGTCACGGCTCGGTTGCCAATGTGTGCCGAATGGGACGAAAGACATTGTTGTCGAGATCCCGGCGGTCAATAAGAACCTGGTCAGAGAAGGGCATTAATTGTACGTTTCAGTTTTCACTTCTTTCCGATCGTATCCTGTCTCCATGAGATAAGCCCGCAATGGTCGCACGAATCCTTTTACTCCGCTGAGCAGTGGCATCACTTTCGGCCTGCCGGTGAAAAGCGGTGGAAGCAATTTCACGGTCGCCTCGACGATTTCCTGGTCCGTCCCATTCACCCCCACTGGCATATATCGGAACGATGGGTGTTGCGCGGTTAAGGCGAGCAGCTCACCGTGGTAGAGCCATTCATCCTCAGCCGGACCAACCGCAATCAGGATGGCGGGCGGCAATGCGCCTGATGCCGCCCGCTGTTTCAGGATGCAGTGGATCGGGACCAAGCCGGTATAGCGACTGATGAATAGCAGACCTCGATCGAGTGAGAAGGGTAATGCGAAGTTCCCATAGGGACCAGACAACAGCAGTTCATCGCCGGTCTTGAGCCCGTAGAGATAGCTCGAACCGATTCCATCGGGGACTTGATCGAAAACCAGAGTGAGCTGTCCGGCAGGGGAGGGAGGTTCTGCCATTGAGTAGGCTCGATTAAGTGGTGGTTTAGCGCCTACCAGTAGCTGCAAGGAGACCCACTGACCTGGTTGGAATACGATCTTCTGAGTCTTGGGTAGAAGGACCAATTGGCGAACATGGGGCGTGAGATCCGTGATTGAGAGGACCGTTGCTGGTTGTGTGAGTTCCGTCATCACGATTTACCTCTTGCTCTCTTACCAGAAGGCCGCTCCAGATGAAAGGGTGCGCAACAACTGATTCTGTACAACACTTTTCAGCCCGTGCTATAGATACCGACCGTTTCTCCGACGACGCAGAGTCATTCTATGAGTCAAGTCAGGGTCAGATTCGCGCCTAGCCCAACTGGTGTTCTCCACATCGGTGGTGTTCGCACGGCGCTGTTCAATTGGCTCTTTGCCCGCCAGCAGAAGGGTGTGTTTGTCCTCCGTATCGAAGACACGGACCAGAGCCGCTCAACCGATGAATCCATCCATGCCATTATTGAGGGAATGAAGTGGGTCGGGCTCGATTGGGACGAGGGCCCTTTCCGTCAGACCGAACGCATGGACCTCTATCGCAGTCATGCGATGCAGCTTCTTGAGAAGGGGCAGGCCTATTGGTGCGCCTGTAAAGCGAAAGAGCTCGACGCGCGGCGCAAAGAAGCTGAGGTCAAGGGACTGTCGCCGAAATACGACGGCCGCTGCCGTGATCGTGGTCTCACAAATCCGGCCGGCGATGGAGCCTTGCGCTTCNNCAAGGCTCCGCAAGACGGAGAGACCTTGGTCGACGATCTCATCAAGGGCAAGATCGTCTTCGATAACAATGTGCAGGACGATCTGATCATTCTCCGGTCGAACGGCTACCCGACGTATAATTTTTCAGTGGTTGTTGATGATGCGCTGATGAACATTACCCACGTGGTGCGGGGAGACGATCACCTGACCAACACGCCGCGGCAGGTTCCGATCTTCCAAGCGCTTGGGTTTCCAGTTCCTCAGTTCGGGCATCTGCCGATGATTCTGGGCTCGGATAAAGCCCGTCTTTCAAAGCGGCATGGGGCCACCTCGATCATGGCCTATAAAGAATTGGGGTACCTGCCGGATGCTATGGTGAATTATCTCGTTCGGCTTGGGTGGTCACACGGAGACCAGGAACTCTTCACCCGCCAGGAGCTGATCGAGAAGTTTTCCTGGAAGAACGTTCAAACGTCCCCAGCCGTGTTCAATCCCGAGAAACTCCTCTGGGTGAACGCGGAATATATTAAGATCAGTCCGCCGGCCCAGGTCGCTCAGGCGCTTGTGCCTCTCTTGGAAGGAGCGGGATTAACAGACGAAGTTCAGGCTGTCTTGGCTGGCTGGCTCGCGCAACTCGTCGTCCTCGTGAAGGAACGGGCGAAGACGCTCGTGGAGATGGTCGATTGGGTGAGGCCGTATTTTGGACAGGCCGTGACGTTTGACGAAGAAGCGGCCAGGAAATTTTTGACGCCAGCCATCGCGCCGATCCTTGGCCAATTGCTCACGCGCTTCGAGGCGTTCCCTGCCTTCTCAAAACAGCAATGGGAAGAGGCCTTCAAGGCGCTGGTCGAAAAAGAGGGGATGAAGATGGGTCAGCTGGCCCAGCCGGTCCGCGTGGCCTTGACCGGTCGTACAGCCAGCCCTGGCCTCTTCGACGTGATGGAGGTGTTGGGGCGAGACCGGACGTTGTTTCGGCTCCGTCAGGGAATCGAACGGGCCTCCCACGCATGAGACAGTTCTTGTCTCTAAGTAGCGCCGATCTTGACGAAACCGAGAGCTGTATATTACTGTGGGCGTTGGTTGGGGGATCGTCTAGCGGTAGGACGTCAGTCTCTGGATCTGACTACCTAGGTTCGATTCCTAGTCCCCCAGCCAATAATCTTTCCCGCGCCGTCATTTTCAGATCTCCGTCTCGGTTCCGTACCGCGCTGGGGGATCGTCTAGCGGTAGGACGCCGGCCTTTGGAGCCGGCTACCTAGGTTCGATTCCTAGTCCCCCAGCCANNTTCGATTCCTAGTCCCCCAGCCATTATCTCTGATCGCACCCAGTCCAGCACCAACTTCAAGGCTCGTTGTTCTTCTGCCCCCGCTTGACCGATACCAGAAGACTCACTTCATCGATCCAAGATCGATGACAAACCGAAACCGTACATCGCCTCGCAGGACTTGCTCGTAGGCTTCGTTCACTTGTTGGATGGGAATCAATTCAATATCGGACTCGATTTTATGTGTGGCGCAGAAGTCGAGCATCTCTTGGGTTTCGCGGATGCCCCCGATCGCCGACCCGGCGATGCGGCGGCGATACAGAATCAGTGGAAAGGGCTCCAGCGGCGTCGGTTTATCCGGAGCCCCCACGAGAATCATGGTCCCGTCGGTTTTGAGGAGGCTCACATAGGCGTTATAGTTGTGCGGTGCGGAGACGGTATCAAGGATAAAATCAAAGTGCCGCTGTAGTCGGGTAAAGGTCTCGGGCTGTGAGGTGAGGGCGAAGTCGAAGGCGCTCAACCGCTCTGCATCTTTTCGCTTCCGTTCAGAAGTGCTCAAGACGGTCACGTCAGCTCCGAGTGCCTTGCCGATCTTCACAGCCATATGGCCCAGTCCACCCAATCCCACCACCGCAAGCTTGTGATACTTGCCGACGCCCCAGTGGCGAAGCGGGGAGTACGTGGTGATCCCCGCGCACAAGAGTGGGGCTGCTCCGGCCGGCGACAGGGCTGAGGGAATCCGTAGCACGTAGTTCTCATCCACGACAATCTGTGTGGAGTAACCGCCTTGCGTAGGCTGGCCGTCTCTGTCGCGGCCGCTGTAAGTAAGGAGCATGCCGGTTTCGCAATATTGCTCCAATCCCTCACGACAGGCGGGGCAGGTTCGGCAGGAATTCACAAAGCAGCCGACGCCGGCCGTCTCGCCCACATGGAACTGCTTGACCGCGCTCCCTACCCGCGTGATCGTGCCGACAATTTCGTGTCCCGGCACCATGGGGAAAATCGAGCCGCCCCATTCGTCACGGGCTTGATGAATATCCGAATGGCAGATGCCGCAATGGGTGATCGCGATGAGCACGTCATGGGGACCCACGTCTCGTCGCTCAAATGCGAAGGGTTGCAGGGCAGCCTTGGCGGTCATCGCGGCATAGCCTTGGGTCGATAGCATGGCTTGTACTCCTTATAAGGGGCCTGGTTCGACCGTGACCATAGCAAGATGCCGTGGGCTTGCCAACCATGAAGTAGGTGAACGAGACTGGCGTCAACCAGCGTATCGCGCCGTCGTTGTATCGTGTCGCCAGTGAAACTGTTGGGTGGGGATTGCCGGTTGCGTCTTGTGGGTAGGTGGACGATCTGTCCTTGGACTGCTTAGCTTAACTGTTTTGCTGTGCCTCTGTGTCGTCATCTCCCTCCAACAAGTCGGGGAGCGAGGTGTCTATCGTGAAGGTGGGTCCTGGTATGCGATAATGTTCTGCTGCCCAGGTACCGAGGTCGGCCACTTGGCATCGTTCAGAGCAGAAGGGGCGCCAGAAGTTGTCTTCCCAGGTGCTGGGTTGGTGACAGAGGGGGCAGGTCATGCCCGGCATTGTACCACGCTGAATCCGAGAATCGGTCAGCGGTCAACTTGGGCGGATCTGGTGCGTGGTGGCCACTTGCAGCAATCGGTGTAGGCGGCGTTGATCGAGCTCCGAGAGGCCGAGGAATTCGACTCCGAACTCCACACCTTCACTCCAACGGACCGCGGCGGACTTGATCGTAATGGGCGAGCCCAGATCGGTCGCCCTGATGAGGATCCTCACCGCTGAACCTGGCTGAACCGACGACATGCTGGTGACGGCGCATCCTCTGGCAGACAGATCGAACATTGTGCCTTTGCAGATGTCTGTCTTGTTGGTGCTTGAGAAGAAGACCTGCATGTCAACGGGGATTCGTGGATATTCTCGACACTCAATCATGCGATCCTCCATCCGGTTTGAAGTTCCTCACCATGCCGGTGCCTCATACTCCGGCTAATCTAGCAAACCCAGTACTACGGTAAGGCAAAACATGAAAACTGTGTGACGGATGGCCAAAGGAGGGTTACGGCGCCGGAGATTTTTCGAAGACCTTTACGGCGATCGCCTTCTGTTTCATCTTATTGACCAATCCGACATACGAGACGTCGCGAATAATGCTGGTGAATTGTGAGCGGTAGTTGCTCACGATGCTAGCTCCATCGATGACGATGTCATAGACCCACCATTCGTGCGCGCGGTGAATTAGCCGAAAGTCGATCGGCGTGTCGACCTTCCGTCCCTTCATTTGCGCTTTGACTTCGGCAAAGGCATCTTCTCGAAGCTCCCCCAGGAAGACCACCTTTTCGTCTGAGCGTTCAGTGATGCGGCCTGCAAACGTGTCGCGAAGGAGTTGCACGAAGAGGTCGACGAATTCGTGCCGTTCCCGAGGGGAGAGCATGGGCCAGGGGGCTCCCAGTGCACGTCTTGCCATTTCCTCGTAATCCACGCGATGTTTGATGATTTCTTCGATTTCATGCCGCCGTTCTTCGGCCTGCTCCGGTTGCTTTAAGGTTTCGTCATCGAGAACTTGGATCAGGTCGTTGATCGTACCCTTCACTGCTTCGGTCGCGCTCGATTCAATCCCGTTTGGTGTGGTGGTGGCCAGCGAAGGAGATGCCATGGTCAGTCCAGCTAACATTCCCGAGAGGAACATTAGATGGGCGAGCCTTTTGAGCTTCATGATGATGGTTGTCACTGTAAAATGGCTCCTGTCATTGGTTTCCTCCAGTTACCTCAAGCATAGCAGGGATGCTGAGCCTGTAAAGCAGTTCCAACAGGGTGGAAAGAGAGGGATGTTCTGGAAGAGTCCTAGCGAACGGGGAGGGGGCGGCCGGTTCGTTACCGGGCTGGCTGAGCTTTTTCGATCTTGGCCCAGGCGTCTTTGAGTGACACGGTGCGGTTGAATATCAGTATGCCGGAGGCCGAATCTTGGTCGGTACAGAAGTATCCCAGACGCTCGAATTGGTACCGTCTGCCGGGCACTGTCTGCCTCAAGCTAGGCTCAACCAGGCAGCTCGTGATTCGCTCCAATGAGTTGGGGTTGAGATAGGTCGTCCAATCGTGGTCTGGCGGTACCTTCGCCAGGTCCGTCACCAAGAGGGGGTTGTAGAAACGGACTTCGGCTTTCACAGCATGGGCCGAGGAGACCCAATGAATGGTAGCCTTGACCTTGCGCTGTTCCTGGGAGGTACCGCTCTTTGTCGTGGGGTCGTAGGTGCAATGGAGTTCGGTGATCTCGCTGGTCTGCGGATCTCTCGTCACTCCGATACATTTGATGATGTAGGCGTATCGGAGCCGCACTTCGCGTCCTGGGGCGAGCCGGAAAAATTGCTTGGGCGGATCTTCACGGAAATCGTCTCGCTCAATATAGAGGACGCGTGAGAAGGGAACTTTCCTCGTCCCTGCAGACGGATCCTCCGGATTGTTGACGGCTTCTAATTCTTCGGACTGTTCCTCGGGATAGTTGTCGAGGATGATTTTGAGCGGCCGCAACACAGCCATCACTCGGGGCGCTCGCTTATTCAGGTCTTCGCGAATAAAGTGTTCGAGCAGCTGCATCTCGACGATGGCCTCGCGCTTGGCTACGCCGATATGGTCGCAGAAGGCCCGAATCGCTTCTGGGGTATACCCGCGGCGGCGAAGTCCTTTGATCGTCGGCAGTCGTGGGTCATCCCATCCGCCCACTAGTTTCTTTTCGACCAACTCGAGCAGTTTCCGTTTGCTCATGACGGTATAGGTCAGGTTCAAGCGAGCAAACTCGATCTGGTGTGGTCGGTGCGGCGCTTCGGCCTGCTCGACGACCCAATCGTAGAGAGGCCGGTGATCTTCAAATTCCAAGGTGCAGATTGAGTGCGTGACTCCCTCGAGCGCGTCCGAGAGTGGATGCGCATAGTCATAGGCCGGGTACAGGCACCAGATACTCCCTGTCCGAGAATGCGTCGCATGCCTGATGCGATAGAGGACTGGGTCGCGTAGGTTGATATTGGCTGACGCCATGTCGATCTTGGCTCGGAGGACGTGGGTTCCGTCGGCGAATTCCCCGGCTCGCATGCCTCGAAAGAGGTCAAGATTTTCATCGACGGAACGGTCACGAGAGGGGCTGCTCTTTCCCGGCTGAGTCAGGGTGCCGCGATAGGCACGCATCTCTTCGGCCGTCAACGTGTCGACGTACGCGAGGCCTTTTTGGATCAGTCGTACGGCAAACGCGTAGAGTCGTTCGAAGTAATCCGAGGCAAAAAACATCTTCTCGTGCCAGTCGAACCCCAGCCATCGGACGTCGTCCTGAATGGCCTGGACATATTCAGGATCTTCGGTGGTCGGATTGGTATCGTCGAATCGAAGGTGGCAGATGCCGCCCGGGGTGTCGTTTGCCAAGCCGAAGTTCAGGCAGATAGATTTCGCGTGGCCGATATGGAGATAGCCGTTCGGCTCAGGTGGAAAGCGCGTAACGACTCGGCCGTCATGTTTGCCGGCTGCGTAATCGGCGGCCACGATCTCGCGAATAAAGTTCGAAGCCCCAGCCTGTTCAGACATGCGCGGTCGTTGACTCCTAGGAGATGCGCGAGCGGATCGTCTCAAGTTATTTTACCATAAGCACGGCACAGGGGAGAAGGCCCTAAAGGCTTCACAGGAGGAGAGGGATGTGGGAGCGACGTGAGTCCTACGCGGTTTGGTGAGTCGGCATCTGCATCACGCTGAAGTCTTTCTGCGCGATGAGATGCCCTTCCATGCGAAGGCGAAACTCGTAGCGTCCAGGCGCGGGGAAGACCAGTGAGGGGATATTGATCCCGAAATCGGAAATTTGAAGGCGGTCGCCGATAGCAATATTCGGAAGGGTGGCCCGGCAGACAAGCTGTTCGTTGTTGAGGTAGATCAAATCGATGTCGAAGTGATAGGTCCCTTCGGCATCGGTGAGGCAGAAATACAGCCCCATCTGTGAGTGCTGGAAGGGAAAGCTCACGGCTTGTAGGTGCGTGAATAGGCCGATGAGACTTTTCTTTTTGGTGACGCTGTCCTCAATGACCTGGTCGCAGACCAAGAAGGCTTGCACGCTCGGTTTCACGACGTCTGACATACTGCAATTGTACGGGAGTGCTGCGTTTTGTCAAAAAGGATGTGTTTTTCAACAAGGAGCCGGGATGGCTGTTGGTTGTCGTTCCCTTGATTGTAGGGAGCGGAGAGGCTAGGGTCTATTGGGAGCCGATTACCCGATAGCCGCCGCGCCGCTGCGGCTATCCGCTACATCGCCAAACAGGGTGAGGCCGGTGCCGATGCGGCAGTAGTGTGGGCTGATGGTGACCAATTCGCCTTTATGGGTATAGAAGTACCCCACGGTTATGCGAATTTTTCTTCTCTGGATGAGGCAGGCTTCGAACACCGTGTGTCCAGTTGTTCGGTCTGCTACGGTGACTGAAGGAAAGCCGTCCGGGGTTGTCTCGTCGCTGGGCTTTACGTTGATGGTGAAGCGGCCCGCGCTATGTGCCGAGAGTGCGTTCCGTCGAATATGGCCGACGCGGGTTCCCTGCTCATCGTACAGGTCCATCGTCAGGAGCAACGCCAATGGATGGGGTTGCATTTCCAACACCAACTGCTCCTTGCCTTGAAGCTTGACAACGCCGTTGGTGTTTCGAAACACATTCGAGCCGACGTGCAGCTCAAGGCCCTGTTCGGGCTTCTCGATATCGATCAGTTCCGGAGAGTCTGTGATGCCGATGGTTTTGATTTGGAGCGGGTTGTTCATGTTCCACCATGAGTCTGCCGATGGGAAGAGGAGGCCGACGACTGAAGAATCCCCTCTTCCAGAGGCCCACCGCGCATATTTTCCGCAAGGTAGGCTATGCCACCGGCTCTGTCAAGTCGTGGGCAAACCAGGCGGTGCAGCGGCCTAAATAATGCTCGGAGTCGTTAGAAATTGAAAAGTTAAAAGCCCCTGTGCTACTGTGTCACGTCGATCCCACATCATTGATATCTGGTCCCATCGTCTAGCCTGGCCTAGGACGGAGCCCTCTCAAGGCTTAAACACGGGTTCAAATCCCGTTGGGACCACCAACACTTACGCGCGCTCCGCAAATTCCCGTGACACCGGCGTGACACGACTTTCTGTGGATAACGCGAGTCCTGCCGGGTACCCGGCATTCCGCTGCTCCAACGCCTGAATCCCCGCCCGCAAATGACTGGGTGCCAGGTGTACATAGCGCATCGTCATCTTGATATCGCGATGCCCGGCCAGCGCCGCCACCTCAGGGAGTGGTCGTCCGGCCTGGACCAGTCGGCTGATGAAGGTATGCCGGAGCGTGTGCAAACTCACGCCGGGCAACTGCGCCTGTGTCGCCGTACGAATGACGGCCATGCCCACCTGATCCACGGAGTACGCCTGGCCATCCGATTGCGTAAACACGTGCGGCCCCTGTCGCCCTTGGCGCTGAATGATGCTCGCAGCCCGTGTGGTCAGCGGAATCATCACCGTCGCCTTCTTGGCCTTCACCAATTGCCGAGGCACCACGAGGACCGTGCCGTGATCGTGTAACCAGGACCACTGGAGCCCCACCAGATTGCTCCGGCGCAGCCCGGTGTCGAGTCCCAGGAGGATGAACTCGCGTAGCCACGGGGCAGCGGTCGCCACCAGTCGCGCTTCCTCCTCATCGGTGAGCCAGCGCACCCGTTCCTCGCCTTCCTGATTGAGCGCGAGGCCACGGAACGGGGTGGTTGACACCCAGTCCCACCGCATCGCACGCGCATAGGCCGATTTCAAGACCCCGAGTTCCTTACTGACGGTGGCCAACGTCACGTCGTGCAAGCGCTCCGTGAGATAGTCCTCCATGGTTTTATTGCGCAGCTGGTCCAAGTCCAAGGCGCCCCCCACCGCCTCCGGAAGCGCTCCAAAACCACGTGATCCCGCCGTTGGGAGGTGGGCGCTTTTCGCGGCGTCACCTTCGCCAGATACTCGACTACGAGTTCCTGGACCGTGTGCTGCGGGGTGGGTGCGGGGAGACCCAGCCATCGGGCTCGAGCTAACTGCACCTGCCAGGCCGCGAAGATTTCTCCTGCCACCGTCCGATCCTGCACCCCGGTATCCTGCCGTAACCGCTTCCCATCGATGACGAGTGACATCCAATACGTGTCTGCATCCGTTCGTCGATATACGCCCATCGTCTTCCCCCTTTCCCGACGGGCGGTCTTCCCGAGGGCAATGGTAGAGGAGGAACGAAGGCAGAATCAACAGAACGGAAGAGGGGGGTCTGTCCTGGTAGTCCCACGACATCAGTGAAGTGATAGTGCAACTAAGGGGCAGGTTATGACTGTCCTACCCCCTTCTGGATTGAACTCAATTGACAACGGCATTCCCAAGGATAGGGCCGCTGTGCGGTGCCCCTCAGCTCAAAAACCTCCTTCAGTTTCCATAGTCCATCAATAGATTTTGTTAGCCTTTCGGAGTAGGCTTTTGCGGGTTCAAAAACAAATATTTCCTAGACGGTTCTTGAGGATAGGCGGCAGAGCATGAACATCCCATCAGCACTCAATGATCTGATCGGCGCCAGTGTTTCTCCTGGTGCAACGGTTGCAAGCAGCAAATTCGACAGTTCACGCCTAACATTCGACTTCATTATTCAGTGGCGAGGTCGACCCCAACCTTTATCAATCACGAGAGAACAGTGGGATGATCAACGGCTTGAGATTATCCAGCTATTGAGTCGTTTGGCCGTGCCATATCCCGAAGGAACTCGGGCAGGTCAGCGGTTTTGGATTTCCTATAATGATGACCTCGTTTCCGTGCAAGGTGATCTCACAATA
This sequence comes from Nitrospira sp., assembly GCA_003135435.1. Classification (GTDB taxonomy): domain Bacteria; phylum Nitrospirota; class Nitrospiria; order Nitrospirales; family Nitrospiraceae; genus Palsa-1315. The sequence goes on along the minus strand of PLBR01000200.1, from coordinate 6,859 downwards.
TGGCCATTCTTCGTTCAGTCTGACATCGATGGATATGGCAGCAAAGTCGAAGTCATGATAACTGGAACGGCTCATGCTCGTCTTGATGCGCAAGCAGATCGAATGCGGCACGATCAGCGCGCGTTCCGTCTTGCAGCTGCGATCTGGCAGATAAAAAATCATTTCGAGCCTCAAGTAGACATCCATCAACAAAAACGTGTGAGAATTGATTCGTACACGATAGATACCCTATTGAGTCCTATTCGGGCCACTGACCAACAAGTCCGACGATACGCCGAGGTAAAAATGCACCAGGCATACAAGGGTAGCGATATCTCTTCATCTCTAGAATTCAACTGGACAGACTTTGACTACCTTGGGATTAAAGAGTCGGATTTTCTGCGAGCTATTGGACTGACGGAAGGGGTTGATTGGTCTAGTAAGGGTCGCATTTTGAAGCCAACAGTTTCATTGATAGAGCGGCTCGATAAAGGCGAGATTCCATACTCGCCAACTGGTCGCAATACTCAGCCTAAGAAAGAAGCCCAAAAAACCAGAGCGAAGTATGGTAAGTGGGAAATCGTCCGATCACTAACCGAGGGAGGTCAGGCTCATACATTCCTTGTTAGAAATTCTGAGGGTTCTAGTGATACTGATTTATACGTTCTCAAAAGGCTAAAAAATCCTGAACGCCTTGGCAGGTTCACGAGGGAAATTGAAACGGGGTTAAGACTTGTCCATCCCAATCTCATAAAGGTAATCGATTTTGATATCGAGGGACAGAGACCGTACCTCGTCTGCGAATATTGTGAAGGCGGGGATCTTAGAAGTAAGGGGGTTGGACAAGGTTTTGGACCGATAGGCGGTCTGAAGTTCCTTCATTTAATCTGCCAAGGTGTCGCACATGCACACGAAAAAGGGGTAATTCATCGCGATCTAAATCCTAAGAATATTTTTTTGGATCGAGAAAATAGACCTGTGGTTGGAGATTTTGGAATATGCTTCCTCGACGAACAAGGGGAACGTCTGACAATGACAGAGGAAGCTGTCGGGCCGCGTCTTTATATTGCACCTGAACTCGAGGATGGACGCATTGACCAGGTTTCTCAACGATCTGACATATATTCATTGGGTAAACTTTTGTATTGGTTGATCACCGGAACCGAGTTTGCCAGGGAAAAACATAGGCATGACGAATTTGACCTCTCCAAGAAACTTAAAGACCCACGGATGGAGCACGTCAATAGGCTCCTTGACAAAATGGTTGCCACAGATCCAAGCGCCCGTTTTCCATCGACTGTAGAAGTAATTAACGAACTTGAGGAGGCAATCTCGATGCTCGAAAATGGATTTAACGTGGTGGCTCCTAACATAGAACAGCGCTGTCTTTATTGCGGGAAAGGCTCATATCAGTTGGTTGCTAGTGGCAATCCTCAAACTGGTTACGGACCGATTGAGGGCTTTGGCATGACGGTTCGTGGAAGAGCGACGATGATATGGAGGGTTTGTGTTTGTGATAATTGTGGGAACCTGCAGTTCTTCCGACCTGATTGCGCTCACAATCCCCGAATATGGGATTGACTTGGATGGCGATTTGGTCCTTCTGGAGATAGTCAAAATCCAAAACAGTTGATTTTGACCGCTCTAATGATCTGTAAGCATTACGCGCCAGCTGCCTTGATCTATCGTCACGAGTAAATGCACGTCGATCTATTTCTCGAAGATTGTCCTAGTGATGTCCGCGCGTTGATCGATGATCTCGCGCGAGAGCCAGCAACCCGATCCATCTGGCTAATTGGTTCCCGTGCAAACTCATCTGCAATGGCCGGCTCGGATTGGGATGTGCTTGTTTTCAGTAGTGCAGAGCCTCTTGTCGCTCCGCGTCGGCACAGAGACGTTGACGTGATAAGAGTTGGGCCTTCGGGTCGTGTGCTCGTTGAAGGGGTTTGCGAAGATATGGCCTTCCATTTTCAAGACTTTCAGTGGACCGTCCTTGACGGCGAGCATGCTTCTTATATCGGCAAGAAATACAGAGATACCGATGAAGGGTATGCGCGTGATAATAACGAACCTGTCTATGAAAGATTAACGCAAGTCGCGTTGCTGGTCCACACCAGGTAGCTTTTCGAGGAGATCAACACTCCCCGGATAGAAATACATGCATTACAGGCATTCCACGGAAGCGCGTCGATAAAATAAACCTTCTCCGCTCGCTCCTGATCTTCGGAAGCTAATGATTCTGTGTATAATTACGCCATGACAGAGGAACAGTCTGGCGAGGATCTATTCAAGGCGAACGAATTCCCGGAAGGATTGCAGGGTGTCTACACGATGCCCACAATCAACGAACCCATCTTGCTCTACGAAGGTTCGCTTGACATAGACCAGGGTGAGCGAAAGGTTAGTGGCCCAGGTTCAATTACATTTAGATGGCTTCCCGTGCCAGCGCCACGATTTCAGATTGAGCATTCTGCCTCCAAAAATGATCTTGCTCTTGGGTATGCCCTGCTAAGCGTTCGCGGCGCTATCATGGCGAGCAAGGCCATAGTGGACAATTCACGACTAGATATCTCTGGCACCAAGAAATCTTGGGAAGCTTCGGGGTGGTTTAGCACGTTGGAGACTGGAAAAGGCAAAGGCACAGAGCTAACCTCCGTTATTTTCCACGTGCCAAATTTCGTTGATTTCTTGGGCTCGCCGATTCGCGAGCGCGGCAAGCAACAGGTCCGAATGGCGCGGGCCGTTTTTGAGGGAGAAGGATGGCGCGTTGTCCTCGATGCTCTCAGCACGACCAATGAAAAATTTCTCGCACAACTCAAGGGTAACGGTGGTTATGCTATTACCCACGTTGGAAGATTTGAGCGAGTAAACGGCGAAAGCTTCAACACTGAAGCTGCTAGGGATTTCATGGGATCACTCTGCTATTTTCTCTCTTTTTGCCGAGGCATGTGGATAGCCCCAGTCTTACCTGTTGGATTTGATAGCAAAGGTACCCGTGCGTGGGAGGAATGGCGTGATTGGACAATTGACCGCTTTTTGTCTGTTAATCGATGGATCAACGAATTTTCAACCGAAAGCTTCTCAGGTGCATTTCCCGGTTTTTTGAGCCGATCTATGGACAAGACGTGGGGCGAGCCTATCAGGCTCTCTCTGTGGTGGTATATGGAGAGCAACAAGCGCGCCGGAGGTCATGAAGGTTCTATGATTCTGGCACAATCCGCATTCGAGCTACTCGCTTGGACGCTCCTCGTGGAAGACCATCGAATCTTAAGTGCGGATGGCTTTGAGAAACTTCCTGCTTCGGACAAGTTGCGATTGCTACTATCACACTGCAAGATTCCTCTCGCCGTTCCAGTCCATTTGATTGAGCTCCAAAAGCTGTCCAAAAAGCATAACTGGGCTGATGGGCCACACGCAATTACAGAAATGCGAAACTCGCTTACCCATCCTAAGCCGAAGAAAAGAAGTAGAGTCCTCGACGCGGAGCCGATCGCGGTGTTCGAGGCATGGAGCCTTTCAATTTGGTACCTTGAGCTAGTTTTACTTTGGCTATTTGAATACAAAGGATCGTATACCAACCTCCTTAGGCGTGGCTGTACCTCTCAAGAAGCAGTTGAACTAGTCCCATGGAGAACCTGTTCTGCCGCAAGCTTGTAGTAAAGAAAACTAACTTGTAAGCGCATTAGTTTCAGGCGTACGGACGCTCCTCCGCTCACTTCGGTGAGAATGCTGAATGAGATTGAAAGCGAGATCGGAGTGTCGTGAACCTTTACGACTACGAGAAGAAGTTTTTCCCGACCTACGAAGCCTTCGCTGAAACGGTCCGCTTCATCTTGGAGAAGGCGTTGCTAGCCGCCGAAAACCTGCCTCGGCCTCAGTCAGTTCAGTGCCGCGCTAAAGGGACGGAAAGCTTGCGGCTCCGCTTGGAGGAAGCGGGCAAACCAGACACAAAGACACTGGAGCTTGACCGGCACGATCTCGCCGGCGCCCGGCTCATCTTCTACACTAACAACGACGTTGACCGCTTCCTGGCATCGTCACTGATCCGCGAAAATTTCGAGATCGAGGAGGACTCGACCAGGATCCACCATCCCACCCCGGAAAACAAAGAGGCGCGATACCGCGCAGTTCACTACACGGTCCGGCTTCGTGAGGATCGCGTACGCCTTCCAGAGTATGCGCGGTTCGCCGGCCTGCGCTGCGAAATTCAGGTCCAAACCATTCTGAACCACGCGTGGTCCGAGACCTCCCACGACATTCTCTACAAACACAAGCTGGGTGATGGCTACGGCGGGAGANNGTATCACCCGCCGATTTAAGCGGATCACGGACGAGTATCTGATCCCGGCTGGCTATGCGATTCAGAAGGCCCAGCAAGAGTATGAACGGGTCCTTCAGGGTAGGGAGCTCTTCGACAAGGACATCGCCAACCTGTTGGACAATGCGCAGAACAACAACGCGCGTTACGAGATTCTGTCAGGACTGAAAGATTACGCCATTCCTAATTACGACGACCCGCCAGCCGTCTACGAGGGATTGAAAGGTCCTTTTCTGAGGGCAGTCAAAGCCGCGCGCGCCACGGAGCCCGTTCCGATAGAAACAACCTACGGAAATATGGATGGCTTCAAAGCCGATGTAGTGACCAAGCTTGTCGTGGAGATCGTCGAGAACCTGCGCTACGCCGATGTAACCGGAACGCTGCAACTGCTCATCGACATTTACCGGGACGAGCCAAACGATGCTATTCGCCAACAGATTGTGAACGCTGTCAAAAAACTGTCTGAGTACAAGATCGACGTCTACAAGAAGGTAGGGCCGATGTTCCAGATGGCATTGGTAGATTACCTTGCCATCATGAACGATGCCGAGGTGGAGAGTGTTTGGCCCATCGCCCTTACCGTCTGGACCGAAGCAATTCAATCAGACATCACCGGAGAAAAGTGGAAGGCAGACTCCGTGGTCTTGAGTACGGGCGCCGTGCCCCTATCCGATCAGCTCAGGGAGGTTCGCGACAAGGCGATCAAAGCCCTTTTCGCAGCCTATGATCGATCGACCGACGATGCGCAGAAGCGCACCGTTCTTTCATCTCTGGACGCCGCAACAAGGACTCCCAATCAGGCGCAATATTCCAATGCGCTCCTAGCTACCACGCTCAAGGATGCCACACGCATTGTCGACTTTGTGACGGAACGCGCTAAAGCTGCGAGCTACGAGCTTCTGCAGCACGTGGAGCACCGATTCCTCTATGACTATTTCCGGGCGACGGGTTTTACCGAGGACCTGGAAAATCGGTTCGGTTGCCAGGCCGAAGCCGAGGCGCTCGTGGCCGTAATCCTTAAGTTCCGCGACACTATCAACGCCGATGACCGGTTTGTACGATACAAGGTTCTGGTAGGGTATGAATCTGTCTACCCCAGTCACTGGACCGACCAGGAGTTTGCCTACAAGGCGGACGAATATCGGAGCGGAGAAGCTAACCGCTACATCGACGAGATCAATGTGGCGAACGAGCGCGATTGGTTCGACCTGATTGCGCGTTGCGCGGAAACCAAGTCCAATGACCCTGCTACCTTTCAGATTTTTGGCAATTTCATCAACAAGCTGGCTGAGCGTAAACCCGAAGTAGCCGGCAGGTTTCTGGCAAAGGCCTCGGGCGACCTCCGCAATTTCCTTGCCGGCTTCCTTAACGGTCTGGCCCTGAGCGGCCGACCCGATATCTATGAGCGGATCTTGGAGACTGAGCTTGAGTCTGCCAAGAATCTCACAGGCGTAGCGCGGCACCTTCGCTATTCAGATGTTAAGAAGCCAGACTTTGCCGCTCGTCTACTGAAGCGCGCGATTGATAAAGGCGACCAAATTGCGATCATCGAATGTCTCCTGCTCGTGTTGGAACATTACGGGACAGAAAAGATCTCAGACGCCGACACGTTCGTACGCGACGCCCTAACCTTCCTGAATGACCGCAAAGACCCGCGCTGGGTTTCGGAAGCGTGGTTTCTGCAGAAGGCCACAAAGTTCTATGAGGAATTGAGTCCGGAGAGGACGGCGCAGCTCCTACAAAATCTGGGCTATGTTCGCCAAGTGAACTATCAGGTCGAGCGCCTTTTGGTTCGGTTGGCCGAGCGCCAGCCGGCGGCGGTCTGGGACTACTTCGGAGCTCGGCTCGCCAGGGAGGCCAAGGACGAAGACGAAGAGCGCTTCGAGGCGGTGCCGTTCCAATTCCATGGTCTGGAAAAGGAGTTCTCTAAAAATCCGCAACTCGCAATCAGCAAGGGGTTGTCGTGGTTCGGTCAAGACCGGGAGCTATTCTAGTTTCGAGGGGGACGCCTGCTCAGCAGCGCGTTTCCCAACTGCACCCCGGAGTTCGCTGCCGCGCTCGCCGGGTTGATAAAGACCGCCGGCGATACGGAGGCAGATTTCACACTGGCGATTCTTCGGAACTATCGCGGTGAGACTTCCACCCACATTGTGTTGAAGGAGATGGTGTCACGGTTTCCATATGACCCTAGCAAAATGGACGGAGTCCGGATCAGCATCGACAGCACTGGCGTGGTCAGGGGAGAATTGGGCTTTGCGGAAGCATGGCGGGTCAAGAAGGAATCCCTGACGGAATGGCTGGCAGACGAACGGCAGGTAGTCAAAGCGTTCGCCGAAAAGCATATCGCGCATCTCGACCTCATGATCGCGTCAGAGCAGCGCCGCGCTGAGGCCGAAAGGGAAATGCGAAAAATGAGCTATGACGAGGACGACGACAAGTCAGACGAGAAGTCGCTAAAATGACTTCAGATCAAATCCCGCCTTCAGCACTAATGCAGGATTTTCTTGGTTGCGGTTCGGTAGCGGTTTTGGTGACGATTAGGGATACGTCACAGTCGCAGAT
>PLBR01000165.1 GCA_003135435.1 Nitrospira sp. | reverse complement strand
CTTGCGGTGAGCGAAAGCGGCTATCGCGCATGGAAGCAAGGCGGCATGGCAGATCGCAAGCGGCTGACAGACGCCCAGATGTTGACGTGGATCCGCGCCATTCACGGTGCACTCAACGGCGCCTACGGCAGCCCGAGAATGGTCAGGGAGTTGCGGGGGCGCGGGATCCCGGCCAGCAAGGAACGAGTTGAGCGACTGATGCGGGAGCACGGCATCCGGGCGCGCCACAAGCGGCGGTATACAGTCACGACGGACTCGAAGCACAACCTACCGGTGGCCGCGAACCGGCTGAGTCGGGACTTCACGCCATCCGCCCCGAATCAGACCTGGACATCGGACATGACCTATCTGTGGACGGATGAAGGCTGGCTCTATCTGGCGATCGTGTTCGATCTGTTCAAGCGCGAAGTGGTGGGCTGGTCGCTGAAACCCCGCATGACGGCGGACATCGTGATCGACGCGCTGACGATGGCGTGGTTTCGGCGGAAACCAGCAGGTGGGATGATGCATCACTCGGATCGGGGCCGCCAGTACGCCAGTCAACCTTTCCAGCACACGCTGACGGCATACGGCGAGGGCTCCATGAGTCGCAAAGATCGTGGCTGGGATCACACGCCAACCGAGAGGGAGTTCAACAGTTTCAAGGACGAGCAAGTCCATGAACTGCGCGATGCCACACGCGCAGAAATGACGGCGGCGAGCTTCGAATACATTGAGGTGTTCTCCAACCGGACGCGATGGCACTCGACGCTGGGTTACAAGTCACCGATGCCGTGTCTAGATGATTGGCGTATGGCTCAACACGATGAAAAGCTGATAGTATGACACCCCACCCATTGGAAGACGAAAAACAGAGGGAAGCTCAGAACACAGGCCGATGCCTGTCACCGTCGCTCTTGGAGCGAATGCAGGGAGTCGGCGCTGCCTCTCCTCCATCGCCTCGAGAGTGAGGCCCACCCGCACACGAGGAACTCCCCAGAGGGCGAACGTCCGGTCATGATATGAATGCCATTGCTCTGAAAATGCTGATGGGTGATCGTGCCAAGTATGTGAGCATCATTCTTGGTTTGACCTTCGCCTCGCTCTTGATTACGCAGCAAACAGGCATCTTCCTGGGCATTATGGCCCGGACGTTTAGCACGATGAGTGACCTGGAGATTGCCGATATCTGGGTCATGGATCCGATGGTGCAATACCTCGATGATATCTACGGCATGCAGGACACCCAGCTCTACCGCGTGAAGGGCGTGGATGGCGTGGAGTGGGCGGTGCCCTTCTACAAGGGGCAATTGCGGGCCCGCCTCAAGGACGGGCGCTTCCAAAGCCTGGTCGTCATGGGTATTGATGATGCCACCCTCATCGGTGGGCCGCCCCGCATGCTCGAAGGCGACCTGGCGGACCTGCGACGCACTGACGCCATCATTGTCGACTCGATCGGGGCCTCCACCCGGCTGACCCAACGAGAAGCCGATGGCGACCGGCCGCTCCGTATCGGGGACATCCTAGAAATCAATGACAACCGCGCGACAGTGGTCGGCTTCTGCCTGGTCACTCGGCCGTTTAGCACCATGCCGATCGTCTACATGACCTATAGCCGAGCGAAGCAGTATGCGCCACAAGAACGGAAGATGTTGCCCTTCATTCTCGTGAAGGCCAAGGACGGTGTGGATCACCGGGAGTTGGCGGATCGCATTCACGCCATCACGGGCCTGGGCGCCTATTCCACGGCTGACTTCAAGCGCTTGACGGTCGGCTACTACCTCAAGAACACCGCCATTCCGCTCAATTTTGGTACCTCCGCAACCCTGGGTTTCTTGGTCGGTACCGCCGTGGCTGGGCAGACCTTCTACAATTTTACACTTGATAACCTCAAATACTTCGCCACCTTTAAAGCGATGGGTGCGACGAATGGGGTGCTCTTACGCATGATTCTGCTCCAGGCGTTTTTCGTGGGCGGCACAGGATTCGGCCTGGGGGCCGGCATTGCCTCGCTCATCGGCTTTGTGCTCCGGAAAGGGGAATTTGCCTTCTGGTTGCCGTGGCAGTTACTGTTGGCGAGCGCCGCGGCTGTCTCCCTGATCTGCCTGGGCGTCGCTGCCATCAGTATCCGAAAGGTCATCCGTCTTGAAGCAGGCGTCGTCTTTAAAGGATAACGCGCCGGACCAAGCCCAGACCGTGGCCGTGTCCTGCCGCGGCATCACGAAGGTCTATGGGAGCGGGGACAATGCCGTGCATGCCCTGCGGGGTATTGATCTGGACGTGCAAAGCGGAGAACTCCTGATGTTGGTCGGTCCGTCAGGCTGTGGAAAAACAACGTTGATCTCCATTATGGCGGGTGTCCTCGATCAGACTGCAGGCCAGTGTCTCCTCTTTGGGAACGATCTCAGCCAGATAGCGGCGAATGCCAAGACGGCGTACCGAGGGAAGACCGTGGGGTTCGTCTTTCAGAGTTTGAATCTCGTGCCGATGCTGACGGCCGCGGAGAATGTCGCGATTCCCCTGTTGCTGACCGGCGTGATCTGGATGGATGCGCTGCATCATGCCGAAGAGATGCTGAGCCGTATGGGGTTGCAGGACCGCCTCCACTTCTACCCCTCCGAGTTATCAGGCGGCCAGCTGCAACGGGTGGCCATTGCTCGAGCCCTGGTGCATAGCCCGCGGTTGATCGTCTGTGATGAGCCCACCAGTGCGTTGGATAATGTGACCGGACAGGAGGTCTTAGAGGTCGTGCGGAGCCTGGGGGTTGCGAAGGACCGCGCCGTGGTGGTCGTCACACACGATGCCCGCATTTATCATTTCGCGGACCGGATTGCAGTCATGAACGATGGGCGCATTGAACGTATCACCACTTCGCCGCAAGAGCTGGTGACCGTTCCCTAGCACCGGTGTCATAGTGATGTCACGCGCAGTCTCAGGGAGACCATGCTGCAACGGGCGTTGAAATACAGTTTCCAAGGATTGGGCCTTCTCGGGCTCGCCTTTGCCATCTGGATGGTGATGGTGACCAGTCGGGCGGTGCCGGTGGCCCTTCCGGTGGTGACCCCGGCGAAGCTGCCCTACGCCGCCTACATCGGCGCCGCAGGGATTATCGAGACCCGGACCCTGAACATTCAGATCGGGACACAAGTGGCCGGGCTGGTCACGGAAATCGATGTCGTCGTGAGCAGCAGCGTGAAGCGGGGGGATCCGCTCTTCAAATTGGACAATCGCTATCTCACGGCGCAACTGGCCGTGCAGCGGGCCACGCTTCAGACCATGCTGGCCCGCATGCGGGAGGCCGAGGTCGCGTTGGCCGATCTGCGCAATCGGCTGGCCTTGGCGGAGGCCGTGAAAGATTCGCGCGCCATCAGCAAGGAAGATCTCACCACGCGCCGTTACGCGGTCCAAACGGCAGCGGCGCACCTCGCCTCGGTGCGAGCCGACGTCACATTGGCGGAAGCGCAGGTCAAGGAGACGAAGACCAATGTTGAACTCTTGACCGTGCGCGCGCCGGTGGATGGCGAAGTGTTGCAGGTCAATACGCGCGTAGGAGAGTACGCCCAAGCCGGGCCATTGGCCACTCCCCTGATGTTGTTTGGGAACATCGATCGGCTCCATTTGCGTGCCGACATTGACGAGAATGATGCCTGGCGCTTTCACCACGAGGCGCGAGCGATGGCGTTCGTCCGAGGCAACCCCTTGCTCAATGCGCCGCTCATTTATGAATGGACGGAGCCGTTTGTCATTCCCAAGCGGTCGCTGACGGGCGGGACGTCCGAGCGGGTCGATACCCGGGTGATGCAGGTCGTCTATAGCTTTGACCGCGCTCAATTGCCGATCTATGTCGGCCAGCAGATGGACGTCTTCATTGAGGCGTCGCCGGTGACGCCTGGGCTCGTGGCGCCATCGCGTCAGCCCACCTCGCCAGGGACCAACGACCATGGGTCTAAATAAGCACCGTATTCAGCCAGGCGGCCCTGCGCCAGTCTCTTGTCAAGCCAGCCTCAATGAGACGCGCGCGTGCGCCATCTCGGGTGCTGGGCTGCACGGCCTGGTCTGGTTCATCTCGCTCGGCATGCTGATGGTCGGGCAAGGGTGTCTGATGGGGGAGGATTATCACCGTCCGTCCACGCCCCCTGTACCAATGTGGGACGCCATGCTCGAAGGGGAGAAGAACGCGACCGTCCGGCTGGACTCTATGAAGGAGCCGGACGTTGACTGGTGGCGACTGTTTGGAAATGACGAACTCAACCAGCTCATGGACCAGGCGCTGCGGCAGAACCACGATGTTCGGCGTGCGGCGTTCCGGATCATGGAGGCCCGGGCCCTCATGGTCGGCAGCCGTGCCGGCTTATTTCCTCAGCTCACGGCGGTCGGCAGTGAGTCGAACATTCAGGTCTCCAAAAATACCTTGGCGGGGCTGGGCCTGGCCTCCAGTCCAGGGGCCGCCTCGCAGACCTTCGCTACACCGGGCAAGCGGTTTACGCTCTACAACACCGCCATGGACTTGAGTTGGGAGCTGGATCTCTGGGGCCGAATTCGCCGCGGGCTGGAAGCGGCGACGGCGGATGCCGAGGCCCTTGAGCACGATCAGCGCGGCGTCATCTTGACGATGTTGGGTGATCTCGGCGCGGGGTATTTTGAGCTGCGCGAACTCGACGAGCTCATTGAATTGGCGGAGCGCACCTTACATACAAGGCGCGACTCGTTCGAGATCATCACCAGCCGCTATAGGGCTGGGCTCGCCACGGGGCTGGATGTTAAACGGACCGAGGAACTCGTGGAGTCCGTCGCGGCGCAGATCCCCGAATATCGCCGCTTACGCGCGGTCGCCCTCCACCATATCGACGCCTTGGTCGGGAGCGAACCTGGCGGGGTCGTCCTAACATCCAAGCCCTTGCGTGCGGTCGTAGCCCAGCCCGTCATCCCCGTGGGGTTGCCCTCCCAAATTCTCGAGCGACGCCCCGACATCCTGGAGGCGGAGCGGAGCCTCGCGTCGGCCAACGCCCACATCGGCGAAGCGCGCGCGTACTTTTTCCCCACGCTCGCCATCACGGGCGCGGGAGGCTTGCAGTCGGTGCACCTCGGCAATTGGCTTACGAGCAACAGCCGCAGCTACACTATCGGCCCCTCGGTCACGCTGCCGATCTTTTCAGGCGGCACCAATGTCGCGCGGCTGGCAAACGCAGAAGCCCGGTACCAGGAATTGCTCGAGCAGTATCGGCAGACCATCGTGAATGCGTTTCGGGAGGTGGCCGATCTCCTCATCGCCGTCCGGACCCGAGCCGACCAGCGGGAGCATCAGCAGAAGCAGGTCGAGGCCGCGCGTGAAGCGCGGCACTTGGCTGAGCAGCGGTATCTGGGGGGCATCGCTGATTACCTGAACGTTCTCGATGCCGAACGCGAAATCCTGAGTGCCGAAACCACGTTGGTGCAGACCGAATACGCGCGGCTCAACGACCTGGTCATGTTGTTCAAAGCGCTTGGGGGTGGATGGAAGCCCGGTGACGAGCCACCAGGGTTGTCCGTTCGGTGATGCCGGCCATCAGCCGTTCATCAGACGAGGTGCATGCGGGAGCCCCGAGGAGAAACGCGATGAAGGCTCAGGCCATCCTCTCTGAAGGTGGGTATTGCACCCCGCAGACCACTCTCGCGGAAGCCTCACGGATCATGCGGGACCGCAACCGGCAATGGCTCCCACTTATCGGTCAAGAAGGCAAGGCTGTCGATGTCATCACGGATCGCGACATTTGCATGGCTGTCGCCAATCGCTGTCTCCCCGACATGACGATTGCTGATGCGATGGCTCCGGTGATCGCGGTGGTTCGAGGCAATCCCACCCTTCGGACGGAGCTGATCTATAAGTGGACCGAACCCTAGGAGCCTGTCCGACATTG
>PLBR01000091.1 GCA_003135435.1 Nitrospira sp. | reverse complement strand
CTCAGTCGCGTACATGTTCTAAAAAGACAGGACTTGAAGGGCGCGCTCAGGCGCCCTTCAAGTCCCGTTCCCACAAAAACTCCGACTCGCTCTGCTGCTTGGCCATCCAACGGGCCAAGACAAACAACGCGTCGCTGAGGCGATTCAGAAAACGCACGAGAGTCGGATCCAGAGGCTCTTCCCTCCCCAATCGCACACAGAGACGTTCAGCCCGTCGACAGATCGTTCTGGCCTGGTGTAACAAGCTGGAAATCTTCCCGCCCCCTGGGAGAATAAATTCCTTCAGTGGCAACAAGTCTTTCTGACACCTATCCATAAGTTTCTCCAGCCGGGTCACGTCCCGTGCTGTGACCGTGGGCATATTCTTGAACGTCTGCCCGGGTGCCGTGGCCAGCAACCCACCAACATCGAACAGCTTGTTCTGCATCCAGCGCAGTTCCTCTTCTAAGCGATCGGCAGCCGGATGAATCCCGACCAACTCCGCATTAAACGCCCTGACGACCCCGATCGTCGAGTTCAGTTCGTCCACGTCCCCATAGGCCTCCACCCGCACGCTGTCCTTCCAAACCTGCTGGCCACCAGCCAACCGTGTTTTCCCCTTGTCGCCAGTTTTGGTATAGACCTTTGTGATTCGCAATGTTTCCTCCTCCTCTGTCGCTCGATCTGAAACTGCCCGTTCTCATAATCCTTCGAAACGATAGCTGAGTCCACCGTAGATTGCGAACGTTGGCGCAGGTACGACAAATTGCTCCAGGGCTCCTCCTCCCGTGAGCGTGTTGGATGCAATGGTACCGGAGGTGGAGTATTTCTGGTTGAGTATATTGTTGAGCATCAGAAAGGCGGTTAGCCGCCCCCCCGGCACAGGCCGTTCGTAGGCAAGCCGGCCATTGAGCAGAAAATAGCTGGACAACTGCGGTTGCGTGTTGGTTTCATCATTCAGATAATACTGGGATCCGACATACAATCCGATCAGAGACAGGGTCAATCCTTCCCTGGGGTGAACGTTGCCGGTCACACTCAATCGATTCTTTGGAACGAGTGGAATGGTATTGCCAGGCATGATCGTCTTCGTCGTGGAAATGTTAAACGCGGACTGGAAGGTGGCCTCCGTATAGGTGTAGTTGATGACCCCGTCGAAGTACTCGTTGTATCGGCCCTTGAAGCTCGCCTCAAGTCCTTGACGCCTTGTGCTATCGATATTCCTATTCAATCCATCATACCCTCCACTGAACACATCGCAGTTGGTGCAGGTGAAGTAGATCTCGTTTCGAACGTTAGATTGGAAGAGCGAGAGGCTGGCCTCTCCCCAATTCCACAGCCTCGTCTTACCACCGATTTCAAAATTGTCCGATGTAATCGGCTTCAAGAACTGGTTCGACTGACCGACGACCGGGAAGAGTTCAAGAAATGTGGGAACCCGAAACCCCTGACTATAATTGAAGTACACGCTGGAATCAGAATGGATCAAATACGTCAGACCGGCTCGCGGATTCGTTCGATAGAAAGACTTTTCCCCGACGCCCGGTGGAGTGAAGCTGTCCTCAAAATCAGTCTGGATACTATCCTGATCGTATCGAACTCCGGCGGTCAAGATCAGTTGCGGAAGGAGACTCAGTGTGTCTTGGGCATACAAACCCAGGATATTCTCGTTCGTATCTGTCCGGTTGTTGAACAGGCCGAAGCCTGACGTAGAGGCCAGCATACTTCCGAAATCATTTCTCTGCATATCAGCCCCAAACACCAAATTATTCTGGTGCCCGAACAGTGGGGTGACCTGTGTCAACTGAACTGTCCCCCCGTATGATTGAGTGTTCGAATTGGTCTGGCCTGTTGAAAGAATTGACCCTGGGAAGAAAGGTTGCCCGATTCCGAACTGTGTTTGGTCCAGTTGTCGATAGAAGCCATTGACGTTCAATGAGAACCCCAGCGGAAGTCCTTGTCGTCCCGTAAGCCTTACCACGTTGCTATCATTGTCGGTAAAGTCACCTGGGGTAAAATTGGCTCTCGGGTTCACTGCCGCCACACTCAGCGGTAATGCTCCTGCCTGATACAGTTTGTCCGTCACATAGGTATAGGAGATTGTGATATCGGTCTCCTCGGACGGACGATAGCCGACTCTCCCATTGACACGTGAAATGTTGGCGCCAGAGTCGTCGCGGTATCCGTCTTCCTTCTCCTTGCCAAGATTGAAATAATAGTCAAACTTGCCGATCGGTCCACTCGCGTTGAGGGTATAACGTTGGCGACCCCAACTGCCAAATAAGGCCTCGCCTGTCACCTGCCGCTTCTCGCCGCCACGTTTAGTAATGATGTTGACCACACCTCCCATTGCATTCTTCCCATAGATCGTGGCAGGACCGGGAATAATTTCGATCCGTTCAATCGTGTCAAACGGGATCAGATCGAAGTTGATGGTATTGAAATCAGGATCATTGATTCGCTGACCATCCACAAAGACGCTCGTGGATGGAACCGGCTGGCCATTAAACCCACGCAGATCGATCGTCTGCTGGAATGCATTGCCGACGAGATCGTACATCACGATGCCGGTCGCCCATTGCATGGCTTCTTGTACCGTCTTTGCGCCGCTCTTTTGGATGTCCTCTGCGGTGATGACGGTCACTTTTGCCGGAAGCGTTCTGGCATCGACTGGTGCGTCGGGAAGACGTGTGCTGGAGACGACGACTTCTCGTGTCTCAATCACATCCTCTGACTGGCATGGGTCGTGGAAGCAACGAGGCAGGATAACAGGACAACACAAACAGTCAAACCCGTAATATGTATGCGCACAGAGACCTCCCTTATACTCGAAGGGTCCAGTCGAAATGTCCGTTGGATGGGTCTCCTGACTTGCGGATCGTCGCCTTCTTTCACCTTCCCAGCGGGATCAGTCACTGGTCAATAGTCATTGGTCAATGGAATAGATTATCCCCGATTGACCGTTGACGATTGACTAATGACCTCCCCACCAGTGGCTTATCTGGAAGAACGCTCCCCGCTTACAGTGGCGGCACCGTGATGGATTTGCACCATCTTCCCCGTCCCCGACGGTGTATTGACTCGAACGACCTTTCTCCCTGGTTACACAGTACCCCCTGGAACCAACGGGCAGTTCGGGTACGAAACCTCACCCGTAATAATGAAACTCACACCATCCCAGATACGGCAACGGTCTGATGACGGTCCTGACCGGGCAAAGAGACTCGCGGCAACCCCGTGTCCGGATGCGCGTCGACCAGCACCTGACATCCATAGACCTCGGTCAAGACCCGCGGATGAATCACGTCCTGTGGAGGACCGATGCAAACAACGGCTCCCTGTTTCATGATCAGAATACGATCACAGTATTGGCTTGCTAGATTGATGTCGTGTGAGACGAGCAGCACCGTCACCTGCAATTGCTCATGCACACGCTGGAGAATTCTACACACGTCGAGCTGATGATTGAGGTCGAGATGCGCGGTCGGCTCATCGAGCATCAGCACGCGAGGTACCTGGGCTAAGGCGCGTGCGAGCAGTACGCGTTGTCGCTCCCCTGCTGAAAGTATAGCGATCATCCGGTTGGCCAGGTGCGTCACATCCGTCTGGACCATGGCCTCTTCTGCAGCGGCAAGATCTTCTTGCCCCTCCCACCCCACGAGGTTCCACAGCCCCCCACGGCGATAGGGAAACCGCCCCATCAACACCATGTCTAACGCGGAAAATGGGAAGTCGTATGAGAGATCCTGTGGCATATACGCCACCTGCCTGGAGATCGATTCACGCGACAATGCTCCAAGCTCAGCCCCAAACAGGCGTATGGTTCCCTCCTGAGGTCGAACCAGTTTCGTCAACAGCTTCAGCAACGAACTTTTTCCGGACCCGTTGGGCCCAATCACACCGAGGATCTCGCCCTCGCGGACGGTAAGCTCCATTCCATTGATGACCCAGGCTGAGCGGTCACCAGACGGACGGCTTCGCACAGAGTCATATCGGAACGATAGCTGACGTACTTCGAAAGCCGGGAGAGGAGAGCAAATAGGACTGACCGATGCTTGTTGGCTCATGCGAAAAACCGATACTTCCGAGTCATCAGGAGATAGATGAAGAACGGTCCGCCGATCAACGCGGTAATCACGCCGACCGGAATTTCTGCCGGTGCCACGACCGTACGCGCGACGGTATCAGCCACCATCAACAGGATACCTCCGCCCAATGCGGAAACCGGTAACAGCAACCGATGATCTGCCCCGCACAGTATCCGTACGAGATGCGGAACCACCATGCCGACAAATCCAATCATGCCGCTGACCGACACGACGGCCCCCGTCAGCACAGCCGAAACAAGGAACACGGTCCGTTGTACTCGATCCGATTCGACCCCTAAGGAGCGAGCCGCGTCCTCTCCCACAGCAAGGAGATTCAAGGCCTGGCTCTCCCGAAGGAGTAGGACAATGGCGATCAGCAAGCAGAATCCAATCCCGATCAGCGCCGGAATGCTCGGCACACTCAGCGTCCCCATCAGCCACAAGACAACCCGATAGAGCGAGGCCGGATTCAAGATCGATGTCGCAAACATCATGAGTGCCGAACAGACGGCGTTCACAATCACCCCCGCCAGCAACAGCTTGTGCATCGGTAACTGCCCTTGCGAGGCTGCGATCCCATACACAAGGACGATCGAGAGCCCGCCTCCGATGAAGGCAAACAACGGCAACCCGAGCCCACCCACTATCGCACCAAGCCCGAGGGCGAGCCCAATCGTCGCACCCAACGCAGCCCCGCTCGAGATGCCGAGCACATAGGGGTCGGCCAGCGGGTTGCGGACGAGGGCTTGCAGCGCGGCTCCTGTGATCGCCAACGCCGCTCCCACGAACAGACCCATCAGTATCCGCGGGAACCGAATGTCCCAGATAATGATGCGAGCCACATCCTCCCTCCCATCCGTCGAGAATGTCAGGGCAGACCACAGCTCCGCCATGGTCAGCGCGTGCGCCCCGAACTGGAGACAGAACACCACGGCGCCGCACGTCAGAAGTATCATGAGTCCCATCACCGCATACCACCGACGAGCACGCAGAGCCTGCCACGATGCCGTCCCTTCATACCTCCGCGACGGAACGGGAGGAGCCATCATCGGTGGATTGGACACGGTGGTTTGAGATGAAGACGGCTGGACGATCATGGCTTCTCTTTTTGGGACTCTCCCGTAAACGCCTCGGAATGAATGGCCTTCGCAAGGAGTTCGAGTCCTTCCACGATTCGAGGCCCCGGTCGGTCGACCAGCACACTGGGCACAAGGACCAGCCGATTGTGTTTGACGGCTGACAGACTCGACCACCGCCGCCACTGCTGTTGGTCCTCTTCGGGAATACCTTCCGCCGTGCCGACTGGGAAGACTATGAGCTCCGGATCGCGGGCAAGCACTTCCTCCAACGAAAACCTTGGGTAGGCCGTCAACGTGCCAGCTGCGATATTGGCACCGCCCGCTGCTTCGATCAGTTGATGAATGAAACTCCCAGGCCCTACCGTTTGCAGCGGGTCTGTATTCAACACGTAGAGCACACGCGGGTGGGGCAGTGATTGTGTGCGCTCCTTGACGACCGCGATACGCTGCCGAATTGATGCCGCCAACTCATCACCGGCCTTGCTCCGATCAAACATCCGTGCAACCGTTTGAATCTGTGCGAGCACATCCTCCAGCTGGGCGGCTTGCAACACGAAGGTGGGAACTTTGACACGATCGAGATTTTGAAGAAGATCTGGCTGGATAAAGTCCTGCGGGGCCAAGACCAGGTCCGGCTTGAGAGCAAGAATTTGCTCGATGCTCGGATTCGTCCCTCCCAAGTGTGTCTTGCTCTGTGCTTCGGGTGGGTAGTCACAGAATGGCGTCACCGCGACGACCTTCTCCTCAAGACCGAGCGCAAAGAGCATCTCCGTGACGTTCGGCGCCATCGACACCACGCGGCTGGGTGCCTTTGCAAGAAACAGTTTTCTTCCCAACGCGTCCACGAAGGTCCGTGGCGTAATGTTCGCCATGAAGGGCATGCCGGTCAAAATGCCCTGTTGTCGTCGCTTCATATTCGACATCTCATCGTCGGAAATTGCCGTGGCTATGCTCACCATCAGCAGAACGCCGACTCCGAGCAAAAATCCCATCCATCGGTGATTATTTCCTCTAACGAGGCTCAACTGAAAAATCCCCAAGGCCTCGACAGACCCTGAGGATTGCTCCCGCAACTCATCCTCGCCAATTCCCCAGCCCACGAGGGAACGTCGGTCTTGGAAACCTACCAGAGGATCGCCATTCTGCTGCGGCGAACGATCTCGGACCATCTGCCGCGTTCTCGGCGTGAAACCAACCTCAACGTATTGCAGAGAATACGCTTTCGGTCGTTATCACGCCTGCGGCCTTGCATCTGATCCGATCTCCTTCGCCGCACGACGAAGGGATCCTCTGGCAGGCTCCCGTTCCTGGCAGGTCTTCTGGCTCATGGTTCACCCTACTCCCCGCGCCTTCCCATCCGCCGAGGCGGACAGTGGCATTCACGGGTTTCGTCCCCATTTACAGCGGCGGGACCGCGA
>PLBR01000150.1 GCA_003135435.1 Nitrospira sp. | reverse complement strand
ACAGTGCAAGGGGCGGCTAAGTCAAAGTGATTGCATGAGTGCGCTACCGTTCCGGCAATCCGCGCGCAATCTGTTCGGGAGACGAGCGCGGCGGAAGCAGCGTGAAAAGCCCCATGTGGAAGCGGGGCTGGACCGCGAGCTTCTGATGTTTGCGTGGCTATGGGCCAGCGTTGCGCCCGTTAGGTAACGGGTAAGGCGTGCTGGCGAGCGAGTTCGCGCAACAAGATACTCGGGGCTCGACCCAGCGCTGTCCGATGGCCCGCAGGCTCGACCCATCCTCTCACCTGCGACTCAACTCCGCGCGTTCCATGAGGCTCACTCGTCGATACCGAACCATGTGCACCTCACTGGTACCTGGATCGACCAGGATACCGGTGTTCCACTAGAACCTTGAGCCCAGATTGGAACCGTTTCTTTCCCCAGTGCTCGGAGGGTAGACTCTCGTGGTCAGCCGGTCCACGTGCCCCATTCGGCCTCAGGCAGGGAAGGGAACTTGGAGACGCCGCGCGCCCGGCCGTAAAGCTATAGACTCCCGACCCGTTTGTTTCCGTCATTGGCAGGTAGACGGTGGTTCACTGAACCATTTATGATGCCTTGTCGAGAAGGCCCGGCTTCCGGGCGGGTGCGCGAAGAAAGCTGATCAAGAACCTACACGCGAGTGAGTTCGTCTGATGCGGTATCCTGCTTCCCGCCGAAACATGTTGTGGGCTGTCCTGCTTTTTTTCGCAGCGACCGTTGGCTTCAACGGCTGTAGCGACGTCAGCAATGTGTCTGCTCCTCCTGCCCCTGCTGCACCAGGACCATTGACGATTCTCACAGCTGATCCACTTCCAGCTGGAGCAGTAGGGACGGACTATAACGTGACGCTAGCCCCTATTGGGGGCACACCACCCTATACCTGGAGCTTGGCCCCTGGATCGCCAACATTGCCTAACGGGCTCGCGTTGACTCCATCCACGGGGAAAATTTTAGGGGTACCCACCACCGTCACTGCGACCAGACTCACCGAGTTCACCTTGCAGGATTCGAAGGGACAGTCGGTCCAACAAGTCCTCGCGATTACAGTCAATGCCGCGCCGATCCCTTTGGCCATTCTCACACCCTCACTCCGGGCAGGGACCATCAACCAACTCTACGCAACTGCGCTGGGCGGTACCGGCGGAACTACACCCTACACGTGGGGCCTCAAGAGTGGTTCGACACCACTGCCAGATGGCCTCTCGTTAGATTCAAGCACAGGGGCCATCACCGGCACCCCAACGGTAACCAGTAGCGCGACACACCTCTTCACATTGCGAGACATCACGTCGCTCACGGTAGAAAAATCTCTGACGTTGACCATCAGCGCCGTCCCTCTGTCGATCACGACCACCTCGCTCCCGCAGGGGACCGCGAACCAGAGCTATAGTGCAACGTTGGCAGCTTCAGGAGGCACAGGGGCCTATATATGGGACCTCGCAGGCAGTTCGCCGGCCCTGCCGACTGGATTGACACTGAATCCGTCAACTGGATTGATCAGCGGCATCCCGACTGGCACCAGCAATAACAACTATACATTCACCGTCACTGATCAAACCCCGCCCGCACCCCAAACAGTGACCAAGACATTGCAATTGATGATCGGCGCCGCTCCGCCGACGTTGACCATCATACCCAACGCATTGCCTTCCGGTACTGTGCTTCAGTCCTATACCGTGACGTTAACGGCTTCGGGAGGTACGGGGACACACACGTGGGATCTTGCCAGCGGCTCGTTGCCTGTAGGTCTCAATCTCAGTGCAAACGGCGTCATCACCGGGACACCCACAACGGCAGGGACGTCTTCGCCAACCTTCAGAGTACGGGATTCTGGGAACCCGCAACAGTCAGCGCAAAAACCACTATCGATCACAATCGGTCTGCCCGCGGCACCGCATATCACGACTTCCTCGCTTCCCGCAGGGACATTCAATGTGGCCTACAATCAGACGGTTTCGGTCACGGGAGGCATCGGGATTCTAGTATGGGGTGTGACCAGCGGAGGTTTACCACCTGGGCTCAACCTCAATCCCTCGAACGGCACTATTTCCGGCACGCCGACCAGCTCTGGCTCGTTCAACTTTATTCTGCGAGTCACCGATTCGATTCCGCAATTCGATGAGCAGAATGTGACGATCACCATCAACTCTCCGGCTCCGCCGTCGATCACCAGCCCGAGTTCGCTCCAGGCAGGAACCGTGAATCAGCCCTATCCCAACACACAATTCACAGCTACGGGCGGTGCACCACCGTATTCCTGGTCAGTGAATCCTGCGTTGCCGAACGGTCTGACGCTCAATCCCTCGTCCGGCGTCATCAGCGGAACACCGCTCAGTGGAAGTAACGGCACTTCCACCTATGAGTTTACCGTGACTGATTCCACCATCCCGCTCAATCAGCAAGGCAAGAAAACACTGTCACTCACAATTATTGCGAATGGCACACCGGTGACGATCACCACGGCCTCGCTCCCGAATGGCACGATCGGCCAATCCTATACCGCTCCCTTGCTGGCAGCCTCAGGAGGCACCTCACCCTATACCTGGAGCCTGAATAGCGGCTCGACTCTGCCACACGGCTTGGGCCTCAGCGCAAGCGGAGAGATCACGGGCACGCCGACAACCGCCGGTACAACCTCCACGACCTTCAGGGTGCACGATTCGACGATGCCCAACCAGCAGTCTGCCACCCAGTCAATACCAATCACGATGAGCGCCGTGCCGTCGCCATTGAAGGTCACGACGAACTCGCTTCCAGACGGCAAAAGGAACCGCGCCTATGCCGCCACGCTCGCGGCCTCGGGAGGCACCATCCCCTATACCTGGTCAGTGATCCCTGCATTACCAGCCGGGTTCACGCTGGATCCCACGACGGGGGTGATCAGTGGTACACCAACAACGACGAGTGATAGTGACCACGATTTTACCGTTCGAGATTCAACCAATCAGACCACCACAAAGGAGCTCAACCTTCAGATCAGATAAAATGCTTCTTCAGGTGACTAGTCTCTGTCTGGTTTGACTTCCCTCTCACCACTGACTAGAATCCGCCACAAGGACTTCCTCCCGTAACATCGCAATTCGTTCATCTCCTTCATGTGCATATGCAATGCCGCCTCCTCGGCGGCGAGAATTTGATCGAACCTTTGGTCCAACGCCTTGACCCCTCCTCACGAACGGCCTAGCCTTTCGGTCACCGATCTGATTCGTGATGGATGACATGGGAGGGAACCCATGAATACGAAGCCACCGACCACATCGAAGACCATGTGCCAGAGACCCGCCCGCCGAACGAAACCAGGTTCTCCGATACCGGCCGTGTCGGCGCCTCTCCCACGAATGGATCGCCACACGGGTCTGCAAGCACGACGAACGACGCATCGGTCAAGGTCCTCTTGATGACTGGCCACAGGCGGAGCAGGAGATCCTCGGACAACAGAACACACGGAATGCTGACATGCCATATCGTGATGGATACGGCCGTGAGGAGCAAGACTGACAAACCATCACCCAGGCGACCCTGACAAGATCAAGTGGCAAACCGTGGCGTGTGAAACCAACCACTGCAATACTCTCAAATGCCCCCACTCAGCTCTTGCGCCCTCAGTCGCACCACACCTAATCCAAGGGCTGCGCTTTCCGATAGATGTTATTCTGGTGTGCCTTCGTGGCTACCAGACGTATCCATTACGATACCGACATCTGGAAGAAACGATGGAGGAGCGCGGTCCCTCAGTGGTTTATTTTGGATGTCCTTGGGGAAATGGTGATGTGGGCCCTCGAACGTCTCGCGATTACGATTAAGGCCTGACCTCTTGTTCAAAGCCGGGAAGGAACGTTCCTGGCGAGAAGGTTCAGGTGGGTGAAGTGCAGCGGTGTGGCCGGCTCCTGATCCACATAGGTGACGTCGGCCTCTTCGATTTTAAATTCGTTGATCGTGATGGGATAAAACGAATAGACGGCCTCCCGCCATGGTCAACTGTCGGATCTCGAGCGACAGGATCGGCGAGAGGGTCGCCTGGCCCACCGTAAACCGGTAGCCCTTCACCTGCGCGTTGAGTGCACGCTCGATGAACGCGGGCAATTCTCGATTGACAATGAACAGACCGGCAACGGCCAGCAGTAGAAGGACCACAACGGTCAGCGCGAACCATTTGAGGAACCCCGTCATGCGGCCTCAGATTGGGAAGACCGGTCTCGCAACAAAGGGGTGCGTCGAATCGAACCACCACGGTATCCCAGACCGCGATAGCGTCTTTCACGGTATTTTCGTCCAAAACGACGCACGTTTGTCGTCTGGGGTTCCCCAATACCATCGGCGTTGCCTTCGCGTCTCACGGTGCCGATGGAGTATCGCTGTGGGTCAGAAGAGTAGTCTTTTCGCTCAGATGAAACGTACCGTCCTTTTGCGTGGGTGCATGGTCGGTTTCGATGCGGCTGTACCGCCAGCGACCCTCCCCTCCTGAGAAATCTGGCGAGAACTCGACGGTAAATCCACCGTCTCGGTGATTCTCCTTCTGAAACCACATGCGTGCCAGGTATAACCGATGAGCGTGTGTGCCTCGAATCGCCCGTCTTTCCAATCATAGTGACCGTTGCCCTCCTCATCGAGTGCCAGCCGTTTCGACGGAGTTCGCGCGACAGCGTCGAGGCCGAACGATTCAACCTCATGGCAATCGCCACCGGTTTGATGCCCATCTCCAATTGCGTGTGGATCATCGTCCGTTCTTCAAGGCTCAACTGCGTGTAGTTGTTTCCCATGCAACATTTTCTCCCAAAAATGTTGCACTTGGTTTTTGAGCGCGCCCTCTCTGCCTGTGCGGGCCTGCCCAGGGAAGGCAAACAGAACTGGGTCAAGGCCAATACTTCACCGCAAGAGCATGAGGCGGCGTGGAGCGGCTGCGTGACCCACCACGTCTGGCACAAGGGCGCTACGGAAGGTGCACTGGAACACGCGAATATGGCTCCAGTTCTACACTGCCGTCTGGGATTGTATCGTGCAACAAGGCTCTGCCTGGGCCCCCGATATTGGCCTCAGCGGCTTTGTGAAACCTGGTGCCACAGCGAGCGAGCGGCAACGCGACTATGAAGCCTGCTTCCAACGTGATTCGTCTTTCGCCGCCTGGAACGGGCCTTCCCAGCGACAAGTCCTCTCAAATTTGAAACACTGCATGGAGAGGCGCGGGTATCGCTGGGGTAACCAGTGAGCACCCTCCTCTGTAGGCGGCTCAGTTACTCCACGGCATCTGGCGTTTCAGCCAGGAGGACGATGATCACGCGACCTAGTACCCTCCTGATAGTGGCCCTGTTGTTGTGCTCCTGCGTGGCCCCGCGTTATGCCGCTCCTCGGCTGCAGACCTTCAATGAAGCCGACTACCGCTCCAGCTTGGAAGACGGCACAGCTACGGTCATCGGAGAGGCGTTTCTTACAATACCCGGTGGAGGGGTTCACCCCGGAGCCGGACGCCTGGTGCAACTCATTCCCGTGACGCCGTATACGACGGAGGTTTTCGAACGGCAATTCAGGGACCGGGAACGACTGACCCCGCGGGTTGAGAAACGTCTCGACAGGTACGTCCGTGTCATCAATGCCGATAGCCGAGGGGAATTTCGATTCGAGCACGTCCCGGCTGGTTCTTATTACCTTGTATGCCTGATCCTGTGGGAAGTGGATTACGAGGAAACACGAGTGGCTGCAGTAGGACGTGTCACGGTGGGAGAAGGTGAACAGAAACGCGTTGTGGTGACACGATGAGCGACCTCCTCGTCGGCTTGGAGCATCACGGATGGACGAGCAAAAACAGGAGCACATGCTTTAGAAAGTCATGCTTTCGGTTCCCGACGTGGCCCTGGAAGTCTTCTTTCACTGGGAAATCACGCCCTCGGAGGACCGCGTCTTGCTGTACGGACGCCGACCGATCCCTCGCCACAAGCACTCGTCGGACCAGCCGGAACCGGACGAGCTGAACTCGTCGAACTCCGGACTCTGTAGTAGGAGTCTTTGCCGGGAGTGGAGACGTTCAGACTTTATATGGATGGTTGGCGTGATCTACGTCAAGGAGCGGCGGACTCATGGTGACAATAACGCCATCAGGGCAGGCTTGGAGCGTCACGGAGCGATCGAGGAGCATGCGTGGAGGAATGTGTGACAAGGCAATGAGCAACGCATCTTTGATAGCCAGGGCTGTCTTCATCTGGTCTGGTATGCGCCGGCACGGATAATCCGTCAAGATGTCGCCCGTCACTTTCCGCTGCCGCCATTTACGCTCGGACCAAAAGAAGTAGTCGGCATGACGCAGGTGGCGCTGAATGTCTTTCGGTACCTCACGGGCGCCGGCGAGTGCTTCATGGCCCGCATTGAGCACGATGCCAGGCAGATCAGGAGGAAAGGTTTTCTCACCGCGCAGCAAGCCAAGGACGGGCTCACGACCTTTTGCGCGGAGCGCCTCAATCAGAAGTATTTCCCCGAACGCGTGCAGGCCCCTGCGCTGAACGCCATGCTGCCCTCCCCGTGAGGACAGTGAGTCTACACAAGAGGACATTTCTACTTTGGCAGAAGCAGACATTCTCATGTTGGG
The DNA here is from genome assembly GCA_003135435.1 of Nitrospira sp. Classification (GTDB taxonomy): domain Bacteria; phylum Nitrospirota; class Nitrospiria; order Nitrospirales; family Nitrospiraceae; genus Palsa-1315. The sequence continues at coordinate 34 of PLBR01000150.1, read as the reverse complement.
ATTACAGGACAGGTGACCCTCCCCTGATTTCACA
>PLBR01000208.1 GCA_003135435.1 Nitrospira sp. | reverse complement strand
CAAAACAAACCAGATCAACCAGAGAGACCGAGCTTGTCTCAGACGTATAGGCTTCGAAGCTTCTTGGCTGCGGGCTTCCTTCGATCTTGACAGCGAGCCCATGGACTGCCATCCTGTTGTTGAAACATTCAACAACAGGAGCCTAGCGATGGCCACTGTGAATTTTAGCGTGCCACCCGATGTTAAGGAAGCGTTCGACAAGGCCTTTCGGCGTCAGAACAAGAGCGCGGTATTGACCGAACTTATGCGACAGGCTGTGGACGAACGGCGGCGGCGGCAACGGCGGGCTAAGGCCGTTGAGAAGTTGTTGACTTTGCGTAAGCGGGTGCGACGTGTCTCTGATAAGGATGTTCGAACGGCAAGGAGACGTGGTAGACCGTGACGACGGTGGTGCTTGATGCGAGCGTGATCGTGAAGTGGATCTTTGCGGATCGTGCTGAGGAGTCACACTCCCTCCAAGCCCTTCAGATTCTCCAGTTCATCAAAGAGTCTCGTATATCGGTCGTTCAGCCGCCACACTGGCTTGCCGAGGTGGGAGCGGTCACTGTGCGTTTGGATCCTCAATGTGCTGGTCAGGCTGTCTCGCTCTTGCACGCCCTTGAGTTTCCCGTCTCAGTCGGCATCGAGATCTACCAGAAGGCCTGCGAGCTGTCGGCCTCACTGAACCAGCACATGTTCGACACCCTGTATCACGCGGTGGCTCTGAGCGAACCTGGCGCCGTACTTGTAACTGCCAATGAACAGTATTATCGAAAGGCCTATAAAGCCGGGCGGATTGTGCGACTGAGAGAGTATAGTCTGGCCTTTCCTGAATGAGGGCGCGGGCCATGATCTACACGGTTGTCTCATGAGAGGTACACGATGAGCTTCCCCAACAAACGATCGCGTAAGGTTCGCCCCACACATCCGGGCGTGATGCTGCGGGAGGATTTCTTGCCGGAATATGGGTTGACCGTGTCCGGCTTTGCTACATCTTTTCGGGTGTCTCGCCAGACGGGGAATGAGTTGCTGCGGGAGCGGCGTGCGGTCAGTCCTGAGATGGCGTTGCGGCTCTCTCGTTTATTCGGCAACAGTCCCGAGTTCTGGTTGAATGCCCAGCGCGCGGTTGATCTGTGGGAGGCTGCGCGGAACATCAAGGATGCGATCAATCACATTTCCCCGCTGACCGCTGCATAGCCTACAGTTCGATTGTTTCAGCGGAGACAAGCTGCAACCCGCCTTCGTTGCACTTTCATCACCAAGGGGTCGGGAGTCATTCTGTCATGGCCGAGCGCGCGGAGCTAGGGGACTGGCTCCGCCGTTGCGGCGGTGCCAGTCCCCATAAGTACGTTGATCGGCTGAGGGACGAGCCCGCCTGTACACAGGGAATCCGTGTGCAGGCATGTCGTAGCGGCGAATCCACGATTACCGCAGAAGCGTTCATGAATATTGTGGGCTAGCTTGTCCACCATGACTGAAGACTGACGATCGTATGACTGACCAGGCAAACGAGAAAGCTGACTATCGGGGATCGGCTTTATTTTCGTACGGATTCCGGCCGTTGTTTCTTGGTGCGTCGCTGTTTGCCGGTGTGGCGGTCCCTGCCTGGATCCTGCTGCTCACCGGANNTTCAAGTGCCCGTTCCTGCTGCTCACCGGAGCCGGCGACTCGGATTTCTTCTCCGCCGCTCGGCAGTGGCATGTGCATGAGATGGTCTTCGGTTTTCTGCCCGCTGTGATCACCGGCTTTCTGTTCACGGCGATTCCCAACTGGACCGGCCGTACGCCGATCAGAGGGCGCGAGCTGATACTGGTGTGTGTCGTGTGGTTGGCCGGACGCCTCGTCATGGCCATCCCGTTTCTCACGCCTCTCCTGTCTGCCTGCGTGGATGCGGCTTTTCTGGTCACCGTTGCGGGGCTGATCTGGCGGGAAATTGCAGCCGGGAAGAGCTGGCCCCATGCGCCGATAGGAGGTTTGATCAGTCTGTATGCCGGCGCGAACATCCTGTTCCACGTGTTGGCTTTGAGTGGTGCGGCGACGGAATTTCCCGAGCGAATGGCTCTCGCGTTGGACATGGTCCTGCTGGCGCTCATTGGTGGGCGCGTCATCCCCAACTTTACCCGCGACTTCCTGGCCGAGCAGGGCATGTCCGAACAGCCTGCGTCTTTTTCTCGTTTCGATGGCCTGTCGGTGGCTCTCGTGGGAACCGCCGCTGTCGCCTGGACTGTTCAGCCGCAGGCTCTGGTGACGGGCGGGCTGTTGGTGGGTGCGGGCTTCGTCAATCTCGGCCGCTTGTTGCGCTGGTATGGCTGGGTCACGTGGCGTGAGCCGTTGGTGTTGATTCTCCATCTTGGTTATGGGTGGCTGACGATGTCGCTGCTGGTATTGGGAGGCGCGATTCTCGGATTGGGCCTGCCTACAACGGATGCGGTACACGCGCTCACCACCGGCGCAGTGGGTGTGATGACCCTGGCGATCATGACTCGCGCCAGCCTGGGCCATACGGGACGCCCCAAACACGCAGGTCCTCTGACGGTCTGCATCTATATATTGGTCAACGTGGGTGCGTTGCTGCGGGTATTCGGACCGTCCTTTGAACTCTCGACGAATCTCGTCCTTGGGTTAGCTGCGATAAGCTGGAGTGGCGCCTATCTGCTGTTCGCCCTGTTCTACGGCCCGTTCCTCCTTCGCCCGAGCATCGGCGAATGACGTCATGGGGGGAGCGGCGAAACGCCGCTCCTCATTTGGAGCTCCCCCCTGGGGGAGTTGACGCCATCTGCAGAACGACGTAGCTTGTTGCTGGCTTTTGAACCAGCAGCCCCCATGTACCGACCGATCTGGCTGAGTCGCCGAACGAGCTTGCGGGCCCATTTCCCCCGATCTTTGTCTCCCCGGACGACGCGAGACGAATAAGACTATACTCATGCTTGACTCCATTTCCCCAGTGCACCAGTCCCGAGTGCTAGAGAATGCTAGGACAGCAGCCTTAGACATGGTTTTCACGCAGGATCGGACCACAATAGGATCCAGTGCAATGTGCGAAGTCCCCGCAACATAGAGCGACGTTTTTTATAATCAGCACCATAGGAGGAGGAATCACCATGGGAATTAAACCGTTACAGGATTGGGCATTGATCGAACCGTCGGAGGCCAAGGAACAGACCACGGGGGGGTTGTTCATCCCCGACACGGCCAAGGAAGTACCCGTAGAAGGAAAGGTCCTGGCGGTGGGGAAGGGGCGCTGGGAAACACCGGAAAACAAGTTGGGCAGTAAACCCAAAGGGAAAGAGAAAAAGGTGTTCAAGCCGACGGTCTTGAAACCGGGAGATCAGGTCCTCTACGAGAAATACGGAACGAGCAAAGTCGATCTGGACGGTAAGGAACTCGTTCTCGTCCGCGAGTCCGACGTCCTGGGCTGGGTGGGGTAAGGCGGGTCGTGTAGCAGGAGGCTGAAACAGTCCGCCAGTCTGTCTTGTTCATTTGGTCTGTTTGGTTTGTCTCGTCCGTTTGGTTGAACCAGACCAACCAGTTAGACCAGATGAACCAGAGAGACCAGACAGACCGGGCTTGTTGGGCCAGAAACCAGGGTTCATTGCTTGACTTTGCACGGCACGCTGGCTAGGCTCCGCGGCCATGGCTCGCCAACTGCGCGTTCCGTTTGAGCGCGCTCCTGCGTCTGGCGGCGGATGAACCGTAGGCTTTGATGACACTGGTTCGTCGTAGCGCCATCGCGCAGTCGATTGTACGATCTCCAGTCCATAACGGAGTCGAGCGATGCATGAGTGTCACGTCAAGCCATGCCCCCTGCATGAACTATAGGGGAGGTGCTTGATGGACCCGTGTGGTGGGAGTACCGCGGCGCCCGGCGAAGCGAGGTATATGGAAAATTTAGAATCTCCATATTCTTTTTCCCGGACGACGCAAGACGAATAAGTCAATACTCATGCCTCACCCCAATTCATAACCTCCGAACTATATGATAGGCACCTAGGCGGTCTCACGTTAGAGTCGCCTCTGTGAGGAGAACCACCGAGTCATTCTGATGTCCACTTCAACTTATGAGTAACAACCAGATGGCAACTAATGTACTTCGATGGATCATCGCGGTTCCGGCAGGTCTCACGGCTTGGTATGCAGCGACCTTTTCTCTTGGAATGGCATTCAGCGGTCTCCACGGGGAGGAACTTGTTGATTCTCTCTGGGCAGCGCCGGATATGAATGGGATCCCCATTATCGGTACATACATTATTTTTGCAACTAGAGCGGTCGCAGCAGCTTCCCTTGTGGGTGTAATTCTCCGCATCGTACCGGACTATCACAAACAGGTCGCGAATATTGTTGTATCTCTTGTATCTGCCGCCGCCGTTATCTCCTTGGGTTTCATATTGTTTCAAGATATAAGTGCTGGTCTAAGCAACGTTCTGAGCGCCTGGTGCAGAGACATTCTGGAACTGCTGAGCATTATCTTTGGCGCGATACTCGGTGCGGGGGGGCATATGAAAAACCGGAAAAAACGAACGTAGGCGTAGTCAGTGCTTCGAGTGGAACGCTGCAAGCGGCTGCCTCCTTCAGTGCGTCGTCCCCTTCGCCACCCGTTACCCCATCTCATAATCCCACCCAATCGCTCTTGCAGGTTCATCGACTGCCGCGAAGTCAGGCCGTGCTTGTTGAGTAACTTAAGGATGTCGTCGATGATCTTGCTCTCAGTTTCGGTACGCAAGTACGGCTCAGGGAAGGAGGGGGAGCGGTGACGCACCGCTCCTCATTTGGAGTTGCATCCCTCGGCGAGTTGACGCCATCTGCAGAACGACGTAGCCTACCGCTGACCCTCGAACCAGCGGTCGCCCCATGCACCGACTGATCTGGCTGAAATGGTTCCTGGCATCTTTATCTGGCCGCTTTTCATATTCCACGACCCGCTTACTATGGTCCGTTACTTGCCGGCTGTAAGTAGCTACCGCCTGCTCGTACGGTTGAAGTCCCCCCACTGAGGGCCACAACGTGGCATTGTGCTGAAGTGGATGTGGATGCGATAATCACGGTGTCGTCGGCCAGCGGTGCCGCGGCGGTCAGGTTCCCTCAACCGTGTCTGCATCGTCCAGTGACTGTCCCGTGGAGACGACGGAGGAGACCCCACGATGCATGCAGCCATCCTCGTCTTGCTCCTCGGCATCTTCCTCCAGTCGGGTTGTAGCGGACGACCCGCTGTTCTGCTGGACATGACTGCGCTCAATTCAAGTCAAGATCACGGGAAGATTGCGGCCTACTACCACCACCAGGCGGTGGTGTCGCGCCAACAGGCCGAGGAATTGACT
>PLBR01000105.1 GCA_003135435.1 Nitrospira sp. | reverse complement strand
GCCATGCCGAGCTGCGACATGAACGAGTAAAACGCGACGACCTGCTCCTGCTTGAGCCCTGCTTGCGAAATCAGATCGTAAAGCTGCACCCCGAGCATGATCTTGCGATCGGCGCCAAGCTGCACCGACAGCTTCTGCGCCATCGCGGACAGATCCTGCTGCTCGTAAAGCGCCTGCCGAAAAAGCTGGCGCAGCTCCGAGTAGACCGCCTCCGGATAATCGTAACGGAGGAATCCGAGGCTCGAGTCAATTTCTTCCTCGAGCAAAACACCGTCCGCTTTCGAAAAGCTCGCCAGCACCTGAATGAGAAGCGGCAGTAGATTCGGTCCCTCCGAAACGCTGCGCGGTTTGCGAAGAGCACGGCGCATCCAGCGGCGGCTTCTCCGCTGGATTCGGTAGGCAAACGGCGTCACGCGCTGCACTGCGCGGTCAATTTTGTCTGCAACCAGGTTGAGTGCCGTCATTTTCAGGAACTTGCGGATCAAAATTACCGCAGGGCTGCCGCAACGCAATCAGACAGAGGTCAGAAGTCAGATTTCACCTATCACCAATCTCCCCCGGCCCGGCTCCTGCTCTTTGCATTGCCAAAGCCTTCATGTTAGCCTTTTCGCGCTCGCCAAAAGCGCGCTCTACGCCTTATGTCTCAACCTGATCGCAACCCCCAAAAGGAGAATAAACCCCGAGGGAACGAGCCCAGTTTTAACTGGCGCGGCGTCGTTCTGATCGCCATCGCCTTCGCGCTGATCGGCCTGGCGGTTCTCTTCCGCGGCGGCGCCTACGCAAACATCGAGGACGTGCCCTACAATCGCTTCCTAGAGCTGCTCGAGAACAAACAAATAGCGGTCGACAAGAACTATCCGCTTCAGCTTGTGGTCGAGGAAGGCCGGCCCACGCAAACTTTGCGCGGCTATTACCTCAAGCAAGGCGTTGGATCTTCCGCGGCGCAGCCGGTCCTGTTTCGCACGACCGTCTTTTTGAATTACAACACGGACCTGCAGGAACGCCTCGCGAAAGCAAATATTCAGCCGGCGATCAAGATGGAGTCGAACCTGATGGCCCAAACGCTCGTCGGCTTTCTGCCGATCGCCCTTTTCCTCCTCGTGCTCTATTTTCTTTTCCGCCAGCAAATCCGCATGGCCGGCAAGGGCGCGCTGAACTTCGGCAAATCGAAAGCGCGCATGCTCGCGCGCGACAAGAACAAGATCACGTTCAAAGACGTCGCCGGCGTCGAGGAAGCCAAGGAAGAACTCGCCGAAATCATCGAATTTCTGCGCGAGCCCCAGAAGTTTCAGAAGCTCGGCGGCCGCATCCCCAAGGGTGTACTGCTGATCGGTTCCCCCGGAACGGGCAAAACCCTGCTTGCGCGCGCCATTGCGGGCGAAGCCAACGTTCCCTTCTTTTCGATTTCCGGCTCTGACTTCGTTGAAATGTTCGTCGGCGTAGGTGCCAGCCGCGTGCGCGACTTGTTTGAACAAGGCAAGAAGAACGCACCCTGCATTATCTTTATCGACGAAATCGATGCCGTTGGTCGACTTCGTGGAGCAGGGTTGGGCGGAGGTCATGACGAGCGTGAACAGACGCTCAATCAATTGCTCGTCGAGATGGATGGATTTGATACGACAGAAGGTGTGATCTTGGTCGCTGCGACCAACCGGCCGGATGTTCTCGACCCTGCCTTGCTCAGACCGGGGCGTTTTGATCGGCAAGTCGTGGTCAATCGACCGGACTTGCGTGGCCGTACTGAAATTCTTAAGGTGCACACGAAGAAAGTTCCGATCGCGGCGAACGTGGAGCTGGAAACAATTGCGCGCGGCACGCCGGGATTTTCAGGGGCCGACCTGGAGAACTTGGTCAACGAAGCGGCACTCTGGGCCGCGAGACTCAACAAGAAAGAAGTGGAAAAGGTCGACTTCGAAATGGCCAAAGACAAAGTGCTGATGGGGGCTGAACGGAAGAGTCTGATCTTGAGCGACGATGAGAAACGGACGACGGCCTATCATGAGGCCGGGCACGCGCTGATCGCCAAGCTGATTCCTGGGACGGATCCCGTCCACAAAGTAACCATTATTCCTCGGGGCCGCGCCTTGGGCGTGACGATGCAGCTCCCCACCGATGACCGGCACAACTATTCGAAGGATTATTTGTACAATCAGCTCGCCATCCTCATGGGAGGGCGTGTGGCGGAAGAGTTGGTCTTGAAGGACATGACGACCGGAGCGGGGAACGATCTCGAACGGGCAACGGATCTCGCGAGGAAGATGGTCTGTGAGTGGGGCATGAGTGAAAAGATGGGCCCCCTGACGTTCGGTAAACAAAACGAACAGGTTTTTCTTGGGCGAGAGCTCGGGAGCCAGCGCGACTTCAGCGAACAAATAGCCATGGAGATCGACCAGGAAGTCAAGCGGCTTGTGACGGAAAACTATGAGCGGGCGAAGCGGCTGCTCACGGAAAATATGGCCACTCTGAAGCGTTTGGCGCAAGCACTCTTGGAGAAAGAAGTGCTCGATGCGTCTGATATTGATCAAATCATCATGCAGTCCACATCCCAAGCGGTTCCTGCCTAAATTCTGCCTCGCTGATCCCGGGACGCCATTTCAGGGCATTGGAGTCCCGGGCAGTACATCTGAAAGACAATAGACGAGAAGTGAGTCCTTCTCGTGCGTGGTGTGTTTTGTTACATGCACCCTATGCGGCCACGATAGCTGGCGGTCTTGGGACGCATGGTGGATCTCTTGAATGGAGGCACCGTCATTTGGTGTTAGAACCGAAGACATTGACACGGCAGGCGAAGGATCGGCTGATCGAATTCCCAGACCGACCGTTAATTATGGGTGTAGTGAATGTGACGCCGGATTCGTTCTTCGACGGTGGCTGCTATTTAGATGCAGAAGCAGCCGTAGCCCATGCCGTTCGGTTGGTAGAAGAAGGGGCGGATCTGTTGGATGTCGGCGCAGAGTCGACGCGTCCAGGTGCCGAAGTCGTGAACGAATCAGAAGAGCGTCGTCGTATAATCCCCGTTGTGACCGCGGTCGCAAAAGCTGTCACGGTTCCGATTTCCATCGATACCTCAAAGGCTACTATTGCACGCGCGGCCCTCGATGCAGGGGCGGTCCTCGTGAACGATGTCACGGCTTTACGAGGCGACCCCGCCATGGTCGATGTGGTCGCCCGAATGGGAGCGGGAATCGTCCTGATGCATATGCGCGGTACGCCGCGTACGATGCAGCAGGCCCCCCACTATGATGATGTGGTCAGCGAGATCTTCGAATTTTTCGAGGAACGAATCCGTTTCGCGATGGCCCATGGCATTGTACGAAGGCAAATCATTCTTGATCCAGGGATCGGATTTGGTAAGCTGCTGGTACATAATCTTACGCTGTTAGCCCAATTACGCCGTTTCATGCAGTTTGAGTGTCCATTGCTGGTCGGTGTCTCACAGAAGGCGTTCCTTGGGCAGCTTGTGGATCGTCCGGTTCAGGAGCGTCAGTGGGCTACGGCAGCGGCGGTGGCGATGGCAGTGGATCGTGGGGCTGGCATCCTTCGCGTCCACGACGTGAGGGCCATGAAGGATGTAGTTCAGGTGGCAGCGGCGATTAATCGACAGACGACTGTTTCTATGAAAGCACAACATGCGTAAACTGTTCGGTACCGATGGGGTCCGAGGGGTCGCCAACCTCGATCCGATGACCAGCGAAATGGCGATGCAACTGGGGCGGGCCGCGGCACATTTGTTTATGCGCCGAGCCGGACGCCATCAAATCGTGATCGGCAAGGATACCCGCATCTCCGGCTATATGTTGGAATCGGCGTTGACCTCCGGGATTTGCTCGATGGGTGTCGATGTCTTGCTGGTCGGTCCGATGCCGACGCCGGCGATTGCGTTCTTGACGAGGAGTCTCCGTGCCGATGCCGGGGTGATGATCTCGGCTTCGCACAATCCCTACCAGGATAACGGCATCAAGTTCTTTTCCAACGACGGATTCAAGCTGCCTGATGAGATGGAAGCTCGTATTGAGGAACTCATCGTTTCAAACGGGATTGCCCATCTGCGGCCGACGGCCGATGCCATTGGGAAAGCCTATCGAATCGACGATGCCGAGGGGCGTTACATCGAGTTCGTCAAGCGGTCTCTTCCGAAGGAGCTGGACTTTCAGGGAATCAAAGTGGTCGTCGATTGTGCTAATGGTGCAGCCTACAAGGTCGCGCCAAAGGTGTTGCGCGAACTCGGGGCGAAGGTCGAAGTGATCGGTGATGAGCCCGACGGGATGAATATCAATGCCGGCTGTGGCGCAGTCCATCCTGAACTGCTGCAGAAGGCGGTCCGTGAGCAGGGGGCTCATCTCGGAGTGGCGCTGGACGGGGATGCCGATCGCGCTATATTCGTCTGCGAACAGGGGACGGTCGTGGACGGCGATCATATTATGGCGATGTTGGCGCTCGATCTTCATCGCCAGGGGCAGTTGGCCAAGCAGACGGTGGTGGGGACCGTCATGAGCAACTTCGGACTGGAGCTTGCCATGACGAAAGCGGGTATTGCCCTCGTGCGGACTGCCGTCGGTGACAGATATTTGCTCGAACGGATGTCGGCCGATGGGTATAATTTTGGAGGAGAGCAGTCGGGTCATTTCATCTTCCTGGATCATAATACGACCGGTGACGGGTTGCTGTCGGCATTACAAGTTTTGTCGCTGATGCAGCGCACGGAGAAGCCCTTGTCCGAGCTGGCCCAAGCCATGACGGCGGTGCCACAAGTATTACTCAACGTGAAGGTGACGAAGAAGCCGATCCTCGACACGGTCCCCGAACTGCAACGCGCGATCCGTGAAAGTGAACAGCGTCTCAACGGCAGCGGACGCGTGTTGGTGCGCTACTCCGGGACCGAACCACTCTTGCGAGTGATGGTTGAGGGTGAGTGCGATGACACCATTCGCGAAGTGGCCCATCATCTTGTCGACATCGTCAAGACTCATCTGGGTTAGCAGGCTGCGGAAAACTATGTCGGCACGCTAGAGCTTCTATTATCTGCACGTGTGGCTCAGCACAAGAACACTGCAGTGGGATGCTCAAAAAGGCCGTCCAGCAAGGCCTCAGCGAGTGAAGAGCCGACGGCGTACCCTCTGGGGTACGTTGAGGGGTCTGAACGATGCGAGAACGCTGCTGGCGGACTTTTTCAGCATCCTGTTAGGATTGTCGCCCTCCATTGAGGGACGCTTATGCTGCCGTCCCTCACCGTTGCCTTCATTGCCGGACTCCTCGTCGGATCACAGATTCCCTATTTCCCCCTGTCCGCCTCGTTCCTGCTCCTCCTCGCCGCACTAGGCGCCTTCGTCCTCGAACGATTCAATCGGTTCTCCGCCCGCCAGGCGACTTGGCTCTACGGAGCACTCTTGGTGGGAGTCGTCTATTGGGCGGTGGTCGTCAACCTGGCTGTCCATGACCCGATGGTCGATCAATCGTTCGATGAGGTGATCGAGGTGACCGGTCGTATCGTGGCACCCGTGCAACAGGCTCCAGACCGATTGGTCATGATCATCAGGTCGGACGATCCAGTTACCGCGTCCAGACATGTTCGGCTGACCTGGCGCACACCTGAACGAGTATTCTTCCAAGGCGATCGGGTCCGCTTTCGGGCGATGTTGCGCCGTCCGAGTGGGTCATTGAATCCTGGTGGATTCGACTATGCGGCCTATCTTGAGCGGCAAGGGATCGATGTGATCGCCACGGTGACCGGATTCGAGGCGGTGCAGTTACTTGAGTCTGGGCGTGCGCATGCCTGGTGGGCGATCTGGAATCAATTCGATCGGTGGAGGGGCAGTATCCGTCTCGCCGCGTTGCAAACCCTTCCCCAGCCAGCACTGGGACTATATGTGGGCATCATCATCGGTGATCGAGGGTATTTGGATCCAGATCTGCGTGATCAGTTCATGGTGACCGGGACGGTCCATCTCCTTTCTATTTCAGGGAGCCACTTGGGTCTCGTCGCGCTGCTTATCTTCGCGGTCGTCAGATGGGTGATGGTTCTGTTGCCTGCCGCTTGGCTTCTTGCGCTGTCTCGGAGAATCACGCCGACTCGCATTGCCGCTGTCTGTACGCTCCTTCCTGTCGCAGGCTACGCCTTCCTGGCCGGAGCGGAACTGGCTACGATGCGGTCGTTACTAATGGTGGCTGTTGGACTGAGTGCGATCTGGCTCGGCCAGGAGCGCCGTCTGTTTCATATCCTCTCTGCCGCTGCGGTTGGGATTTTGCTGCACGATCCTCAGGCGCTGTTCGATATCTCATTTCAGCTCTCCTTCTTGTCCGTCTTCGCCATTGCCGGGTGGCTCTCCTGGCCGACCGCGGCCGAAGTAGAGGAGCTGCCGAACGAGCCGTCGTTCCTGAGAACCTGCGCTCGTTGGGGGAGAGACGCTGTGGTCATGAGCGGGGTGGTCACCGTGGTGACCCTTCCTCTTGTTGCGTACTATTTCAATCAATTGCCCTGGCTCGGTCTTTTCACCAATGTGGTGGCTGTTCCCGTGATGGGGATCCTGCTGGTCCCGATCGGACTTGGTGCCGGAATCTGGCAGATCGTGGTAGGGAGCACCATGCTGCCCCTGGCTTCGCTGAATCAGTGGTTACTCGAACACTTTGTGGCCGCGGTCCGTCTGGTGTCGATGCTACCAGGAGGGGAATGGCATGTCGCAGCCCCTTCGGGTCTCACCATGTTGTTGTTCTATGGCTGTCTCGGATTGCTGTGGCAGCGAGTGGGCAGCGCGGCGTTCCGCTTGGCAGCAGGCGCCGGAGTGCTATTGGTATTGGTGTGGTGGGCCTGGTCCCCGCGGATGTTTCTTGATGGGGATCACTTCCGAGTCACATTCCTGGACGTCGGGCAAGGTGATAGTGCGGTCGTTGAGCTGCCTGATGGACAGGTGGTGTTGATCGATGGAGGGGCGACGTATGAGCGATTCGACATGGGGCATGGGGTAGTGGCTCCGTTTCTCTGGAACCGGGGAATCCATGCCATCGATCAGGTCATTGGTACACATCCCCAACTTGATCACGTCGGAGGTCTTGCCTGGGTGGTCCGCCATTTCATCGTAAAGCGCTATTGGGGGTCGGGAGAGACACGGGAAGAACTGTTCTATCGACGATTGCAGCAGTCATTGGTTTTTCGAGGGCTAGAAGAAGGGGTGGCCAGAGAAGGACAGGAGATTGTGTCATCCGGCCCCTGTCGAATGGTGGTCCTCAACCCACCAGCGGGCGAGGATCTTGATGTGCTGCTCCACGATAGCCATGTGAGTGGACATGGGCTGAATAATCACTCGGTGGTGACGCGTTTGATTTGTGGAAGCCATACAATGCTCTTCGCTGCGGATGTCGAGCGAGATGGCTTGTCGCGGATGACCGGCACAACGTCTCAGGCTCCGATCGACGTCCTCAAGGTGCCTCACCACGGGGCAGTCAGTTCGTTGAATCGTGACTGGTTGGCATCGTTGCATCCCCAGTATGCCGTATTTTCGGCAGTGTCAGCAATCATGTGACACT
>PLBR01000106.1 GCA_003135435.1 Nitrospira sp. | reverse complement strand
ATCTACGGCCCGCTGATTAAGAGGGGCCTCCGAGGGTTGCATTTGGCTGATATCGGAGTGTATAAAACAGAGTCGGAATTTATTGAGAAATCATCTTATTTTTCCTCCCAGTTGGTGGTGAATTAGCATGAAAGTTTCACTGCTCTTTCCTCCAACATGGCACCCGTCACAGCCCTATCTGAGCCTCCCCTCGTTGACGGGGTTTTTGGCTCAGGGCGGCGTAACCAACGTCTCCCAGCGCGATCTTGGGATCGAGCTCCTAGACGGGGTGCTCACCCAATCCTATGGGGCAGAGCTCTATCAGAAGCTGGTCGATAAACAGCGAACGCTTGAGCGGGATCGAACCGGTGAAACTGGACCGGAAAGTGCCGAACATTTGGCGAGAGTTGTGGAGTCGCTGGACCGCTTTCCTTATCTCATTGATCGGATTGAGCCCGCTAAGGAGACCCTTCGCGGGGAGGGCTTCTACGATCTCGAATCCTATAAGGAAAGTCTCTTTCTCATCGACAAATGGCTGGAGATACTCTCCACACTCTATTTCCCGACCCGACTGACGGTCGTCGACAATCAGTTCAGCAGCTATTCCATCTATTCATCCAAAGACCTGATGAAGATCATCAGGGATGAAGCCCAGAACCCATACATCCAGCTCTTCCGTGAGAGCTTTATTCAGTCGATTGTCGGCGAACAGCCTGACTTAATCGGCGTCTCGATCACGGCTACCTCGCAGATTATCCCTGGTCTGACACTCTGCCGTTTGATCAAGGAAGCCGCTCCCAACATCCATTTGACCATTGGCGGCAGCATCTTCACCAGATTGGTCGACAACTTGCGTCGCTGTCCGAGTCTATTCGATCTGACCGACGATATCATCGTGTTCGAGGGCGAAACCGCATTGCTCGAACTCGTCAATCAATTGGCTGGGAAAAAAGATTTCAGCAAGGTCCCGAACCTGATCTATCGCCAGAACGGGAAGATTACGGTCAACCAGCCGTTTTATTCTGAAAATATTAACCAGCTGCCGGCCCCCAACTACGACGGCTTTCCACTGGAACTATATCTGGCGCCGGAGCCGGTGTTGCCCGTACAGTTTTCACGAGGCTGCTACTACAAGGATTGTGCGTTCTGTGCCCTCACGCTGGATCACCAGAACTTCAGGCAGAAAGAACCGGGGCGGACCGTCGAGGAATTGGAATGGCTCAAGCAGCGGTATGGAGCGCAACGTTTCTTCTTTACCGACGAGTGCTTTGCCTTATCGCCGACCAAACGATTGTGCCAGCAGATCATCGACAAGAAGTTGGATATCAAATGGACTTGTGAGATGCGCTTCGAGAAGCATCTGACCCGTGAACTCTTGGCGTCGATGCGGGATGCCGGCTGTTTGAAGATCGTGTTCGGATTGGAGTCCTTCAATCAGCGCGTGATGGACTTCATGAAGAAAGGGATCAAGCAGGAGTGGGTGCGTCGCGTTACCGGCGATTGCGTCGACCTGGGAATCGCGGTGCATTGTTACATCATCGTGGGGTTCCCGACCGAGAAGGAAGAAGAAGCCCGGGAGACGATGAATTTTATCGTGGAGAACGAGCGGCTTCACGGATCGTATGGGTTCTCTTGTCAGCCGTGCCTCTTCGATTTGGAAAAAGAAGCGCCGATCATGAGCGACCCTGGCAGTTATGGAATCCGGCGCATCATGCGTCCGGCGGCAGAGGACTTGAGCCTGGGCTTCTTCTATGAAGTGTCGGAAGGCATGACGCCGGACGAAGCGGAGCGCCTGTATCAGCATGTCTACGAAAAGGTCAGCGAAGTCGTGTGCGAGTTGCCGTTCAACTATTCGATGGCCGATGGATTGCTGTATATTGCACGGGCAAAGGCCCAGGAAGTGGGCGTGCCGCAGCCGGCGGGGTCGTGATGAGCCTGTTCTGCACGACGTTGACCTTGTCTTTTCTCGGTCGGTGTAATTCATAGTTCCCTTAAAAGGTGTACAGAGTGATTGCCACGAATCCCACCATCGACCGGATCACCGGGAAGATCGGCGATCAATCCCTTCTGTTTCAGTACACGATCAAGCTCGTTCTGCTCGTCTCTTTCTCGGAATTGATCCTGTATCGACTCGTGTCGCGATTAGGGATGCATCTCAGCAAGTTGGCGCAGACGCATGAGTGGATTATCCCGACCTTTACGGCACTGACGCAGATCGGGCAGTGGCTGCTCAATGTCGTGGCGATTCTGTTGTTTCTCGCCTTGGGGGTAGCGGTTATCAGTCGGATGGCCGGCCGTGGGTTTGTGGGAACGAACATGATCGTCATTCCCTGTGTGGTGCTCCTCTTGCTCCTCACGGTGGGCTTTTTATTGATCCCCCCCGCCTTCTTGGGATCTGCGATTTATAATTTGATCGCATTGATCGCGTTGATCTGTCTGATGGTGGAATACCTTTCCACTCATACTGAATGGTCACATCGCGCTATGGGCATCACCTATCTCCTCGGAGTCGGGGGCTGGCTGTATTACCAGATCGTGTCCACGATCTATAGTTTCATCGGAACCGTAGCGGCCCCGCCATTCGTGTACGAGGCCCATCGCGGGGGCGAGGCGTTGCTGGTCTTGTCCAGCATTCTGGTGATGTGGGCCTATGGGCGGGGTGTCTCATTTCGGACGCGCAATCAGCGGCAACGCCGCCGCGCCATCTGGTTTTGGGCGACCGCCGGGTCCATTTTTACCCTCATGCTGTTCTTGGATTATCTGCTCAATCGGTATGACCCCGGGATGGCGACCAACATTCGCAAGGCGGCAGACGGCATCGGGTGGATTTTTCAGTTCGGCATGGGCTACACGTTTTTTCTCCCGTTTGCGTTTTACATGACGGGCTTGTTGTGCTGGTCGTATACGGTCATTAAGTTGCTCACCATGGGGCGACTCGCCGGGTATGGTCTTGGATTGATGTTTATTGCGGGGTATGCGCTCCTGTATTCGAATCTGACGCTCATGGTAGTGCTCGGCGCCATGCTCTTGACCATGGACCGGTATCGGCGCGGCGCGACGGATTCGGCACCGGCGACGAACGCTCCCATGATTCGCACGCCGGATTCATTGGTGGGCGGACAGATCTAACCGACCTTTTTACTATAGGGAATCGTATGAACGAACCAACTCCTTCTGCTTCTGAACAGAGTCAGGCCGTTATCGACCCCGGCGATCAGCCGCTGAACCCCGACGAAGAAATCTCCGAGATTGAAAAGCTCTTGGCAGCCGAGCCTGACGATTTCCAGGCCCGCTGCCGACTAGGCGAGCTGTATTTCAGCAAAGGCCGGATGGACGACGCACTCGTTGAGGTCAAGAAGTCGATTGAGATGGCGGAGGGGCTCCGCGCCGAAATGAATCGGTCGCTCGCGATGTACTATTCGAACTTGGGCACGATCTACGCGACGAAGGCCATGACGGACGAAGCGGAAACCGAGTTCAAGCATGCGCTCGACGTGTTCCCCCACGATGTCCTGGCGCTCTTCAATCTTGGGCGGGTCTATACCGACAAAAAGAAGTTCATGGAAGCCAAGGATTATTACGAGCGCCTTGTGGAAATCACGCCGGACGATCCCATGGCTTGGTACAATCTCGCCGGGGTCTATGTCGAACTCGATAATCCCCAGGTTTCGGACTACAACACGATCGACATGGCCATCCAATGCTATATCCGCACGCTCGAATTGGACCCGAAGCATCTGGAGGGCAGTTTCAAGCTGATGGAGTTGGCGCTGAATCACAAGAAGACAGATCTCGCCATCAAGGTCATGGAAGAGGCCGTCGAGCAGAATCCCGAGGAGCCGCTGGCCTATTACAACTTGATCAGCGTCTACGACAAGTCGAAGATGTTCGAACAGGCCGAGCAGGCGCGGAAGCGGCTGAAGGAACGATTTTCTAAACGGGCTAAAGAGAGCAGCGCATCCTGATTGACCCATTCATAAGGAGGCACACACCATGTTTGGGAGTCTTGGCATCACAGAGTTGATCCTGATCCTCGTCATCGTGCTGGTCATCTTCGGCGCGGGTAAATTGCCGCAGCTGGGGGAAGGAATCGGCAAGGCAATCAAGGGCTTCAAGAAGTCCGTACATGAGGCGGACGCGATTGAAGCCGAAGCCCAAGCGGCCCAGCAGCAGACGGCAGCCGTTCCGCAGCAAGCGATTCCGGAATCACCGGTGCAAGCACCGACTTCCGTGGGGCAGCCAGCCGCGACGGTTCAATCAGTTCCACGCGGCTAACCAGCCGGGATTAGGGCCACAGGTATATGGAAACAGAACTGCAGCTTGCGACCGGCTATATCGAAACCTTCGCAGGCAACGGTAAGGCCCGGAGCACCGGCGATGGAAAACGGGCGGTCAAGTCCGGGATCCCACTGCCCCATCACGCCGCGCTCGACAAGGACGAGACCTGGTTCTATTTTGCCGAGTCCGGGTCCGATCGTATCCGGCGGGTCAATCTCCGGGAAGGCACACTCCATAATTTCGCCGGCATCGGCGAAACCTGCTATAGCGGCGACGAAGGCCCTTGTGGTGAAGCCGGGCTCTATTTGCCGCTTGACGTCGCGTTTGACTCCCGCAACGATCTCTATACCTGCGATTCCGGGAGCAACCGTATCCGGAAAGTGGACCATGAGACCGGCATCATCACCACGATCATCGGCACCGGGCAGCATGGGTTCAACGGAGATGGTCCGGCCCTCGAGGTCAACCTCACTTGGCCGGCCGCAATCGCCTTCGACCCCAACGACGTGATGTACATCGCCGACACCCAGGCGCACCGAATCCGTCGCTACGATCCCCGGACGGGCATGGTGACCACCGTCGCCGGGACTTGGACGGCCGAGGACGAGGCCCGTGAGCAGCCGCTCGTTGCGCGGAACCTGGTTGTGCTTTCCGGCGATGCCATCGGCATCGATTTCAGCGATGACCATGGTTGGCTCATGCCGGTCTGTTCAGACGGACTGGACATGTCCATGTATCTCGACGATGGAAAGTCCGCGCTCGAGGCCCGCCTCTATGATGTCGTCGGGCTCACGGTGAACGGGAAAGGCGATATTATTTTCGTCGACAAGGGCAGTAACCGCGTCCGCAGCATCGATCACCGCAGCGGCATTATCTCGACAGTGGCCGGCGTGTGCCGGTACGGCTACGACGGTGACGACAAGCCGGCGATCAGAGCCATGCTCCATGCGCCGGAAGCCGTGGTGGTCGATCAACAGGACAATCTCTACATCTCCGACACGATGAATCATCGGGTGCGCAAGGTGGACGTGGCGACCGGCTTGATTACGACGGTGGCGGGCAACGGCGACAGCGGCTACGAAGACAAGAATATGGGCGGCTGCGGCGCTGCGCGCTTCGTGGCGAAAGAGTCGGCAGGGACCGTGAAGCATGGAGACGGACTCCTCGGAGTGGAGGCCGTCGTCAACTCTCCAGTCGGACTCTCACTGGACTCCCAGGGTTATCTCTACATCTGCGAACGGAGCGAAAATAAAATTCGCCGCGTGAAACTCTGGTAGAAATCAGGACGGGGTCGGTTTAGTCTCGCCCGGGCTTTGTGGTATTCTGAATCTATCAGGATGTGCTCGCGCCGGTCACCCGAGGACCTTACATAGTGCGTACGAAGACGAAGATTTCTTCTCGCCCGTTGCTTCTCCTGTTCCTCTTCATTCTGGTTGTGGCCGGCGTTTTAGTGGGCGTCGGCGTACCACTCGTCAGTTCCGAGGGGATGATTATTCGCACGCGTCTCGTCGAGGGGGAAGTGCCGACGGGGCCCGAGGACGTCGCCTGGGCCAAGGTCTCGCCGATGACGCTTCCGTTGAGCGGTCAGGTGATTACCAGGCCGGTCTGGCCTGAGCCGACCGCGCGAGCCTTGACGGTGCGGTCGCTTCACAATGGAACCGAGATCGCGTTTCTGCTTGAATGGCAGGACAACACGAAAAACGACCGTTTGACGCCAGG
The DNA here is from genome assembly GCA_003135435.1 of Nitrospira sp. GTDB lineage: Bacteria > Nitrospirota > Nitrospiria > Nitrospirales > Nitrospiraceae > Palsa-1315. The sequence continues at coordinate 8,020 of PLBR01000106.1, read as the reverse complement.
GACCTTTCGCGACGGCGTCGCGATTGGACTGCCGCTCGGCGATGCTCCCGCATTTTTCTGCATGGGCCAACTCGATCACTACATCAATATCTGGCATTGGAAGGCCGATTGGCAGAGCGATATCGATCGCCGGGCCGCTAAGACTTCCGAGAAAGCCCGCGATGGCGTGCGGACGTTTGAAGTCATTCCGCGCCGAGTCTCTTCAGTCGAGGACCTCATCGGCGGGGGCTTTAGTACACTGACGACCAAAGAGAAACAGGGCCGAGTCCAGGGGCAGGCTGCGTGGAAAGATGGGGTGTGGCATGTCGTCATGCGCCGACCCTTGGTGAGCGAGGAGCCAGAGAACGAAGCCAAGCTGATTCCAGGCCGGGTGCAAACCGTGTCGTTTGCCGTATGGAACGGTGAGAACAAAGAGCGGAACGGGCAGAAATCCGTCGCACCCTGGTTTCAGCTCGTCATCGATCCGGTTGCGAAGCTCTAAGCAGGATGCTGAAAAAGTCCGCCAGCTTCGTTCTCGCATCGTTCAGGCCCTCAACGTACCCAGAGGGTACGCCTCGGGACCTTCACTCGCTGCGGCCTTGCTGGACGACCTTTTTGAGCATCCTGGGGAAGTGTTTTCCCACAGCCTGCTAGCTTCGTAATGAATGACAGTACCTGTGCGGATGAGAGGCACGGACGTTGGAGGATACTCGAATCAGTTCAGTCAGTGCTCAACCTAAGGCCCTTCGGAGCGGAAGGGCCTTTTTCTTGTGTGTCAGCCTGTGCATAGGAGCCCTGGCTGGTCTCGCGCCGGCGCCGGTGAGTGCGGCGGATCAGGAGCCGATGACCGTGGATGAAGCCGCGCGATTGGGGGAAGAATTTGGCGTGATCGTCGGAGACGTGGACGAGGACATCAAAAAAGAATTGAAACTCGAACGGGCGCAGGGCGTTGCGGTGTTCGAAGTGATCGGGAGCTCGCGCGCCGACTATGCCGGCATCAAAGTCCGATCCGTCATCAAGGAAATCGACAAGACCGAGATCGGAAACATGATCGATTTTGGGAGAGCGATCAAGCGAGGGATGAAAGAATGCAACTTCACCATCGGCACCTATGAGCCGGCGGATCCAGGCGATCCGGTCGGGTGGGGGGTAAATTTCCATTTCGTCGGCTGCAAACGGGATTAATGATGTCACGATTCATCCGGCATACACCGCGAATCGCCGTAAGCCTCTTCCTCGCGCTCATTGTGGGCGTCATCGGCTTGTATCAGGGCTGCGCTATTGCACAGAAGGCGGAGACTCCGCCTCCGTCCGACTGGGTGGCGGAAATTGAAAAGATCTTTATTCGTTCGGAAGACTGCAAACAATGCCACGATCGGCACTATGAAGAGTGGAAAGGCGTGCGCGAACAGACGCCGGACCTCAAAACCTTTGGCCGAGTCGATGCCGCGCTCTTGCATGGTACGTCGCTGGAGTCGCCGGTCTTCCGCACGGTGTTGGGTGTCTGGCTGCAGACCAATCCGACGACCGACGAGCGCCGCCGTTGTCTCGCCTGTCATGTGCCGTCGACCACCGTGTTCCCGCAACATGCCGATAAGATTGTGGCCCAGGTGTTGTCCGGCAAACCGCAAGTGGAAGGCATCGGTTGCGCCTCCTGCCATCTGATTAAGCAGGTCGAGCAGACACTGAATTCTCCGCCGTCATTCAAGATCGAGCCGGGCAAGATGATCTATGGGCCCTATGCGGACCCGGAGGAAAATCTCGTCCATCCTGCGACGCAGTCCGACCTGTTCCGTGGCGCGAACTATTGCGCCTCCTGCCACTTTGATAAGGTCAAGGATGTGACGCAGAAAGACCTGGCCGGTGAGATCTTGCAGGGGACGATTTGCCAAGACTGCCACATGGAGCCCTCGACCGGCAGTTCCACGTCGAGGCGAGGCGCCATGACTCGCGCAATCGGTCGCCACTGGTTCCGCGGCGTGGTGGTTCCCGGCACCCTCATCAAGAATCGAAATCTACAGGCTGAATGGATGCCCCGCGTGGATCTAGAGACCACCAAGTCGGCTTCTGCCATGGAGGGGACGGCGCTGGTGAGAATCGGCAGCCTCCCTCACAGCTTTCCCGACGGCGACCCGGTGCTCAAGCAGTTCTATCTGGTCCTGACCGCCAAGGATGCGCAGGGCAAGGTGCTGAAGGAAGAGACCAAGCAGTTTGGTTTGCCCTACGACAAAATTCTCCGGGGCCCGATTCCTGATCCCTTCATCAAGGGGGGCCATACGCGAAAAGTGCCCTTCTCCCTTGCGATCCCGTCCGGATCGACTGCCGCGTCGATCGAAGCGGTGTTGAACTATGCGTTGATTCCGACGCCCGAACCGGCGCTCAAGGAGAAGTATCTCGCAACCTTGGCGACCGACAAAGAGCGGGAGATCGCGCAGAAGATTTTCGATGAGTATACGCAGCCTCGCCTGCTGACCTATCGGGCCAAAACACTCTAACAGCCCGGTTTGTCTGGTTGATCTGGTTTGTTTTGTTTATCTGGTTGATTTGGTTCATCTGATTAGTTTCGTTCAACCAAAAAATCAGACAGACCAGATGAACCAAACAAACCAGACAGACAGGCCAAATCAACAAGACAAGCTGGCGGACTTTTTCAGCAGCCTGCTAAGCAGCCGAAGTAAAAGGACCAGCATGATGGTGCGAGACTCGATCCGTGTGAAGATCGGAATCGGCGCGGTAATCGTGATGGTGGCGTTGCTTCTCGCTCACTGGCTCGACAGCGGCACGTTCGCGCAAGAACTAGCTATGTCGCAGAGTACCATTGAACAGGCCTTTCCGAGTTCCAGCAAGTGCAAACGTTGCCATGAGCGCGTGTTTGAAGAGTGGGAAATCTCTCCGCTCTCGCGTTCGATCCATTCCCCGGTCTTCCGCGCCTCGCTCGACGCCTTCCTGTCTTCCCCGGCAGGAAAAGACAAAGCCCTGTGCTTTCGCTGTCATGCGCCGCACGTGCGAGAATTCCCCGATCAGGTCCAGCTCTTCATCGATCAGGCCAAGGCCGGCGATCCGTCGCTGGACGGCGTGGCCTGCGCGCAATGCCACTTGATCAAACAGGTCGATCGAACGAAACAACCGCCGGAGCCCAAGTACGAACTCGAGAGCAAAACCCTCTATGGCCCCTATAAGGATGCTGTACAAAATCGCGCGCACCAGTCGATGGAGCTGGGGCTGTTTCAAAAGTCCGATCTCTGCCTCAATTGCCACCAGTCGGTGCCCTCGGCTGCGAGCTTAGGCAAGGCCAACGATCTGCTGGGCAACTGGGATCAGAGCAAGGCGGTGAAGTCCGGCAAAGAGTGCCAGACCTGTCACATGCCGGAGCAAATCGGCGAATCGGCCAACGGGGAGAAGAAGCGGAAAACCGCCAACCATACCTTTCCCGGTCGTATCGGCAAGCTTCGCCAAGAAGCGGCTAAGGTGGACGTCCACACGAAAGTCGAGGGCGAGAAAACCACGGTCACGGTGAAGGTGCAGAGTCTCGTTCCGCACAATCTGCCGGCCACCCATCCGGCTTGGGCGACCGTAGTGCTCGATCTGGATATCAAAGGGAAGAATCTGAAGACCGTCTTTACCGACAAGCGCGTCTATGGCCGGGTCTATCAGGATGCCAAGGGCCAGAAGACGAGCTTCGATTTTGAAGCGGTCAAGGTCCTTGAAGATACGGTCTTGAAACCGGAAGAAACACGTGTCGAGACCTTTACCTTCCCCACGCCGAAAGACACCAAGACGTTCGATGTCGAGGTGACCCTCAACTACGCGTCGATCGCCGGCCCTGCCCCATTCCTGCAGCGTGTCGAAGCCGAGTCCTCCAAGGGATCGCAAGACCCAGTCTTCCAGCCGATCGAGATCATCAAGTACGCGGAGAATATCTCGGTCAATAAGTGACCACTCACGCGTAAGACGTGAAAGCTGAGAGGTGAAACGTTATTGAGACGAGGTCCTCCGATAGCCTCGTTTCAGGCCACCTTTCCGTCTCGCGTTTTACATTTCACGAATTACTCGAACACGATGCTGGAGCCTGGGGATTTCATCTTAAAGATCTGAATTGCGGAGTACATGCCTTTGGCTGGGTGGTTGAGGATGAGGCGGGAATTGGTAATGTGCGTATCGATCAGTTCGTATTGCCCACCACTGAAATAGACGTCGCAGTCATCGATCGCGCAGTTCTTGTAGACGTGGTTGTCGAGCGGCAGCTGCGCCTTGCTGAACGTCTGCCCCTCTACCAAAATATAATTCGGCGCCACGCCCATGAGCATTTCCTCCGCCGCGCACTATAACAAAGTCTGCCACCGCCGTAAACCTGTCGCTCTTGAAGGCCGGATAAGCCTGGTCCAATAACCCCTATGGAACTCGCGACGCAACTGAGCGTAATATCCAGGCGCTCACGATAAGTCGAGATTGGTTCAGAAACAAAGCCTTCAGGGTTGTCGAGAAAGACTCATTCTGTTGGAACTCAGGGTCGAGAGTCTGAAGCAGGATGCGTGATGAATCGCGAATGCATACGGAAAGGGCGGGCGTGTTTGTTTCCCACCGAGAGGAAGGACCATGATGAAGCTGCCCATTAAGATCTCATTGCGGCACTGGGGGAAAGCATTGGGGCTGGACAGCGAGGCGGAAACGATGACGCTGCTCGACCCAACAGGCGAACCGCTGGGGGCGGTGTCGTGGGAAGCCGTTATAGATTTCATTCAGGGCTATGTCAAAGAGGCCAGATCCCATCGAGCTGTCCGGAATTACCCCCGCAGTCGTCTCGCGGCGAAGGTGCGCTACTTGACAGGGGGCCACACACACGTCGACAGTGTCACCTGCGAGATAGGCGGAGGTGGGGTCTTCATCGAGACCCATCTGCCGCCGCAGCTAGGGACGGCCCTCGCGCTGGAACTCGTCCTGCCTGACGATCCGACCGCGCCGATCAATGCACAAGGCACAGTGGCCTGGGTTCGACCTAGGGAGGAGCATTATGTGTTCTTTCCTGGGATGGGGGTCCAGTTCACCGAGATTTCCGAAGAAGGACGGGCGCGCCTTTTGACCATGGTCAAGGCCCTCGATCATGCGCGCCAGGGGAGTTGAGCCTCTCTTCCTGACGATGGGCGAAGCCCGAACTGATTCTATCGGAGGAATGGGAAAGGCGGCCACGGACACCACCGGGAGCTGTGGTCCGCAGGGTGTTCACAAACCCAACCCGTTTGAGAAGGACAACTCGGTTGGGGGAATAAGGCCACGGCGTTCAGCCGGAAGAAGTCCAAAAACAAATGCTTTTGATCGGACCAGCTACGGAACATGAAATGGTGTTGGCCTTCCTGAAGGCCGAGATCGACTCACCTCGATATGAGCACGTCTATCGACAGAAGATTAGTGCTCTCGGTTTCTCTCGGACGCCGCTAATCGAGTCCGCAGATCCGCATAACGACCATCAGAATATGGAGAGGATCAAGTTGCTGGGAGAGGTTCGAGGATACGGCGCCAACTCCTTTTCGTTCCATGGCTTCCCTCATGATGTCTCGTGGCAGCGTGTCCGTCTGGAGCAACCAGAAATTGCGCGACTAAAGTACGCCAAACATCACACTTGGATCATACTTTCTAACAGGACCCGTCTTGTAAGCGATGGAGCAAGTAACATCGATAAAATCCAAGTTGCGGATGTTAATGGTACTATCAATGAAAATGTCAAGAAGGTTGTTGCCGGTATTCAAAATGGAAAGAGCTATTCAGAGCTAATTGCTGTCTCAGGATTTGACGATGATCTTATCCTGATTGAGGGGCCTACAAGAGCAACCGCTTACGTGCTATCAAAGTACACACAACCAGTTACTTTGCTTGTCGGAACGTCTGCCAGAATGCGTAATTGGGCATTTTATTGAATGAGGGTCAAAAACAGTTCTTTTAGACCCGTTCGACAGCTATTATTGACCTTCAACTATATCCATAGGATAGCGGCTAGTTCTTCGCAACGTTTTTGGCGCGCCTCCAGACAGCCAGTCTTGTTAACTAAATGTCTTGCCATTCTTTGAATTTTAGGATGACGACAGAGAAAGCTAGCGTTCGCATGTTCGAGCCCTGGGCGGGGAGCATTTCGTCAACTTCTAGCCGCCGTTTATTTTGACGAACGTCAGCCCGATGTCTACCCTTACAGTGTGAAGCGACACATAGTGACAACATTCAAGAACATCGTCGGATATGGACTTTGGTTTGCAGTGGTTGGATCCATGCTGGGTGTTATTGGTGGCGGAATACATGAGTACATACCAGCAATCTCAAGTGGGAATGGTCCAGCGCTGATAATGTTCACCGCGCCTATCGGCTTTGTGTGCGGCATCCTGTATGGGATTTGGAAGGAATATTCTTGAAGGCTGGTCCTCCCCCAAAAAAAGAATTGCAAAGTTCGTCCAGAGGGGAAGGCACCAGCCTGAGAAGTCAAGCAATCAACCTAGAGGAATGAGCAAAATTTCGCGGTGAATCTATTTCGGACAGGTGGCATTTTCTGTACCTTAGTCGATCGTGGACTGGGCTCTGTGGAACTCGGATCGCAGGGTTCGCAAAGGGTACAGTTCGGGGAGCCGATTGTGTTCACTTTTGCTCAACGCTACCTCACTCCAACTCATTCCAGTCAAATTTCTGATTTCGGTCAACCCTTGGTTGGAGTAGGCCTGAGTGAGTCTGAGCAGGCTGGAGCAGCTAAACCGCTAGTCTAACTAGAAAAAATGTGTTGAGTGTTGAGCGAGATTCCTCTGTCTTTTACCTTGATCCTCTCTCGTCATCTGTATAGAATGGCCCAACTTTTCGGGTAGTTAGCTGTAAGACTCAGCCTGCACTGCCCCGCGGTTTTCCCCCCACACGTACTTTTGATGGGTTGAAGCCATGGGGAATCGTGTGACATAAAAGCCCCTCACCTACCTATAGGAGGAGTGACCTGTGAGCGACTCGACCATTATTACGTTTGCGTTGGTAGCGGCGGTGACCGGCATTGTCTACGGCCTGTACCTGGCCATGTGGGTGTTCAAACTCGATGCCGGCAACCCGAAGATGCAGGAAATTGCGAAAGCCATCCAGGAAGGCGCGAGCGCCTACCTGAATCGTCAGTACCGGACCGTTGGCGTCGTCGCCGCGGTGTTATTCGCCCTGTTGTGGGGAGCGGGAGTTATCTCCGATAAATTCGGCTTACTGACCGCAGTCGGATTTTTGATCGGAGCCGGTGCTTCGTCGCTGGCCGGATATGTGGGTATGGTCATCGCGGTGCGGGCGAACGTCCGGACGGCCCAGGCTGCCCATAAAGGGATGAATGCGGCACTGACGGTGGCGTTTCGTGGCGGCGCAGTGACGGGGCTCTTGTTGATCGGTTTGGGCCTGCTGGCTATTACCCTCTTCTATACAGTGGCATCACAGTTTGCGGGGCAGGAGAAGGCGATCCATGCGTTGCTGAGTCTTGGGTTCGGCGGGAGTATGATTTCGGTGTTTGCCCGCGTGGGCGGTGGTATCTATACGAAAGCGGCGGACGTCGGTGCAGATCTTGTTGGGAAAGTCGAAGCTGGGATTCTGNNGACGGTGGCGGCGATGGTCTTGGCCTTCACGCTGTTCAAGGGAGTCAGCGCCCCGATTCTGTTTCCTCTCGCCCTCGGAGGCGTCACGATCTTCGCGACAATCATCGGTATTTTCTTCGTGAAGGTGAGCCCGGGCGGCGAGATTATGCCGGCGCTCTACAAAGGATTATTTGTGGCGGGCGGCATTGCCGCGTTGGCGTTCTATCCTGTGACGACCACAATCATGGGAGGTGTGGGTGGCGTGAGTGGGATGAGCTACTACCTCGCGGCGTTGATCGGCTTGGCTGTGACGCTCGCACTCGTATTCATCACCGATTACTACACCTCCAAGAGCTATGCGCCGGTGAAGTCCATTGCCAAGGCCAGTGAAACGGGCCATGCGACAAACATCATCGCCGGACTGGCGGTTGGGATGGAGTCTACAGCCTGGCCGGTGGTGGTGATCGGCGGCG
>PLBR01000103.1 GCA_003135435.1 Nitrospira sp. | reverse complement strand
TGCCAGATGGTCCAACAGCATCGCGCCGAGTTCGCGGGAAGTTCGGTAAAGACTGAACGGCAGGTTGAATCGGCCTCTCCTGCTGAGCTAGATCACGATGCACCACAAGCGAAGAGAGTGTGTGAATGATCCTATCCTCATCCCGCCCTGGCCGGCGGTGAGTTTGTCGTTCAGTCTACTTATGTTTAAAACAACTGACGATCCACCTACGGGACGCTCTGGGCCTGAGAGACACTCCGCGCTTCCGCTTGCTACATGAAGTTGTCTGGCCATAGTCGCGCATCCGCAAGAGACCGTTCGTTCGAATTAAGAATGTTCTCTCTTTTTCCCTTCTTGCTCTTGCCCTACTCCCGAGTGCATCGACTGGACTGCGTATATCTTTTACACCCGATTCAAAACCACTTCTAACAGATGTGTATCGAAGCAGTGGTGTGATACTGAGAGATTGGAAACTGATCCTCCCCCAATTCCGTGGACACCCGGTTAAGCCACAGCTGTCCTCGCTTCGTACTCGGCCGGGGAGTCATAGCCAAGGGTCGAGTGACGGCGCTTCCGATTATAGAACACCTCAATGTACTCGAAGATGTCCTGTGTCGCGTCTTCACGAGTCGCGTAGTGCCGATGGTACACGAGCTCGCGCTTGAGTGTCCCGAAGAAACTTTCGACGCAGGCGTTGTCCCAGCAATTGCCGGTGCGGCTCATGCTGGTGGTGATGCCGTGGGTAGCGAGTAATTGTTGGTCACTCGTGGCGGCATACTGACTGCCGCGATCCGAGTGGTGCAGGAGCCCGGCCGTGGGTGTCCGGTTCGCTAGCGCCATAGTGAGGGCACGTTCGGCCAGATCCACGGTCAGCCGGACGCCCATCGCTCAGCCGATCACGGCGCGCGAGTAGAGGTCGAGAAGCACCGCCAGATAGAGCCAGCCCTCTGCGGTCCAGATGTAGGTGAGGTCCCCGGCCCACACCCGATTCGGATACTCGACCGTGAACTGACGATTAAGAGTGTTGGTGGCCACGGGTAGTCGATGATTCGACTGGGTGGTGGCACGCCACTTCTTCACGGTCTTGGTCCGGATGCCGTGTTGGCGCATCAGCCGGGCGACGCGATGCTCACCCACGCCGTGCCCCTGCTTGAGCAGGGCGTCCCAGATGCTGGGGCTGCCATAGGTTTCACGGGACTCCTGGTGGATCACCCGGATGGCCGAAAGCAAGGTGCGGGCGGACACCGCCCGGTGGCTTTCCGGCCGTGAGCGCCACGCGTAATAGCCCGCAGGCGATACGGCGAGTGCGCGGCACATGAGCCGGATCGGATAGCGACGGTCGTGCTCCTGGATCGCGCAGTATCTCATGGGGATTCCCTCGCGAAACACGCCGCCGCACGTTTTAAAAAATCCCGTTCCTTCCTGAGCGTCTCATTTTCCCGTTTGAGCCGTGTCAGTTCATCCTGCTCAGTGCGCACCGCCGGCGTGTGCGGCCCTGGGATTCCACCTGTCGCTGCTCGGTCCTCCAGCGGTACAGCACATTATCCGAAATCCCGAGTTCCCGAGCCACCTGGGCCACCGGCCGGCCCGATTCCCGCGTGAGCCGAACTGCCTCGGATTTGAATGCATCGGTGAACTGACGTCGCGTGGTGTCTGGCATGATGCCCTCCAATTTCATGATTCTCCCACTTATGGAGGTGTCTATGAAATCAGGGGAGGGTCAAACTTCCACGAATGACTCAATGCCCTAAAAAGGTTGGCCTGGCGAGCAGGTAGCAAGGAACATCACGCACGAACAGGGAGACGGCTATGGAATCAATGCATGTAAACTGGAAGACCTCCTCCTAGCCTCACGGCCGAATCATTTCGTCTCTCTTCGGAATCGGTTCCGATACACACAGTCCGTTCCCAAAGACCATCCCCATTCAAAAGTTGCGAATATTCGAATGCCAATGAGTAGTATCCCCTCGGCATGAGAGTTGCTGATCCATTCGTGTATCATCGGAGGCCGAGTATGAAGCAGGCATGCGCCATGGAGTTCATCTTGCCCGTCTTCTCCTTCAGAGGCACCAGGAACAGCGGAGGCAGCCAGGGCGATCTGTGCAAGCACTTGTGTCTTGTCGCATGATAGCCGGAGATAAAACAGGACTTGCTAGCGGGCAGGTGATGGATATCACAATCAGGGGGTGTGGACTCCGTCTCACGAAACCCCTCACACGCGGGCAGTACCTAACGCTCAAGATGTACCCAAACGACAAGACCGCTTCCGTGCAATGCGATGTCGTGTTAGGTGCAGTGTGCTCGAAGCGGACCGGGCATATGTCGTCTTCACCTTCAGTACCACTTATGCAGGTTGCATGAAACAAGTAACTTGAGGAGGCAATAATGTTGAAACCAATGGTGCATGTTCTTGTCGTCACAGATGATTGGCCGAATTCGGCTAACGGCGGTTTTCTACCGTGGACGTTGCAGGCAGCCGCGGAGGCCACCGGGCCCAACTCACGCGAGTTTCATTTGGGCGAGTTCCTCAGCGTGCTGCAAAATACCGCGTGGGTGGGCTTTAACGTGAAGATCACTAAGGCGCACCGCACACCGTCTGGCACCGCGGGAACAGAAGCACAAATTAAGGCCGATCGCGGCGCGGACGTCGTGAACTTTCGCTTCGATCAGGCCTTCACTGTGAATGGTCAACCGCGCGCGCTTGGGGACTATGACATGGCCTTGCTGTTTGCCATTAACCCCGGGGAACCGAACCCTCAGTTCGCGGCCGAAGCCGAAGCGATCGCGCAGTTCATGGAAAACGGTAGCGGCTTCTTCGCCACTGGCGATCACGCCAATTTGGGTGCCCCATTGTGCGGACTGATCCCGCGGGTGCGTAGCATGCGCCGTTGGTGGTCTTCCACTGGGCCCAATGGCGAGCCGTCGGCCCCGCCTCCGCTCGGGGCCACGCGGCACGATACCACGCAACCCGGACCGGATAACGTGACCAATTTCGAAGACCAATCCGACGAAGTGGCGCAACCCATCACCCCCGCGTTGTATAGCGCGGGCTTGAGCACCAAGCTGGGTTACCTTGCCAGGAAGTACTTGCCTCACCCGCTACTGTGCTCACCGCAAGGCGCCATCACGTTTTTGCCAGACCACATGCATGAGGGGTGGTGCGAGGTGCCGACCAGCGTCAGTGGCACGTTCATACTCGGCGGCAGCACCATGCGCGAGTATCCTGACTACACCCCAGCAAATGCACCTCCAGGGTATATGCCAACGCCGCTGGAGCCCGAGGTCGTCGCAACGGGTCATGTGAACCAAAACACAACATCGCCCGCATTGGACACAGCCCACACCGGCGGCACTGCCCTCACCAATGAGATGACCTTTGGTGTGATTGGCGCCTGGGACGGACACCGTGTAGGCAAGGGCCGTGTGGTAGTGGATTCCACCTGGCACCACTTTTTTAACATCAACCTCACCGGCGACCGTTATCTGGAAGACGACAACTTGGGGCCGCAGCACGCGCAAAAGCTCCATGGTTTTTATGTGCCGGACGGCGTGGGCAGCCGCGAGCCTTGCCAACAATACAAGATGATTCAATGGTATTTCCGCAACATCATCTATTGGCTCATACCCGCTGGCCGCCATCAAACACTTTGGTGGAACACGCTGATTGAAATGATCAAGAAACCGCGCCTGCTGGAAGAACTGGGAGTAATAAGCGAGTTCAAGACAATCCCGCTTGATCAGATTTGCTACTTCAGCCAACTTGCGGAAGACTATCTTAGCCAGGCGCGCGGTGCCTGTGTGATCTATTCCTTTAATGTTATTCTCTACAAGCCAAGAATTCCGTGGTGGGAATGGATTCAGGAAGTGGAGGATGTGTGGGACCCGGTGGAAAAGCTGCGCAACAAGCAAGTGTTCGGAGATTTGCAGCGAGATATCGTTACGGGTGCCCTAGGCGCGGGCCCTCGGCCGGAGGTCCTGAGCAAGATTACCCTGGGTGCGGCAGTCGTGTCCGCGGCCATTGCCCGCAACCAGGCGGCCACTTCCAAAAAAGGTGCCAATGTGGCGGAACTGGCAGCGGACCTACTACCCGATGTCGCAGGTCATGCCGCAGGCCTGTTTGCTCAACAGCTTAAAAGCGGGATGGAGTCAGCCAAACGCCTGCTGGAAGCGGCGACCGCCGGTCAACGCCGTTAACAAGGCCGATCGAGCGTGGGGTGCATCATGCATTACGACAGGATTGACTTGTGGAAATCTCCTGCGTCAGACGCCGGCGGACGGTAGCACAATCGCATGGGCATAGTCTTGCGCCGTCTTGGTAACAAATGCGTGCATAGCCAATTCTAGACCGGAGTTTAACGCAGAGTTTACTTAAATTGAGATCCAAGGCCGTCCATCTGAATGATTTGTCCGGATTCGTCAATTTGTACTGCCCCACTAGAGCAGCGGAGCTACGAGGTCGTCGGAGTGCATGTCGCTGTTCAGTCGATAATGTCGACTTTCTTCCCCATCGCCTTGGCGCGCTTAAGGCAGTCGGCGTCCGTCATTGAACAACGGAGTGTGTCAAGTTCACTTTCATCTTCAATCTCGACATTCTTGCGTTGGGCCTTAGCCTGCTTCATGCAACCGGTGTCAGATACCATGCACTTCATCGTGTCCTTGGTAGTCGGTGCTTCAGCCATCTCGACCTGCTTTCCTTCTTCTTTTGCCCGTCTGAGGCACTCCCGATCCGTCGCGACACATTTGACCGTATCTTCGGTCTTCTTGATGGCCTTGTCGATGGATTGATCGATGTTCTGATTCACTCGATCCTGCGCTTTGCGTTTGGCGCTTTCGGTGGCTCGATTCATGAGACCATCGAGGTACCCCTGAGCCTGTACCTCCGCAATATTGAGCAGCATCAACGCTACAATGAAGCCGATGACACGTGTCATCATGAGTGCCCCCTTCACAACGAGAGATGGCAGTTCCTGACTGGAAAGATTGTCGGACACCGCGTACCTACGAATAAGAATAGCAGATTGGGAGAACCCCGCTATCCTATTCAACTTGAAGGAGTTCGGAGCAAGATGAGTTATAAGATTAAGGGTAAGTTGTGCTGCCCCGCTTAATTTCTGGACAGATTATTGAACATTGCAACCCTCCATTCTGCAAAGAATTCAACCCGCTTCGAGTCTCCACTTCTTAAGGGACACCCAGGCACACTTGCTTGTGACTCTGTGGAAAGGGCCTCGGCTGTCTGCTGCTGCGATGGGTCTCGAATAAATTCAGTGGGTGTCCTGCATCCGGCTGACTACGCTACCTGTCCACAAATTAAGTGGGGTACAACAAATTCGAGGCAAGGTCGCACTCGGAACCAATTCGTATATTGCGCATTCAGGGTAACAATCGCTAGAAGTCTAGGTTCCAAGGAGGCAGATTCATTTCTTTTTGAACCAGCTGAAAGAATACGCCAAACCCCTGTTGCCAAGCGGAATGCCATGTGGTTTGCCACCGTAGACACTGTTAAAGGGGCAGAGCATGAAGGAATTGGAGTTGGTGGCATTCGCTTTAGTCCGGACAGCAAGCGTGTGACTCATGTGGCGATGCGCGGGGACAGACAATTTGTTGTTCTCGATGGGATCGCAGGAAAGGAATACGATTCGATTAGTAGCGAGGCTACCGTCTTCAGCCCTGATAGCAGACATGTGGCTTACGCGGCCGAACGAAGCGGGAAAATAGTTGTTGTCATTGACGGGATAGAGGGTCGTGAATACGACAATATTGGGAATCTCAGATACAGTCCCGACAGTAGACGTTTCGCATACGGGGCAAAGCGCGATGGCACGTGGGTTGTTGTAGTGGACGGGGTGGAAACCAACATTCACGCTGAAGGGATTCTGGAGGGCAATCCCGTCTTTAGTCCAGACAGCAAACGAATAGCTTATTCACCGAGCCGTGGTGATAAGAGGTTTGTGGTTGTGGACGGGGTGGAGGGGCCGGAAGTTGATGGTATCCCGATTGGCATGCCTCTGTTCAGCCCTGATAGTAAACACCTGATTTACAAGGCAGACCGTGGTGGGAAGTGGTTTGTCGCGGTGGATCACGCGGACGGGAAAGAATACCGCGGTTTCCTTGAAGGCGGGAGTCTTCGCTTTGAGAGCCCTAACTTGTTCACTGTTCCGGTGGTTCGTGGCGGGGAGATCTTACGTTTGGAGGGGGAGATAATGGAATAGTCCAGATCGAACTTGTAAATTGATCCTGCCACCTTACCAGCTAACCGTAATGGAAACCATGGCGAAAACATGGGCGTGATTGAAACACGGGTTCGAAGGCTGGGAACCTCCGCATCTATGAAGCTGTGCCGTGCTGACATAGTGCCGATAGACGGATTGAACCCCGAGAAACAATAGAGAACTTAGAAGAGATATAAAAGTGGTTCGCCTGTAGCAACCGATGAAGACAAAGGCTCTACGGGGAGAACAGACCTTTAATCATTAACTTAGGCAATTGAGCAAATGTTGGTGAGTGACAGGTTTCCAACCCGAAATGGTTTCAATGTGTGTGATCCCTATACGAGGTCTATGCGGAAGTTAATGTTGAACGTGTTCGGTGATTGCAGGCCCCCGCAACCACCTCTTCTCTCTGTCCTCTCAACCACTTGCAACGGACTCGCGCCGGCCTCGGCCACCGCCTAATTAGCCGTGGGGTGAACCCCTCTGGTGAGACAGTTTAGAATTGGCACACGGTCAACAGCTCGGAGAGGCAGGACCGTTCCTGATCAGAAAGCAGACGAGGGGACCGTCGTTGACGGGCGAGGTGAAGAGGGATAGACTGACGCGATGCGAGTACATGCTCATCGCTCCCCTTCGGTCCTCGCCTGCACACTCGTCGTGCTCTTTTTCGCGTTGAGCTTCAATGCCTATGCCTGTCTCCTGCCGGTGAATGGCGTCACGGCCGGTGCAATGGGCAATGGCTGTTCGACTCCAGATGAGCAACCGGTCTCTCAGTTCTGCGATGCGTTTAAGACGCTCGGCGTGCAGTCTGCCGATAAGCTTCACCTCAACAGTGACTGTCAGACGATCTGTTCAGAAGATACCGCCTCGTTAGCACTTCTTGGCATTCACACCTCACCCAGTAGCCGCTTGTCCGATCATCCCACAGTCGGTCCTCCCCAGGATCTCCTGCTCAAGATTTCCGTGCTTCGCATCTGATCTTCTCCGCCCATACCTCGTAAT
This sequence comes from Nitrospira sp., assembly GCA_003135435.1. Taxonomy (GTDB): domain Bacteria; phylum Nitrospirota; class Nitrospiria; order Nitrospirales; family Nitrospiraceae; genus Palsa-1315. The sequence goes on along the minus strand of PLBR01000103.1, from coordinate 3,401 downwards.
CGCTCCTGTGCCATCACGTGTGCCGTTCGACGCTCGGTGTCAGCGTCCGGCCTACCGTTTAGTTCTCTTGGCCACGTACGACCAGAGCGCAAACCGGGCTTCGAACGCGTGGGAACTCTGGGAGGTCATTGCTATGAGACGGAATAGACGACGTCAGTGTGTGATAGTCGCGTCAGTGCTGGTGATGTTCTTCAGCAGCGGACTGTCGAGGGCACAGGACCCCGACTCTGTGCTGCGCAATACGCTGGTGCTGCCGGAATTGATCCAGGAGGTCCTGGCTCGGAATCCCGAGCTTGTGGCGGCACGCAAGCAATGGGAAGCCACCACGAATCGGATTACGCAGGCGCGGTCATTGGATGACCCCACCCTGTCCGTCCAGTTGTGGAATATCCCCCAGACCTTCAACGTCACGCAGGCGCAGAACAATATCTTCGGTCTCTCGCAGAATCTCCCCTTTCCCGGCAAACTCGCGCTCAAAGGCGATGTGGCGAGTCGTTCGGCCGAGATGACCGAGCAGGCGGTCCGTGCGAAGGAACGGGAACTGGTCGCCCGCCTGAAGCAGGCCTACTACGATCTGTTTCTCGCGCAGAAGGGCATCCAGATTCATCATGAACAGGTGGAGCTGGTCAGACAGTTTGTGGAGATTGCGAACGCGAAGTTCCGTGCGGGCAAGGGAAGTCAGGCCGATGTCCTCAAGGCCCACGTCGAGCTGTCCCTGCTGTTCCAACATCTTCCCGTCCTGGCACAGCGTCGGGAAACTGCCGAGGCGATGCTGAATACGCTGCTGGATCGGGATCCCACCTCACCCTTGGGCCTTGCGCAAGAACCCTCTCAACTGCCACTCGAGACGCCCATCGACGATCTGCACCGTCTTGCGCTGAACGACAGGCCGGAGCTCAAAGCCGCCGAGCTGGCAGTGCAGCGGAACGAGCAATCCCACGCGCTGGCCCAGCGTCAGTACTACCCGGACTTCAACGTGGCGTTTCAGCGCTTCCAGAACTTTCAGGCCAACGACGGATTCGGCGCCTACGTGGCGATGAGCATCCCGTTCGCGTTTTGGACCAAGCCGAAGTACGACGCGGGCGTGCAGGAGGCCGCGGCGGCAGTCGCGGTCGCCCGGGCGGAGCACCATACCTTAGAAAACCTGACCCGGTTTCAGATCAACGACCTCCTGGCCAAGCTCCGGGCGACGGACCAGGTGGCCACGTTATACCGCACCACCATCTTGCCACAGGGCGAGCAGAGCCTGGAAGCGGCGCGCGTCGGGTATCGTGCGGGCAAAGCCGGGTTTCTGGAGTTGATTGATACCCAGCGGGCCTGGCGAGGATTTCAGCTTGAGTATTTCAAGGCCCTCGTGGACCGCCAGCATCGACTGGCTGAACTCGAGCAGGTCGTCGGCATCACGCTCGATCGGCAGAGCTAATGCAACCGTCAAGGAGGAGCACATGAACCAGCAGGCATATAGAAAAAGTTTCGTGGTTGGCGCCGTGGTGATCGGTGTGATCGCCGGAGTTGCCGTCGGCTTCTTTACCGCTCACAAGATGAAGGGCGGCATGGCCGGCATGACCATGGGAACAGGGGTCGTCTCGGCGGCCCCAGGGCGGGCGGGTGAAATGGGAGACATGCAGCAGATGGATATGAAGGAGAGGCCTATGCAGGGCATGCCAGGCATGTCCGCAGCGCCGTCCGGGGCTGTGGTGGTTCCGGCTGTGATGAGACAGCTGATCGGGGTCCGAAGTGCGCTGGTCGGCGTCGCGGTATTAGGGCAAGAGATTCGCGCGGTCGGTACGGTCGGCTACGACGAACGTGGCCTTACTCAGGTCACAGTGAAAACCTCCGGGTGGGTGCGACAGGTCTTTATCAATTCGATCGGTCGCCCCGTACGCAAGGGCGACCCCCTCTTCACCCTCTACTCGCCGGACCTCCTGGCCACGCAGGGTGAGTTTCTCCTCGCCGTGAAAACGCAGGGCCAACTGGCTACCAGTCCTCTTGCTGAAGTCAAAGCCAACGCGGCGTCCCTCGTGGCCAGTACGCGAGAACGCCTGCGATTGTGGGATGTGACCGATGCGCAAATGGCAACGCTGGAACGTCGAGGTAGAGCGGAGCCGGTGCTCACGGTCTATGCCCCGTCCTCCGGGATCGTCCTAAAGCGAGAGGCCTTGCCGGGGAAATATGTGGAACCAGGCACGATACTGTATGAGGTGGCGGATCTCTCCACGGTCTGGATCTCTGCCGACATCTATGAGTCCGAGGTCGCTGCGGTGACACTCGACCAGCCGGCTTCAGTCACGTTCGCCGCCTATCCGGGAGAAACGTTTGAGGGCACGGTTTCATACATTTATACCACCCTGAATACCGAGGCCCGCACGGTGCGCGTGCGGTTGGAAATGCCAAATCCTTGGCTGAGACTGAAGCCGGGCATGTTCGGAACCGTCACCTTGCGGACCGATGCGACGAAAGCGTTGGTTGTGCCCAAGGAAGCCGTGCTGGACACAGGACTTCGCCAACTCGTGTTCCTGGATCGTGGCGAAGGAGCCTACGCGCCGTATCCAGTCAAGCTCGGGCGTCGGAATCAGGATGACGTGGAAGTGCTGGAAGGACTCAAAGAAGGAGACCGCATCGTGATCTCGGCCAATTTCCTGTTAGACGCGGAGAGTAAGTTGGCCTCAGCGTCGAGCATGCAGGCCATGATGGGCCGGATCGGCATGGGCGATTGGCAGATGCGTGGCGCGCATGAGAGCAAGATGGAAGGCATGGAGGGGATGGGTGACATGAAAGGCATGCCGATGGGGGAGGATATGAAGGGCATGCAAGGGATGAAGGGGATNNATGGAGAATATGCCGGGCATGGAACCGGGGAAGGGGGGCGTCTCGGCGCCCCCAGGGCGGGCGGGTGAGATGGGAAGCAAGAAAGAGATGACAGGAGCTGAGACCCGTCAGCTGAACGGACTCACGCTCTCCCTCACGACAGCGCCGGAACACCCCAAGGCCGGTAACGTGCTGCTCAAGCTCACGCTTACAGATCAGGCCGGCAAGCCAGTGACCAATGCGCAAGTCGTGTTCGTCTATACGATGCCGATGCCGGGCATGACCGATACCAAGGTGGCGGCTCGCCACACCAAGGATGGGCTTTACGAGGGTACGGTGCTGTTCGGCATGGGTGGCACCTGGATGGTGACGGTCAACATGACGGTACCAGGGCGACCGCCCATTGCCGAAAAGTTTCAGTTCTCGGTCACCGGGGGAGGCATGTAATCCATCATGATCGCGCGACTCATTGAAGGAAGCGCTCGCAATCCGATCCTGGTCATCCTCTTGGTCTTGCTGTTGGCAGCCGGGGGCCTGTGGGCGGGATTTCAGGTTCCGCTGGATGCGATTCCGGACCTGTCCGATGTCCAGGT
>PLBR01000177.1 GCA_003135435.1 Nitrospira sp. | reverse complement strand
GGGCGAGCCCGCCGGCCGAAGGCCCGTCGCAGCAGCGGATCGGCGATTGCAGCAGAAGCGTTCATGAATAATGCGGGCTGACTTCACAGCAGATCACAGCAACAGCACTCAGAGTCTGTATGCTAGACCCTACAGTGCTTGTGGCACCATGCTCAAGTACTCTTGCTCACCACACACACCAGGCGACAACTCCCCTCCAACTGCATGAGAAATGAGCCGTTCTCTACACGCGCGTTTCCGAGTCATTAGGCATTGAGCTTGCTCCCCTTCGCGATAGTCTGTTCGCCATCATTTAAAGGAGGAGACGATGCGACGAATTTCGATTGATCGAACCATGCCGCTCCGGGCCCCCGCATTGGCCATGCTGTGTGCGATGGCCGCGGGGGGATGCGTAAGCACGGAAACCCACACGAAGACGCTCACCGAACTTGAGGCCGCGAAGAGAACATCCGCACAGCTGCGACAGCAATTGGCAGGGCTGCAACAAAATCTGGACCAGGAAGCCACTCAACGAAAAGCCGCCGAACAACAAGCGGCCTCGTTGGCCCAAGAACGCGAAGCGCTCGCGGCACGCTCAAGCGACTTGCAGTCCCGCCTGGACGGCCTGGAGAAGGAGAAAGGGCAGTTGAGCAGTGAACTCAGCAATGTACGCGGTCAAATCACTGATCTCGAACAGAAGCTCGCGAGTGGAAGTGCCTCGGCGCAGGAAGAAATCGCCAAGCTACAGAAGCAGGCTTCTGAGCTTGAGGCGAACACCGCCCGCATCGCGAAGGAGCGCGAGCAACTTCGGCAGGAACAATCACAACTTGCAGCGACGTTAGAGCAAGAACGGCTGGCGAAAGAAGAAGAGATCACACGCCTGACTCGCACACAGGAAGAACTATCCAAATCGCTGCAAGACGAAATCTCCAAGGGCAATATCACCATTCAACAGGTGCGCGACCGCCTGACGATCAACATGGTGGATCGCGTCCTGTTTGATTCTGGGCAGGCTCAAGTGAAACCGGCCGGGGTAAAAGTGCTGAAGCAAGTCGGCGACGTGCTGAAAACGGTCACGGACAAACAGATCCGGATCGAAGGCCACACTGACAATGTGCCCATCAGCTCGAAACTGCAGGATCGTTTCAAGACGAATTGGGAACTCTCGACGGCGCGAGCCACGACCGTGGTGCGCTACCTGATCGATCAGGGCGGTGTGGACCGCCAGTACCTCTCCGCAGTCGGTTATGCAGACACGCACCCCATCGCCTCGAACGACTCCGAAGAGGGGCGATCATCCAACCGTCGAATTGAAATAGTGCTGTACCCGAAGGACCTCAAAGAAATTGCCGGCCAAGTCGAGACCAGTACGGCTGCATCGAAATAGCGGCACAGATCAAGAGGAGGCACGTACCTGTTGGTACGTGCCTCCTCTCCGGTTACCTCCAGAAGGACGCCCGCAAGACCAACACCCTAACCCACATTATTCATGAGCACTTCTGCTGCAATCGCCGATTCGCTGCTGCGACGAGCCTTCGGCGGGCAGGCCCGCCACTCGCTCCCTCAACGTACTGTTGGGGACTGGCGCCCTTCTTTTTGGCGCCTGTTCCCGTCTGAGGAGCAACGGGACTGGCATCGCCGAAGACGACGGAGCCAGTCCCCTGGCCTCCGCGCGCTGGTCTCGCACGCGACTGCGCGATTTCGCGACGAACCGTCATATATAATGCAGGCTAACAGCTTGCACTGCACCGAAGGATGTGGTTCCATCTGTACGGTTTCTTTACCGGAAGTAACGGTGAGGGTATGCGCTGGGAAGGACAACGGGAAAGCGGCAATGTCGAAGATCGTCGAGGTATGGGCCCGGCCAGGATCGGAGGGCTGGGACTGGGCGGCATCATCCTCGTACTCGTCGTCAGCTATTTCACTGGCATCAATCCCTTGACCCTCATCAACATGCTCAACGGTGTCCAGAGCATGCCGGAATCATCGGCACCCTCCGAGCCCGCACCGACCGGATCGCCCAACGACCAACTGGGAAAATTCGCCGCGGTTGTCCTCGCCGACACGGAAACCACCTGGAGGCAACTCCTTGGTCCGCGGTATGAAGACCCGCAACTCGTCCTCTTCACCGGAGCTGTACGCTCGGCCTGCGGCACCACCTCGTCAGCCGTCGGCCCCTTCTATTGCCCCGTCGATCACAAGGTCTATCTCGACCTCTCGTTTTTCGATGCAATGGCGCAACGGTTGGGCGCGCCCGGCGAATTTGCGCAAGCCTATGTGATCGCCCATGAGGTGGGCCATCACGTGCAAAACCTGATGGGCATTGCAGAGAAGGTGACGCGCCTCCAGCATCAGGCCTCTGAACGAGAGGGGAATGCCTTATCAGTGCGAATGGAACTTCAGGCTGATTGTTTCGCCGGCGTCTGGGGTCACCACGCCAAGCGTGAGCGGAACCTGATCGAGCCGGGCGATTTCGAAGAAGGATTGAAAGCCGCTGCCGCCATAGGAGACGACCGGCTCCAAAAGATGGGACAAGGCTATGTCCAACCGGAAAGTTGGACGCACGGATCGTCGCAGCAGCGGATGACCTGGCTCCGAAAAGGCTTGGAGACCGGCGACCCGAAGGCCTGCGACACCTTCGCAAGCAACCAGCTCTAGCCCTCTCATGGATGACGATTAGGGACAGCCGCAAGAATCATCGTCGCAAGGTATCTGTGCGGCCTTTCTGGCCGATGCGCTCTGGAACGCACAATCCGTCATCGCCGCTGGAGTGGCGACGGTCGGAGGCCTCGCCTCATGGGTTGCTGATTCTTCATCGCCTGCTGTGGCAGGCATCGGTAGTAGCTACCTGGCAGGATTTTTCATCGGCTGGGTATCCCGGCGATTTCTGAAAATGGCTGCGCTGATCTCCGGCGGATTGCTGGCCTGCATCGCCGTATTGGAAGAGACTGGCTGGATCGATCTCGATTGGACGTCAGTGGAAACGCAGATCAGGCACGCCATCGCGGCCGTACACCGTGGGCTGAAGAACTCGAATACATCCTCTCGGGGTATCTCCCATCAACGGGGGCAGCAGCGGATGGATGTTCTTCGGATTTCTGAAAAAATAGCGAGGCAAAGTCAGACACAGGGACTGCTGACCAGGAAAATCACCCGCTCGCCTTCCCCCTTACACACACCGATCATATCCGTCCACTCGGAAGCTCGAGTCCTGTCCGGAGAACCGGTCAGGTAGGAGATGATGTGAGCCGCTTCATTAATGAATAGCGGTGATTATAAGGATAGGCTTTCGTGACTGCGCGCCCGTTATTCAGATTTGAAGGAGTCTTTCAGATTCTTCCCCGCCTGTTCGACTTTTTGACCTAATGACTCGGCCGATCGTTTCAATTCATTGCCGACCTTCTTAGGCGTCTCACTCTCTTCGAGCTTTTTGAGCACGCTGGACACCTCTTGCTCAATTCTCGTCGCCGTATTCTTCAACACTGTGCCGACTTGATCGACAACCCCGGATGGCTCCTTGCTCTTGGCATCCCCGGCCAGGACGAGGTCTACTACTCCCAGGGAGCACACAATAACAAATATAATTCCTGCGATACCTATCTGGCCATTCCTCCACGAAAAAACCATTAGATCCTTACTCTTCTTTTTGACCAGTGTACCAGGCTGCGAAAGAGAGTGTCCTACTCTCCACCCTTTCGGAAACAACCGCGACTGATTATACTATGTCGATATGTGAGCTTCGATCGAAAGGATCATCCATGCGTATCCGTCGTCTGTTCTCTTCACACTCCTCACGATTATTGGCATTCACGGCGTGGGCCGGCGTGACGATGCTCGCTGCTCCACTCAGCGCAGAATCGACGCCTTTCAGCCAGGACACGTTTCTACGTGCGAAACAAGCCACAGTCGGCATCCTGGAAGATAATCAAGATCAGCGCACGCCGGAGAAACCTGGAAAAATCGTCGTCCGGGGAACCGGATTTCACCTGCGAGATGGCTACGTGATTACTGCGAGGCACGCGGCAGAGAAACTCGACCTCTCGACGGGGACCATTATCCAAAAGCACGTTCGCATTCTCACCTCTGATCTCAATGAGCTCCCTGCTGACCTCGTCGGTGACAGCGCGTTCATGGATGTCGTGATCTACCGTGTCGCCGAACAGCATCGATCCAAACTGCAGGCAGGGACATCGTTCGCCTCCGGAGATGTCGCCTCTGGGATGGAGGTCTTCACCGTTGGCTATCCGCTCGGCTGGGGCCCCACCATGGCCTTCGGCCGGCTCGGAAATACGAACACCTTCCTCCAAAAGGTCGATACTCGCCTCATCCAAGCCGATCTCTCGGCCTGCAGCGGCAATTCAGGGGGCGGGCTCTTCAACAACGCCGGCGAGGTTGTCGGTGTCATGCATGCGATCATCCAGACCGAGAAAGAGGAGACACAGGCCCATTGCAGCCGCATGACCTTTGCCATTCCGGGGATTCTCGCAGAGCGAATTGTGAACGCGGCCCTCGCAGGCAAACCGCTCACGTTCTCCAAACTGGGGATTCACATGACCTCGGTGAAGGACGGGACCAAGTGGCGCATGGCCGTGAAGGATGTGGCTGATCCGGCGAAAGCGGCAGGCATTCAAAAGCACGACATCTTGCTGGCGATCGAGGACACGGAGATTCTCGATGCGGCCCAGCTGAAGAACTATCTGATCGAACGCACCACGCCTGGCCAAGAGATCTCAGTCAAAGTACGCCGAATCGATGCAGACCTGACGTTTCATGTTGTATTGGGCGGAGGATGAGAGAAGTCAGTGCAGTGTGCTGTGCCCGGGGAGCGCTTGATACCACCCATTGGCTTGAACCAATGCCACTGGACAGTCGAACAACACACTGAGGTTGGCTTCTGTGAGGACAGAACGTTTCTCCCCATCCTGAAGAATCTTTCCTTGCTTCAAGAGCACGACACGCTCAACTTCCGGCGGAATCTCGTGAATGTGGTGCGTCACCAGCAACAGGGTCTTCCCCTTCCGTATATGGGAACGGACGAGATCCAGATAGTGAAACGTCGCCGTTAGATCGAGTCCGCTCGTAGGCTCATCAAGCACCAACGCAGTCGGATCATGCACCAACGCGCGGCCGAGGAGACATCGCCGCTGCTCGCCCGTCGACATCGCCCCAAACCGTCGATCTCTCAACGAACCAGCAGCCATCTCTTCCAACATCTTGTCTGCCCTGGCGAGCTGTGCATAACTGAAATCTTGATAGCTATAGATGCCAATGCTGGCATAGAAACCGGACAGAATTACTTTCAGTCCGGTCACTTGATCCATATAATGATGTTGAAGATCATCGGATACCATCCCCAATCGCTTGCGGACGTCCCACACATTCCACCGCTCTCCGCCGAACAATCGGATGCATGTCGCGTCATTAGGGACCGGATGGACTTCGCCCGCCAGCAACTTCAGGAAGGTAGATTTCCCAGCACCATTAGGACCGAGGATGGCGATGTGCTCACCCTCTTGGAGGGACAACGAAAGGTCGGTGAAGACACAGGTATCGCCGCGATAAACCGTAGCCCGTTCGATCTCAATCAGTGGGCTAGGCTTCATCCGGATCTGGATTGACCTTGGCTGGACTGGAAGACGCGGAAGCACGAGAGGCTTTCTTGACCGAGGCAGGAATTTTCGGCGTGGACGTTTTCACATCGGCGTTCTGTGCGCGATGGAGGAGCGCATGGTCCATGAGCACCAGTGCCATCATGGCTTCGGCAATCGGCGTCGCTCTGATACCGACACAGGGGTCGTGTCGCCCGTTTGTCTCGACGGTCACCGGCTTCCCCTGCTTATCGATAGAGCGGCGGGCCACACGAATGCTCGACGTCGGCTTAATCCCGATCGTAACCACCACATCCTGCCCCGTGGAAATACCGCCAAGGATACCGCCGGCATGATTGGTCACAAACCCCTCCGGGGTCAGCTCGTCCCCATGCTCTGACCCACGCTGCGTGACAGAACTGAAACCTGATCCTATCTCGACGGCCTTCACGGCATTGATGCTCATCATGGCGCCAGCCAAATCAGAATCCAGCTTGGCATAGACCGGTGCGCCCCAGCCAACGGGAACATGCTCGGCGACCGTCGTGATCCTGGCGCCGACAGAGTCGCCGGCCTTCCGCAGCTCGTCCATAAACGATTCAAGTTTCGGCACGACCTCGGAGCTTGCGGAGAAGAATGGATTCTTGCTGACCTCATCCCAACTCTTAAATGGCGTCTCAAGCGGGCCCAGCTGACTCAGGTAGCCACGAATCACGACGCCATACTTCTCATGGAGCCATTTCTTCGCTATCGCTGCTGCCGCCACTCGCACCGCCGTTTCACGGGCAGAGGCTCTCCCCCCGCCCCGATGATCGCGAATCCCATACTTCTGCCAATAGGTGTAGTCCGCGTGACCGGGACGAAAGGTGTCAATCAGATTGCCGTAGTCCTTGCTGCGGGCGTCTTCGTTTCGAATGAGCAGCGCAATCGGGGTGCCGGTAGTCTTGCCTTCAAAGACACCGGAGAGGATTTCGACGGTATCGGATTCTTGCCGTTGCGTGACGTGGCGGGAGGTGCCAGGCTTGCGCCGATCGAGATCGTGCTGAATGTCATCGATAGAGAGGGCCAGACCAGGCGGACAGCCATCCACGACACAGCCAATAGCAGGCCCGTGGCTCTCGCCGAATGACGTAACGGTGAAGACTCGACCGAACGTATTACCTGCCATGGGACGGATGACTCCTCCCTACTCGACGAGATCGAGCTTGATGCGCAATTCCTTTAACTGCTCGGCACTGACAGAAGACGGCGCATCGGTCAGCGGACACTGTGCTCGTTGCGTTTTGGGGAATGCAATCACGTCGCGGATCGAGTCCGTCTCCCCCAATAACATGATGAGCCGATCGAGGCCGAAGGCAATGCCCCCATGTGGCGGGGCGCCATAGTCGAGCGCATCGAGCAAGAAACCGAACTTTTCCTGCGCTTGATTCTTGTTGATGCCAAGCAGGTCGAGAATGCGCAACTGGATATCGCTCCGATGGTTCCGGATGCTCCCGCCACCGATTTCGTTTCCGCTCAACACCATATCATAGGCCTTCGCTCGTACTTTGAGTGGCTCCGAGTCCAGGAACGCCACATCCTCGTCCATCGGCGCGGCAAAAGGATTGTGCATGAAGATGTACCGCTTCTCTTCCGGCGAATAGTCCAGCAAGGGAAACTCAACGACCCACAGCGGCTTCCAGGCAGCGGTATCGATCAGCTTCAGCTCTTCACCCAGCAATAGCCTGATACGGCCCAGCACATCGTGGACAATAGCGGCCTTGTCGGCACCGAAGAGAACTAAATCCCCCGGCTTGGCGTCGGGAAGGGCCGCCGCGAAGGCCTTCGCATCCAAAAACTTGGCGATCACGGACTCGAGCTGCCCTTCCGCCGTGACCTTGAGCCAGGCGAGCCCCTTTGCGCCAAAACTCTTGGCCATCTCACCGAGCGAGTCGATCCTGCTTCGCGGCGTGGTCGCTCCGCCTTTTACGATCAACGCCTTTACGATCCCGCCTTTGGTCGCCGCCTCCTTGAACACCTTGAACTCGCTCGCCGCCGCAAAGGCGGTGACGTCATGCAGCGGCATATCAAAACGCAGGTCCGGCTTGTCCGATCCGTAGCGGCCCATCGCCTCGGCATAGGTCATGCGCGGAAACGGAGTCGGCAGCTGGACGCCGCCCACGTCACGAAACACCGTGACGATCATCTGCTCCATCAAGCTCATGACATCCAGCCGATCGACGAAGGACATCTCTAGATCGATCTGCGTAAATTCAGGCTGCCGGTCGTTTCGCAGATCCTCGTCTCGGAAGCAGCGCGCGATCTGATAGTAGCGATCGACCCCGCTGACCATGAGCACCTGTTTGAATAGCTGGGGCGACTGCGGGAGCGCATAAAATTGACCGGGGTTCACTCGGCTGGGCACCAAATAATCACGCGCGCCTTCCGGCGTGCTCTTGGTCAATATCGGCGTTTCCACTTCAAGGAAGCGTTCCGCATTCAGAAATCCACGGACGGCTTGCATGATGTTATGCCGGAGGCTCAAGAGCCGCTGCATCTTCGGGCGACGAAGATCCAAGTAGCGGTATTTCAGCCGGATCGACTCCGTCACTTCGGCATCGTCTTCGATCATGAAGGGCGGCGTCTTCGACTCATTCAAAATCTCAACGGCATCCACAAAAATTTCGATCTCACCCGTGGGCAAATTGGGGTTCTTAGATTCATCCGGGCGGGCCATCACTTGCCCGGTCACCGACACGACACACTCGCTCCGCAAGGCATGAGAGGCTTGGTGCACTGCCGCATTACGCTCGGCGTTGAACACCACCTGCGTCAGCCCGGTCCGATCTCGCAGATCGATGAACATGACTGTGCCATGGTCGCGCCGCCGCTGGACCCAGCCGTTCAAGACGACGGTCTGCCCGACAGCGGCTTTCGTGAGTTCGCCGCACCGATGAGTTCTGCCCTTCATACCACCTTCGTTTTCTTGGAACGGGCCCATCCGACCCGACTGATCCGCCTCTTCGGCCGTGGAGCCTGTTTCTTTGTCTCCTCTGCTGAGGCCAGCTTCTGTTCAGCAAGTTCGCGCAACGCGTTCGCTTCACGGTCGGTCAGGTACCTGAACTCGCCGGACCCTAGATCACCCAGCGACAGCGGACCCATCTTGATTCGCGTCAGCTTTAAGACCGGATGACCGACGGCCTCCAACATGCGCTTCACCTGATGCTGACGCCCTTCGCGGATCGTAATCTCGAGCCAGGAGTTTTGCTTGGCCTTTTTGACCTTCTTGACGACAGCCGGACTGGTCATGCCATCTTCGAGTTGCACACCCTGTTCTAACTGCCTGATATGTCCATCCGTCACCACCTGCTTGATTTTGATGAGGTAGGTCTTCGGCACATGATAGCGGGGATGGAGCAACGTCTGGGCCAAGTCGCCGTGATTGGTCAACAGCATTAACCCTTCGCTGTCGAAGTCTAATCGGCCGACGGGAAACACCCGCACCGATATCCCACGAAGATAGTCTTTCACCGTCGGCCTCCCTCCCGGATCGTTCAACGTCGACATCACATTCTTCGGCTTATTCAGCAGCAGATAGACGTACGGCTGAGTGGAACTCAGGTGCTTGCCATCCACCTTGATGTGGGCGCGATCCGGATCGACCTTGGTGCCGAGTTCCGTCACGACTTTGCCGTTGACAGTCACGCGTCCGGCGGCAATCCACTCCTCGGCTTTTCGCCGCGAAGCCAATCCCGTTCCGGCAATGACTTTTTGCAATCTAACTTCCATGCTTCTCCGTTACACCCTTCATCGGGAAGTGGCTTGGCTGGATCCTATTGCGTGCATCGAACGAGCACTGCTTTATCGTGCGCGTTCTGCGAGCACGGGAGCCAGCCACTCCCCGCTACTCCCATTCAATCGTGGCCGGCGGTTTCGAGCTGATATCGTACACCACTCGATTCACGCCCTTGACTTCGTTGATGATCCGATTTGAGATCTTGCCCAGTACGTCATTCGGGATCTTGGCCCAATCGGCCGTCATCCCGTCCAGACTCGTCACGGCACGGAGCGCAATGACATGCTCATAAGTCCGTTGATCGCCCATGACGCCCACGGTCCTAATCGGCAACAGCACGGCGAGCGATTGCCAAATCTCTCGATACAAACCCGCGGCGCGAATCGCCTCATCGAGAATGGACTCAGCCGCTCGCAGGATGGCCAGTCGCTCCTTGGTGACCGCCCCCAATACCCGGATGGCAAGGCCAGGCCCTGGAAATGGCTGCCGCCAGACAATCTCATCCGGCAGGCCTAATTCTTTACCCAGCACCCGCACTTCGTCTTTGAACAATTCCCGCAAGGGCTCGATCAACTTGAGCTTCATGCGAGCCGGCAAACCGCCCACATTGTGATGGGTCTTGATCGTGGCCGACGGCCCCTTGAAGCTCACGCTTTCGATCACATCGGGATAGAGCGTGCCTTGGACCAGAAATTTCGTGCCGCCCGATTTCCTTTTGGCTTCACCCTCGAATTGCTCGATGAACAGCTTCCCGATAATTTTCCGTTTACGCTCCGGATCGATCACCCCTTTGAGCTTGGCAAGAAACGAATCGGACGCATCGAGGATTCGCAAATTCAGATGGAGCTGTTGGGCAAACGTCTGTTTGACCTGTTCTTTCTCTCCCTTGCGAAGCAGCCCGTTGTCGACGAAGATGCAGGTGAGTTGATCGCCGATCGCCCGATGCGTCAACGCGGCCGCCACGGACGAATCCACTCCGCCGCTCAAGGCACAGATCACCCCCTCCTTGCCGACTTGCTCGCGAATCTGCTGCACTGCCGTATCCACATAGGACTGCATCGTCCATGTCGGCTTGCATCCACAGATGTCGTAGACGAAGTTCCGAAGGATCTGAGTTCCTTCCACCGTATGGGCTACTTCTGGATGAAACTGGAGACAATAGATCCGGCGCTTGTGGTCGTCTCGCCTCATGGCCGCGATCGGCGAATTGGCCGTATGCGCGATCGACCGGAAGCCCGGCGGCATCCGTTCGATACGGTCTCCGTGCGACATCCAGACAACCGTCGATCCAGCTTCGCCGATGCCCTTGAAGAGGTTACTCTTGTCGTCGATGGTCAGATCGGCACGGCCGTACTCCCGGTGCTTGGACTTGGCCACCTCTCCGCCCGAGAGATGTGTCACCAGCTGCATGCCGTAGCAAATACCCAGAATGGGGATCCCTAGGTCGAAGAGTTCTTTGGGGACGCTTGGCGCCTTCTTCTCATACACACTGGAGGGGCCACCAGAGAGCACGATGCCTTGTGGACGATAGGCGAGAATGGTCGCCAAGGGAACGGTGCAGGGCAGAATTTGCGAATAGACTTGGGCTTCGCGAATGCGGCGTGCAATCAGTTGTGTGTATTGCGACCCGAAGTCGAGGACCAGGATTCTATTGTGCCAGAGTTCCATGGAGGCGTGAGACGTGAAACGTTAGACGTTAAACGAGGGAGATGACGGAAGCACGAAACAACTTTTCACGTTTTACCTTTCACGTTTCACGTGCTATTCCCAATCCATCCGATAATTCGGCGCTTCCTTCGTGATGATCACATCGTGCACGTGACTTTCGCGGAGGCCTGCGACCGTCTGCCGAATAAACGTGGCCTTCTGCTGTAAGTCCGAGATCGTCTTGCATCCGCAATAGCCCATGCCGGACTTCACTCCGCCGATCAATTGGTAGATGACGGCCGCGAGCTTCCCCTTATAGGGTACACGCCCTTCGATGCCCTCCGGGACCAGCTTCTGCACCGGACGCCCACCTTGCCCGTAACGATCTCCGCCGCCGCGCTCCATCGCGCCGATCGAGCCCATGCCGCGGTACACCTTATACGTCCTGGCTTGGTACAGTTCGGTTTCCCCCGGTGATTCTTCCGTGCCTGCCAAGAGTCCGCCGAGCATGACCGAAGAGGCACCTGCTGCCAAGGCCTTCGTGATATCGCCTGAGTACTTGATCCCGCCATCTGCAATGATCGGGACCCCGTTGCCCGCGAGGACTTTTGCGCAATCGGCAATCGCCGTCAGCTGCGGCATCCCGGCTCCAGACACGATGCGGGTAGTACAAATCGAGCCAGGTCCCACACCCACCTTCACGGCATCGACGCCGGCCCGGAGGAGATCCTTCGCTGCCTCGGCGGTGCCAATATTCCCGGCTATCAGTTCAAGCTCCGGATAACGTTTCTTGATCATCTTGACTGTATCCAGCACCGCTTGAGAATGCCCGTGGGCGGTATCGACCACAATAAGGTCCACCCCGGCCTTCTTGAGCCGCGCCACGCGATCTTCCGTCTCTGGTCCCACACCGACCGCCGCACCCACGCAGAGGCGGCCATGTCCATCCTTGGATGCGTTGGGATACATGATGCGTTTTTCGATGTCCTTGATGGTAATGAGCCCCTTGAGCTCGAAATGCTTGTTGACGACCGGGAGCTTCTCGATCCGATGCTCGTGCAACACCTCGCGAGCCTTCTCCAAGCTCGTCCCTTCGGGCGCTGTGATCAGCTTGTCTCGCTTCATGATTTGAGAGACCTTCAAATCCATCCGGGTTTCGAACCGCAGATCGCGATTCGTGATAATACCGACTAATTTCTTGTCTTTCGTGACGGGGATCCCGGAGATCCTGAATTTCGTCATCAACGCATGGGCATCGCGAATCGTTTGATCGGGCGAGATCGTGATCGGATCGAGAATCATTCCGCTCTCGGATTTCTTGACCCGGTCCACTTCGATCGCTTGATCCACTGGCGACAACACTCGATGAATAATCCCGAGGCCGCCTTCGCGGGCTATGGCGATGGCCAAACGGGACTCGGTGACGGTATCCATGGCCGAGCTGATAATGGGAATATTGATCTGAATGTGGCGAGTAAGCCTTGTACGCATGTCGACTTCACTCGGCAAGATCTGAGACTTGGCCGGAACCAACACGACGTCGTCGTAGGTGAGTCCCAAGCGTGGTTCTTTATCGAGCATATCTTCCCTTCACTAGTTCCTCAAATCCTCGTGGCCGCTCTTATGCCTTATGCGATGTGCCTGTGACTTGCGCCTGCTCGATCTCTGCCACGGTCTCGGCATCTTCCTGGAGCCGTTCGCTTCCCTCGTCCGCCGGCAGGAACTGTTCGACCCGGGTGTTCCCGCTATCGACGACAAACACGCTTCCTCTGACATCGACCGCAATGCCGTAGGGGAAGTTGAATTGCCCTTTGCCGTTCCCAAACCCACCCCACTGGGTGATGAAATTGCCTTCTTTATCGAACTTCTCGATACGGTGATTGCCGGTGTCCGATACGTAGACATCGCCGGCGCCATCGACCGTAATGCCCCAGGGAGACCGCAACTGACCCGCCTCCTGTGCGAGGGGGCTGCTTGCGTGGCCCGGTTCGGCACTGCCTCCCCACTTCGTCAACAGCTGTGGCAACACGTTGGTGCTGGTGTCGAACTTCTGAATCCGGTGATTACCCATATCGACGACATACACGAACCCATCTGTCTGGTCCACCGCTACGCCGCGCGGGAAGTAGAACTGGCCGTCTCCGTTCCCGAAGCTGCCCCAGGACATGATGAACTCGCCGTTCATATCGAATTTCTGCACACGGAAGTTGGCGCTATCGACCACATAGACATATCCACGCACCCGATCGACCGCAATGCCCCAGGGTGAGTTGAACTGCCCTTCGCCGTTTCCGCGCGACCCGAACTTCATGAGATAGCCGCCGAGCTTCCCGTCGAATTTCTGGACGCGGTGATTATTCGTATCGACCACCCAGACGTCGCCCTTGCCATCGCACGCAATCCCGGTGGGGTTGTGGAAGTTCGAATTGGCCGAACCGAAGTTGCCCCAGAGTATGATGAAGTTCCCGGCATTGTCGAACTTCTGAACCCGGTTATTGCCGTTATCGACCGCGAACAGCGATCCTTGCTGATCGACGCAGAGACCGTACACCGGGGCCATGAACTCGCCGCCATGCAGCAATGACGCGCCGCGGCCCGTACGGCCCCATTGGGACACACACAGATACCCCGACGTGTTGACCAAAATCGTGGTGCTTGCAGGGGTAGAGACATTCCCTCCAACATCCTTAAACCAGACGTAGATCGCCTTCTGCCCGTCTCCCGGCGACAGAATAAACGGAATCGTCGCACCAAACTTGGTGGCCGGCGTCACATCGACCCATCCCGGTGTCCCCGCCATGGGGGTCATAGGCGCCTCGGAGATAAAATAGGCCGCCACTCCGGTATCGAGATCGTTCGCTGAAATCGTGACGATGACTTCCGGCGTATTCGTCATGAACGCGCCATGATTGATCACGGCATACGGATTTTGCGGCGCCGTGATATCGATGAGCACCGGCGTGGCCGTCACTTCACTCGACAACTCGCTTTCGGCGCCGGTCTCGAACACCGCGGTCACGGCATAGTGGTACGGAGTATCGTTCGAGAGACCGGTGTGCGCATAGGGATTCGTCACGCCTTCAATTTTCGTCGCCGTCTGGGTCGTGAGCTTCGGGACGGTATTGAAATACAGGTTATAGGACTGGGCGCCAGGGACCTCGATCCAACTGAGGAAGGCTTCCGTATCGCCGGCTTTGACCGCGACGCTGCGGGGCGGTGGAGTCTCACTCGGCACTTGACTGGCTGACGTCTCATCCTTCCCCCGATTGAGTTCTTCGTCCGTCGGCACATACTTGAGCACANNCTTTGCCGCTGTCGACCACATACACCGCGCCTTCTTTGTCGACCGCGATCCCATACGGATAATTCAACTGCGCTTCTGTTCGTCCGCGGTTCCCCCAGGCACAGAGGAACGTCCCGTTGCCGTCGAACTTTTGAATGCGGTGGTTTCCGGTATCGACCACATAGACGTTGCCGAGCGCATCGCAGGCGATCCCCCAGGGGGACTTGAATTGGCCAGGGCCCGCCCCCTCCCGCCCCCACTTGGCAAGAAAGCTCCCACGGCCATCGAACTTCTGAATGCGATTATTGCTCTCATCGGCCACGAAGATATTGCCGACAAAATCGACCGCCACGCCGCGGGGGAAAAAGAAGGCGCCGTCGAAGCTCCCGTCNNCGTGTCGGAGACGTAGAGATTTCCTTCGGCGTCCGTCGCCAGCCCCCAGGGCACATCGAATCGGCCCAGATCGGCCCCGCGCCATGCAAACCCAAACTTGCCCCAGGCCTGCATCACATTGCCGTCGAGATCGAACTTCTGAATGCGGTTATTGCCGCTGTCTGCGATGTACAGTACGTCGTTCAGCCCGACCGCCAATCCACGCGGATAGTAGAAGCTCCCTTCCTGCGAAGAGGGATCGCCGCCCCATCGCGCGACAAACTTCCCGAACTTGTCCAGCTTTTGAATCGAATGGTTATCGGTATCGGCTACGTAGATATTGCCGTCTTTGTCGAGCGTAATCCCCGTGGGCGAGCTGAACTCCCCATCGTCCACGCCTTCCCGACCGATACTCATGGCCAACAGATAGGGCGAGGGAATCGCCATGACTTCTTGAGACTCAAGACTCTCCCCCTTCTGCGTCACCACGGTGACGACGTAGTGGTAGCAGGTCCCGTTGGCCAGATCGTCATGGACAAACGGACTCTGGATGCCTTCCAAACAAGTGCCTTTATCTTTTTTCACCCCAATGACGGCTTTGAAGTCGTCGTCACCGGCAATCGGACGCGTAAGATCGGAGAACTTGATCATCACGCCCTTGGTGGTTTGGAAATAGAGATTGTAGTACATGGCATCGGGAACGGGATCCCAGGTAATGGTGATCCGACCATTTTCCGATTTCGCGACCACGTTTGCCGGCGGTGGTGGAAGCTCTTCTTCTGCAGCAATCGAATCGCCGGCACCCCACTCTCCCTCGGCTCCATCGATGGTCAAATGCGTTCGATCAAACCGAAACATCTCGTCGAGCAGCCATGCTTTGATCATTTGGTAGTGTCTCGTGTGACAGGACCTGGTGATACCGAAGAACTTCGTCTCTTTCAACAGCTTAGATTGAGAATTGCAAGTCTAACAAAGCGGCTTGAAGGGAGTCAACGGGAGCCTGAACGCTCTTGGCGCTCGCGCAACGCGCGGCCTCACGCAAGGGAGCAGCCAGCCATCCTTCTTGCTCGTAGAACGGTCACGATAAAGCTGTGCTCGTCCGATGCGCACAGTGAAGGACAGTCGGCCCACTCCCTAAATGGAGAAGTTGAAGAATCAGAAGGCCCTCGTTCAACGCGCACAATTCAAGCAGCGACTCAGGCCCCGTTTTGGGAATGGTGTGGGGAAAAGTAGGGGCAAGCAACGACCCCACTCCCTCCCGTTCTTCATTTCCTCAAATCTACCAGTTGCCTCCTGTCCCTGGAGGGCAAGTCGTCGCCTTTGGTAAAAGTTTGTCAGACTCATCCTGAGGTTCTGGCTCCGAGAGGCCGAGTATCCTAATCTCAATCTTTTCAGCCACAGATATTCCTTTATCACTAGTTCGCATTTCAGTTTCCATTTTGTACATGGTCGAGGCGTTGATGCGGTCTACTTGAGGAGTAAGCTTTGAAAGTTGATCGGCGGAGAAGGAGACGACTGGAACACTAACCTTTCCATGTTCGTCATAGAGGAAGTGACGCAAATTGTCGTTCAGTGGGGTCTCCAAGCTAAGTATCGCTGTGTCTCTAGGAGGTATGGCATCTATAGTAATTACATACGTGGATCGCGTGTCATTGTGCGTTGTATCAAACTCCCCTTTCGCTTCGACGTTTGGTGTGTGAGATACCACGGTAGCATTGGTCTGGAGAGGAGAGGCAATACTCATGCGAAGGTTCGTGATCCGCTCATCTGACATATTCTCAAATCGAAACTTGGTCTGAACCCATGACTGTAGTTCGGCTATCTTTACACTCTTGGGCAAAGGCCTTTTCGGAACTGCCCATAACTGCCCATAGACTGCAATTAGAAGGGAGGTTTCGCAGTTCCGACAAAGTTGACATGGTTTTTCCCTCCACCGTCCAACCACGCTCATAAACATAGAAGGCTGCACCTATGTGAACCTCTGGCTTAGGGGTTAGCATTCGCACTACAAAAGGAGTGAGATTAAAAAACCAAAAAGACACTAATGCGCACAGAGCAATCAAGATGCCTATTACAGGGAGCTTCTTGTCCCAACTTTTCCGCCGAAACCATTCCAAAAGATTCACGCTAGTTGACTTGTATTGAACCTTGGCAGCTTTTCCATGCTGCGCTAATTGTCGTTGCCTTCGGCGTTCTTGTCGGGAGGACATATTGGCTGGTCGATTCCGTTCCAGAAACGGGGTCACCTCAGGTCTTGCAATCTAACATCAAGGGGTTTCTTGGCGCGGGGATGGGGCTTAGAGCAGACATCGCCGGAGGGAGATGAGGTCAGTGTGAGGTGCCCCAGCTTCCTTGTCTAGGATGCTCAGAAAGACCGTTCAGCGAGGCGTGAATCGTCAAACGTAAAAGGTTTCGGAGAAAAAAGCACTCGGCAGTCCTACGTTTCACCTTTCACGTCTTACCTTTCATGTTTTTTTAAGCTCAGGCCTGTTCGACCGGTTCTTCGATGAGCGCCTCGTTGGTCTCTGCATCGAAGGCCACCAGTGACTCTTCTTCGATCGGCAGGAAGGCCTGCTCGGACTCGCCGAGTTCTTTGAATTCACGCAACGGCGGGAGCTGGCTCAAATCTTGTAATCCGAAATGCTCGAGGAAGAACTTGGTCGTCCCATACATGATCGGCCGACCCGGCACGTCTTTTCGCCCGACGATCCGTACCAGCTTGCGCTCACACAACGTGCGCAGGACACCGGACGTTTCGACGCCACGAATCTCTTCGATCTCAGACCGCACGAGCGGCTGTTTGTAGGCAATAATAGCGAGGGATTCGAGCGCGGAGCGAGAAAGCTTTTGCGCCGCCTTGGCTTTATCCATCCGTTTCAGCCAGGGCCCATACTCCTGCTTCGTCACCAGCCGATACCCGCCTGCGACCTGCACAAGCTGAATACCTCGCCCTTCCTGATCTAAATCGTGCGTGAGAATTCCGAGCGCCTGAACCACTTCAGCTTTTGAGACCGTCCCCAAAATAGACATTAGCCGCGCGACCGGCACCGGTTCGGGCGACACGAACAAGACCGCTTCGAGAATGGCTTTGAGTTCCCGCGCGTCGATGGCCTCCGCCTGGCTGCTCACCGCCTCGACGCCGGCTTCTTTCGCCGCATCGTCTGGCATCCCGTTGCTCTCAATAACCGACGCTGTCTCTGCGAGAGCGATGTCGTCTGTTTCTTGTTCCACAGTTGAGTTCATGCTCCCCTCCATTCAGCATCATCCAATTCTGCCGGGTCTGGTACGAGTGAGAAGGCGCGCGACACGAGAATCGGCCCAAAATGTTCTGTCTGGAATACCCGAGCCGTTCGAAGCCGCATGAGTTCCAGCAACGCCAAAAATGTGACGACAATCACGAGCCGATGGCAGGACGGCTCGAAGAGCTCGACAAAATTCACCGACTCCTGCCCCTCCAACATTTCCAAAATTGCGTTCATCCGCTCCCGAACCGTCAAGTTGTCGGGCAGAATCTCCATGAGCGTCTTGCCGGGACTACGATCGAGGATTCCCTGCAACGCATCCACTAAATCGAACAGGCTGACATTGTCCAGCAGCGTCTCATCCGTTTCCAATTCGACCGCCGGGCTCTGTTCACGACTGTAAATCTCCCGCCACAACTGCTCGTGTTCGTCCAACTGACGGGCGGCTTCTTTGAACTGCTTGTACTCGAGCAATCGCCGCACCAATTCCTCACGGGGATCGGGCCCGCCTTCCTCATCGGTGGCCGTCTCATCGGCGGGAAGCAGCATCTTGGATTTGATCTGAAGCAAGGTCGCCGCCATCACGAGAAATTCCCCCGCGACCGTCAGATTCAGGTCTTCCATCGCCTCAATATAGGTGAGGTATTGCTGGGCAATCAGATGGATGGGAATGTCGTAGATGTTGATCTCGCTCTTCTTAATGAGATGGAGCAAGAGATCAAGGGGCCCTTCAAAGTTCTCGATGCGAACCTGATAGGGTAATTCGGTTTGTTCAATGTCGTCGAGGTGGTTATCCACAAGCCGACTTATACCAGCTTTGGGGGAGGCGGAGCAAGCTTCATCTATTAGTAGTGGTGGCCGAGGGGGCGGCCTCCTCGTCACCGCAACCGAATCAGATAGGCGATCAGCAGGGCGCTGAATACCAGAAGGGAGAAGATGATCGCATACTGTACTGTCTGATTTCCGAACCCTAGAGGTGCCTGTCCGGTCGCCGATCTGTTCGCTCTGGTAAACTCCTGACCTTTTCCGAAAACGGCTTTGGAAAAGTCGTCGCGTCCTTTGAAGGACGCATCGGAAAAATCCGCCATCGATCGGAACGTGGCCCGGCGAAAGTCGGCGTCCCCGTCGAACAGGGTAAAGGTGAAATATGCCTCGTGGTCGAACGTTGCTTCAGAGAAATCCGCCAGGCCTTGAAAACGGCTTCCGGAAAACCCGGTGCCCAACTTGAAATAGGTGCGCGACAGATCGACATCCTTCTCGAAGACCACCTCCAAAAACTCCGCCAGCCCGTTGAACCCCGACTGCTGGAATGTGACCGGCCCCTGGAAGACAGACCGGTGAAATCTCGTATGCGGGCCAAACGCCGCTTTCTCAGCAAGCACGTCGCGCAGAAATCGCCCCTGCACAAAATAGCTCTCCCGCAAGAACCGCGCGCCTGACAACGTCACCGGCTGCATGAACACGGCCCGTGAGAGATCCACCAGCTGCTCAAACCTGGTCCCGCTGAACGTCACAGGCCCCTTCACCACCAGCAGCCCTTGTGTCGATCCGTGTCTGATCGCTCCGCGCACCACCGAATTGACGATCGTCATGGAGCCGGAAATCACGCGTACCTCACGTCCCTGCAGCTCCTTCACCCCCTCAAGCTCAGCCGGCAACGGACCAACAGGCAACGTGTCCAGAGACAGATCGCCGCGAATGATCACCCCTGAGAGATCAATTCCCTTCCCTTCTCTGAACGCCTGCAGCAGTTGCGCTGCCTCCACCGCTTGAGCCTCTCGCTCTGGCTCCGTGCAGTCGGCGCCCAGATGACGCGTCAACGCCACTCCCGGCCCTGAAACAGGCGTCTCCACCTCACAGTTCGACGCCTCGGCACCGAGCGGTAGCCAGAGAATAGCCAGCCATCCCACCATGATCCATGCACACATCCGATTCATCATGCAGGCCCTTATACGGAATGCCCTGGCCCAACGCAAGGCAAGAACCGCAAACTCGCTTTACTGCTTAACCGGATTTGCTACACTTTCGCGAGCGGACGTATCACCGACCGACACGATCTTTATCAGGATGCTCAAAAAGTTCGTCCAGTAAGGCCGCGACTTCTGATATAGGCTGAGATCGAGGTCAAGGTTGGGCGAAGATCAGACTCTTTTTTTCTCAGCCTTGACCTGAACCTAAACCTTCCAGAAAGCTGGCGGACTTTTTCAGCATCCTGCTTGGGAGCTCCACGATGCCACGCCATCTTGCCGCCACCTATACATTGGTCATCACCCTCCTTTGTGGGATCCCGACTTCGGTCCCGGCGGACAGCGTCATCGAACTCCCGGTCCTGGCTGCGATTCAACAAAACAATCTTGGCGTCTTTGAAATCCTGATGATGTGGTGGGACAAGAAACCGGAGCCGAATCCCATTCAACTACAATGGCTCCTCGCCGGAGTGCGACTGGGAAACGCTCATTTAGGCGCCATGGCTCAGGCCTTTGCCTATGCCGTCGAACGCACGCCCACGGTCCAGCATAGCGGGACCGTCTCTGTGCAAGGAGTGGCCTATCAACCCACAGGCAGCGACGGACCAAGCGCCGGCGCGGCTATGGCGGTGGGATTCATCGCCATGTTCAAAGGGGAGCACATTCAGCGAGGCATTGCCCTGACCGGAACTATTGAACCGGGAGGACAGATCGGCCCGGTGGGAAACATCCCGGATAAGATTCGTGCCGCCGCACGAGAAGGGTATCGCACCGTGTTGGTTCCACGCGGGCAAATTCATGACGCGCAATGGAACCTGAACGAACTGGGATTTCAGCTCAATGTGACAGTGAAGGAAGTCGATTCGATCGATGAGGCATACGAGCTGATGACAGGCCAACGGATCTAGGGCAGGATGCTGAAAAAGTCCGCCAGCTTCGTTCTCGCATCGTTCAGACCCTCAACGTACCCAGCGGGTACGCCTCGGCCCTTCACTCGCTGCGGCCTTGCTGAACGGCCTTTTTGAGCATCCTGCTATGCCGTGACTCCCTGCATGATCGCGTTATACTCCGCTTGCGTCAACCGATGCATGCCCAACGTTAGTCGTCGAGTCAGTTCGGCTTGATCGGCAATCTGCAATGCGTTGCGCAATAGCGCCTGACTCGCAGCGGACGAGCAGGCCAACCGGCGCACCCCGTCGATTCGCACAAAGCCAAATCTGGTTTCAGTTCTCAGCTCATCGCTGAGGAACGCATCCAACGCGGAGAAGTCCGACACAGGCGGCACAATCTGAAACTCGGCACAGAGCCCAACCTTCAGCACGTACACAAGCCCACGGGACTGCGCATCGAGATATGTTTGCAGATTCGTCCGGATCAGCCCAGTGCAGAGTCCCCAGAGGCTGTGCCCGAGTTGCAGCTCGGCACTTTCCTCCGAGGTGCGTTCTCGCAAGGCCCCGGCCACAAACAGAAAATGACTCATTGGAGGTTCATCGCAGAGCAGTCAGCGGGAGGATGGACACATGTGGAACGGACGCCATTATACCGGAACAGACTCCCGCGTCATCCGGCCTGACGACTCGACCGAGTCGTCCAGAATAGCCATCCCATACGTGTATCAGTGCGTGTGGTAATCGTCTGCGTCGTCTAACAAGCCTTCTGGCTTTTCAAGGAAATCGGTGTCTTCATTTTCCCCGTCCAGCGTGAGTTCTTCCTCCACATCTTCATCGGCCTCAACAGCGATATCCACATCATCCTCGCCCAGCTCCTCGTCAAGATCGGAACCTTTCAGCATCGGCGACCCCGTCGGCCTCGGTAACACAGGCTCCCGAGGCTCCTCATCCACGAACGGCTTCATGGATTTCTTGTCGAGGGCTGGGGCCTCCGCTGGCTTGGATGAAACGGCTGAAACCGTCTTCATCACCGTCTTCTTCTGAACCGCCTTGAGCGCCGCTGCAGAAGGTTTCTTCGAAGCACTCTTTGCAACTTTCTTCGTAGCTGATTTCTTGGCTGCCTTCTTCACCGCATACTTCGCTTTTGCTTTAGCCTTCGCTTTCGCAGGTGCCTTCTTCGCCGGCTGTTTCTTGTTCTTCGCAACTTTCTTCGCAGCAGACTTCTTGGCTGCCTTCTTCACTGCAAGCTTTGCTTTGGCTTTACCCTTCACCTTTGCAGGTGTCTTCTTCGCCTGTTGCTTCTTGTTCTTTGCCATCGAATTTCTCCTCTCTCATCCATTGGATGTCTGACGCGGCCTCCATCTAGCATGAACCTCTAGTGTCTTGCAACTCACACCTCTACACCCTCTCACAGGATGCTAAAAATGTCTCTCTTCTCACCCGCCCAGCCCCGGCGGCTACTTCACCAGCCCGCACTGAGTCTGCCAAAGACAGCCTCTTCGCCCAGGGACGCGCCTCTTCCCAGGAGCGTTCTCCCACAGTTTAGGCCTTCAACGGACGAGAGCAGGGCTTCAGAGGGCAATCCTCAAGGACGCGCCAGCATGGTGATGCTCGCCGGCAGACTTTCCGCTCCCTCCACCCTATCCGGCCCCGCCATGTCCATCACCGTGAGCGCAAACTGCAAGGACTTCGGCTCAGACACCAGCAGAGTCACAAACATGGCCTGGGCTTCATTGACGTTGCTCAGGGTCACCTGATGGCAGAGAATCTGCCTCTATGACTAGGAACCTGTCCGACATTGCCCTTTCTACTGCGGTGAACGATCCGCGACCATCTGCGTCGTGCTCGGCCAGAAAAAATCCTCAATGTATTCCAGCGAATGCACTTCCGGTTTTTCCGGGCCTGCGGCCTCACATCTGGACGCACCTCGTTCGCCTCGTCACGAACGACAATATCGGCAGGCTCCTTGCGCAAGGAATCGCCATCCGGTCACTGCTCCGGAGGCCGTCGAGCACAACTCGGCACGATACCAATAATATTTGACGCTTCGAAGTTGACTTCTTTCCTAACCTCCACCGATACATCCACCATCTCGCCGGATCGAAGCACCGCCCATACACCGGTGTCGTCAGTGAGAATACCCACGTGGTTTCTTGGGTGAGGTTTCCCACGGCCATGCAGAGCTCAACAAAGACCAGAAACCCTACAGACAGAGAGTAGACAATTGTGGGCCTACACATCGACTCCCTGGGTTGACTTCCAACGGATGGAGAATCGTACAAACGGGCCACGACGTCAAGGGTAGGCCCAAGTATCCTGCCAAGTTGACAGTACTTCCCCCATTGACCGACCATGTTAGGATAAAATCGATTTACAAGAACGACTATGAAAACACGGATGATCATCGCCATCGTATCGCTTGGACTCTTCACCGCCTGGCCAACCACCGCCACGCCACTTTACACCGCCATCGTCATCGATAGCAGGTCACCCTATTTCGTCCAGAAGTCAGCCACCGTAGCCAGCGGAGCCCCCATCAGATGGGAAAATTCCACACCCACCGAACACACGATCACCCACTTGGGCTGTTTGGAAAATGGGAACGCCTGCGCATTCGATCTCGGGATCGTCCTGCCAAGTGGCAGATTTACACTTCCAGGGTTGGTTCACGGTCGCTACCTCTATCTCTGCCGAATCCATCCCATCATGCACGGAGTCATTACCGTAACCGAGTCTGCCACGTTCCCCTCCCAGCTTTAGAACCCGTCGTCTGTCTGGTCTCTTTGGTCTATTTCGCCTATCTCATCTTGCACCAGACAGACCAGAGAGACCGGGCGACAACGAGACAGACCAAAATACCGCTTCACGTCACTTCAGGTCTTGCGAGAATCCCAGCCCGCCGTGTAGGCTGCGGCGCTTAACCAGGGTACGTCGATCATGAAACCAGCTGTCGCCGCACACGAACCGCTTATCTTCACCGGAGAGACGCTCAGTCTCCTGGCCTGGCACATCCCCGATCTCGTCGCCTATCAGCACAATGAAGACGAATGGTGGTTCGCCCCCCTCGATGACAACTTGCCAATCGTGCGACTGAATCGCACCGGCCTGGAGATGTTACAGGCGATGAACGGCCATACGGCAGTCGGCGCGCTGGTGGAAAAATACGGGACGAAGGTCTGCGGACCGGACGGACAGCCGGGAGAGTGGCATTTGAAACGTTGGCCCCTGCCCACCTATTCGCTTTGCTACTTCGGCACAGAGCCCCCGGGCGGCCACCGTCACGAGGCCAAGTGGGATCTGCTCCTCCAACAAATTCGGGAAGGTTGGTCAGGGCAGGAAGGGTTCGAGGGAGAAGCGCATCTTGAAGACTTTCATCACCACGGGCTGACCGACAGCAATGGAGACGATGGCCACTTCGACCTGATCGAAACTACCATCTCGCATCTCTTCCGGGAACCGAACGACACGCTCAACGGCTTGACCTATGGCCGGCTGCTCATGCGGCAATTGCGGAAGCTGGGCTGGTTCACACCCAAACCCCACATCATCGTGGAAGTGGGCGGCGGACTCGGATACCTCGCCCGTGAGTTGGGCAAGGAACTCTTGCCCTTTGAAAAACAGACCATCCGATACATCTCCCTCGACATCACACGGCCCTTCCTCACACTACAAGTCAGCCGCGCCAAGGCCGGAGGCTGGGGCGGTATCGGCACCCGCGCCAACGGCGAATGGCTGCCCTTTAAAGACAACTCCGTCGACCTCGTCATCGACAACGAGAACATGGCCGACATGACGCCGGTGAAGTTGACCAGGAAAGAACTCCTCGATGGAACAGGCGACAGGCCGCAGCATCAGGAGGCGCTGGATTGGATCAGACGCGTGCGGCTGCCGCTGGGCACGGACCTGCCCGAAGACGTGATCTTCAACCTCGGCCCCTTTCGATTCGTAGCAGAACTGTGGCGTGTGTTGAAACCAGGCGGCAGGGCCTTTCTCACTGAATTCGGGATCGAAGAAGGCTGGCCGGCGCCGGTCAAGCTGCCAGGCCACACGGAATACGAAGTCCAGTACAGCCACCTGCGCCAGGCGATTCGCTGGCTGGGCTTTCAAGAGCGCTATCTCTCGCTGCCGCAATTCCTCGGCATCAAACCGGACAGCAAAGTGCTCTGCACCGGCGCGGCCTATTCCATTCAGCGGTTCTGCCAAGCCATGAATAAGCCCTTCCCCGTGCGCGCCTACACGGAAAAGGAATTACAGCAGGCGCTGGGCGACATGCTCCCGAAACTCCACGGCTGCCACTACCATGACGTGGCAGATCCTGCCTGGTTCGGCCTCCTCGACTTCAAAGTCTTGTTACTCGAAAAACCAGGCGGCGCCCCGAAAGCCAACTTCTCGGAGAACAAAGGCTACCGGTGGTACTCACAGAAGTAGGAGAACGGGGTAACATGGTCAATCCCTGTGCTCACGGAACGCGCACGATCAGAATGTGCTCGTTCGACGGCCGCAGTTGGGACTCCCCGCCACCTTGTAATGAGAGAGTGGAAACTAGGAAAGGGGGACGGCCTGGGCTTCCTGCTCGCGCAACGCGCGGCCTCAGAAGGCCATCGTTGGACACGCGCAGTGAAGGACCGTCTGGTCGCCCTGCTGAGAGAGTAACGGGGAGAACACGGAAAAGAATCGTTCGATCAGAAGACGAGATGTACGATTGCAAAACCTGCCTCTGAATGCCGCTGAAAGCCAGTTTCACCGAGAACCAAGAATACCGGTGGTATTCGAGGAGTAGAATAATAAGCAACATACGCTTGACCTCGCCGTCCTCTGCTTTGTCCTCTCTCACCCTCCCCGCCACTGGCAAAGATCGAGGGCCTGCAGTCGTTTCTCCCTGGTGTCTATCCACTCACACCTTTCGAGATCGATTGGGAACCTGCTATATTTATCTCTCACCTTTTTCGAGGTTACCCATGGACATGTTGATGATCGTGTTTCGTACTTCATTAAAAGAACGCGTGCATGAGTTATTGCGAGCGTGCGGGGTCATGGCCTACACCGAATTTCCCGAGACGGCTGGGACGGGACAATCGGGATCGACGGAAGGGAGCTCGTTCTCCGCAGGGGGGAACAGCGTGATCCTGGTCTCGCTCGAACCAGCTCAACGTGACAAGGTCAGCGACGCGGTCAAGGCCTGGTGTGCAGAAGCGAAACACTCAGGATGGGTCAAACCAGCCATCCGGGTATTCTGCTGGCCCTGCACACAGCTCACGTAATAGCAGGCCCTGCTCCCGAGATGGCTTGTCCAATCTCTGGCCTCCGGAACCCCGTGTGGGATCATTGCTTGACGTCGCACCTCGGCTTGGACCGGTGGAAATGAATAGATGCCTACACCATTTCGCGGCGCGTGGGGGAGGGTCTTGTTGATCCGATCTCTTTGGTTTATTTAGTTTGTTTGGTTCGACGAACGAAAGAAACACAACAAACCTTCCCATTTGGTAAACTCCCATCGAATCACCACCCTCTCCGAGGCTCGCATGGCACGGCGCACCCAGGCTCAGCTGCAGCAGACCTATCGAGAGCAAGCGCTCAAGATGTTTCCGTGGATCTGTGCGCACTGCGGACGCGAATTTGACGGCAAGAAGCTGAACCAACTTACGGTCCATCACAAGAACCACAACCACGACGACAATCCCCCAGACGGGAGCAACTGGGAGTTGCTATGTCTCTACTGTCACGACAATGAGCACCAGCGGTATCAGGTGGCTGACGCGTCTAGTGAGGCGCCGCCGGGCCGGGAGCAAGATCAACCTTCGACCTTCACGCCCTTCGCCCATCTCGCGGACTTGTTCAAGCGCAAAACCTAGCCGCCTCTGGTAAGTCGTTCGTGGTTTGCCAGGTTGATCTGGTTCATCTGGTTTGTTTNNACCAGCCGATCCCCTCGCGCTCTGGCCATGAGCCGTAGACCAGTGGCTCCTCGTTCGTGCTATATAGCTATACGCTATCAGCCTTTTATATTCGGCCATCGGCCCCATGTCATTCGCCATACGCATATGAGTGTTTCTCATCCCCGCGATCCGTTGCACGGGATCACGCTGGAGACCATCATCAAGGAACTGGTCGAGCAGTATGGGTGGGTCGAGATGGGACGTCGCGTCCCGATCCGCTGTTTCCTCCACGACCCCAGCGTGAAATCCAGCCTCACGTTTCTTCGAAAGACGCCCTGGGCGCGGGAGCGGGTCGAAGGGTGCTATATCGCCTATAAAGGCATGTGAGCGAGGGCTGCCGGCTCCATCCATCTGAATCTTTCCGGAACCAAGGAACTACGACTCTATGGCCTCGAACGCGACCATTTTCAAGGCGACAGTCCAAATCGCCGACATGGACCGCCACTACTATGAAGACCATGCCCTCACTCTGGCACGCCATCCGTCTGAAACAGACGAGCGTATGATGGTGCGTCTGCTTGCCTTTGTGCTACATGCGCATGAGGCTTTGTCGTTTGGCCGTGGGCTGAGCAGCGAAGAGGAGCCGGCGCTCTGGCAGAAGGATTTGACGGGTGCCATCGACCTCTGGATCGAGGTGGGCCAGCCAGATGAGAAAACCATTCGACAGGCCTGCGGTCGTGCGAAACAGGTTTGCATCTACGCCTATGGCGGTCGTGGCGCTGAGCAGTGGTGGGGGAAAAACCTGACCACACTCGAGCGATTGAATAATCTGGCCGTGATGAATCTGCCCCTTGACGGGGGCCGCGCCTTGGCCACACTCGCGCAGCCCAGCATGCAGTTGCAATGCACCATTCAAGAAGGACAGATTTGGATGGGGGACGGGACCAACACCGCTCATATCGAATTGACGATCTTCAAAGGCGCTTCAACCCCGTTTGGGCAGTGACGCGGGTACGGCATGCTATGTCTGCGATAAGAGGTTGAAGCGATGAAAGAGAAGAGACGCATTCCCACTGGTGGTGAGCCGATCGTCTGGAACAGTCCTTTCGCAGCCCTGAGGAACGTCGGCCTGCCACTGGTTCCAGAGATGCGGCCTGGTGTCGCTCCACGCGACGCGGCACCCATCGCACCAAAAAAGAACCGTGGGCGGGTGGATATCATTCGCCAGACTGCACATCGTGGCGGCAAGACCGTGACGGTCGTTTCGGGTTTTCTCGGCATCGGGCAGGCAGAGAAAGATCGTCTAGCCAAGGAAATGCAACAGGCCTGCGGGGCCGGAGGGACGGTCAAGGAG
>PLBR01000212.1 GCA_003135435.1 Nitrospira sp. | reverse complement strand
GACTACGACCGGGAGAAGCTCCAAGAGCGGCTCGCGAAGCTTGTGGGCGGTGTGGCCGTCATCAACGTCGGTGCCGCGACCGAAACCGAAATGAAAGAAAAGAAGGCGCGCGTCGAAGACGCATTGCACGCCACCAAGGCGGCCGTCGAGGAAGGGATTGTTCCCGGCGGCGGAACGGCGTATCTCCGGTGCATCGGCGCCTTGGATTCGCTCAAGCTGGTGGCGGAACAGCAGGTGGGTGTCAATATCATCCGCCGCGCGCTCGAAGAGCCGATTCGTCAAATCGCGGCAAACGCCGGGATGGAAGGCTCCATCATCGTTGAGAAAGTGCGCAATGACAAGAACCTCAGCGGCGGCTACAACGCCGCAACCGAGGAATATGTGGACATGATCAAGGCCGGTATCATCGACCCCACCAAGGTCTCGCGTTGCGCGTTGCAGAACGCGGCGAGCGTGGCGGGATTGATGCTCACAACCGAGGTGATGATCACCGAAATGCCGGAAGAGAAGAAAGAGCCAGCCGGTGGTGCAGGTGGACACAACCACGGTATGGAAGGCATGTACTAAGAGAAGACAAAGAGCTAATGGCGTATAGCCGATAGCTCGGAGTTCATGACGAAGGGCTCAGCGGGTCACCCCGCTGAGCCCTTCGTGTTTTTTGGCCTTGTATCGCGTAGAATAAGTGGCTGCTGCAACGAGTCAAGAGGGTGTCCCGTGATTGTCGAAGTCGAGTCGAGTGAGAATTGCGAGACCAGTTTCTTTGCACGGTTCAAGGAAATACGACCGGCTCGACCGGTCCAGCAAGTTCGGCTCTACGACCGAAATCCCGCCGGGGAGTGGTACTGGGTCACTGGCTGGAGCGAAAATGCACAGACACCTGCATGCGTCGCCTATGCCCAGTTGGTAGAAGACTCCGGCGCGGGCATGACCCATCTGGTCTATGGAGGGGTTTACGGCCTGCGATTCAAGCCGATTAACATCGAGGAGCCGTGGAATCTCGAAAGTCCGCATCAGTGGGGAGAAGCGTATCTTTCCCTGGCCAGTGATCGTGATCTTCGATATGCCGACTAGCTCCCGCCACGGCACGGAAGGTATGCACGATGAAAAGAACAGGAGTTAATAGCGTACGTTCATCGCGTGGAATGAAGGACAAAAGTCTCAGCGCCTCATCTGCTGAGCCCTTCGCGCTGCGTGGGGCTATTTCGCCGGCTTTCGTGCTATTAGCCGAAAAGTTTTCTTGAGCATTGCCGAAGTTTTTGGCGTTTCGAAGAACGACCGAAAGATGTCATGCACAACGGTCCGATGGGCGGCATGATCGGCTTGAAATTGCTGGAGGGCATCCGATCGACTCGCCCCCGTGTAGCCCATGCGGATCGCACACCGTTCAAGTTTATCCTGTCGGTCCGGCAACGCGTGCGTTTGCAGGTCGTGCACCATCTGCAATTTATGCTCGACGTCCCTGAGAAACTGATAGGCACTGGTGAGGCCGTTCTGTTGTTTCGCCGAAAGGATGCCTGCGCTGTGCAGTCGCGCTAACGAGCCGACGGTCCCTCGGTCCAAGATCCCAGGCAATCGACGACCGGCAAGCACTTGGATCGTTTGAACGAAAAACTCAATCTCGCGGATGCCGCCGCCGCCCAGCTTCACATTGCGCTGCTCTTGCCCGCGTTCCGCCATCTTCGCATCAATCCGCTCTTTGACCGATCGGACCTCCTCCACAATCGCGAGCCCCTGTTCGACATCCGGCCGTTTCGATGAGGGTGCCAGCACGAAGGGCCGCACCATCTTGATGAACGATCTGCCGACCTCCCGCGACCCAGCGATGGGCCAGGCTTTCAGCAAAGCCAATCGTTCCCATACTTGTCCTCTCGTCCGATAGTACTTCCCATACTCATCGAGCGAGCGCGTGAGCTGCCCCACCGAACCTTCTGCTCGCAAGCGGAGGTCCACGCGATAGAGGTACCCTTCATGGGTCTGTTCGGTCAACACCTTCGTGAGCTCCCGCGCGAGAATTTCAAAGTACTCTTCATTGGACAGCCCGCCCTGTACAGGACCCTTCACCTTTGCGCATCCTGACGCAGCCGACCTGGTTTCTCCCTCATGGGATTCACAGACATAGAGCACGTCCACGTCAGAGCTATAGTTGAGCTCATGTCCGCCCAACTTTCCCATTCCAATGACGGTGAAGCCGGTCTCCACCCACCGCCCTTGCCGATTTCGGTGCATGGGAATGCCGTACTGGGCCCGTAGATCGGCATCCACAATACGGTAGGCGGCATCGATCAGGACCGAAGCCAGATCCGAGAGAGAGGCGGTCGTTTCCTCCACATCCGCCAAGCGGAGAAGGTCGCGCACGCCGATGCGCAGCATCTCTCGACGACGGAATCGTTTGAGCGCGTCCAACTTGAGGTCTGTGGCGGTGACACTTTCCAGACTTTGCCTGATCGTACGTTCCATCACCGCCTTGGTCGGCGCGGTGGACAACACATTCTGTTGGGCCAGCCAGTACAGCAGCAGAGGATCGCGGACAAGGGTGAAGGCGAGCGCGTTACTGTTCCCAAAAATCGTGCACACCAGGTCCACCATGCGGGGAGCGCTGCCCAGATATTCCAACACGGCCGACCGGCTCACTCCGCTCGCGAGCCACCTCTCCCAGTGGTTCAAAGCCAGATCTGGATCGGCGGTCCGCCCAATGGCCTCAAGCAACGCGGGCAGAATGTTGGCCAACTGACGTCGCTGCTGTGGATCGCCCGCCATCGACTGCAGATTCGCATCGGCATCCTTAATGCGCTGGAGTCCGTAGCATTTAAGAATTGCTTCAACCTTGGCTAGTTCCAGCCCGGGCGCTAATAGGGCAGGGGTTGGATCTGGTCGAGCAGCCCACTCGAGGTTAGGAGCGGTACAATAGCGAGGCACTTGCTTCTTGGGACGAGCTGTCATAGGCAGGCATTATACTGATACATTGGCGCTCGCACAATGAACCCTCTTCGGCTATACTTCAGGCCATGACGGACGGGCGTGGATTACGCGAGTCGATCATCAAGACCCTGGCCTCCCTCTGTCCGGATGTCGATGATGAGGTACTCCGGGACTTCGTCTCACGGATGGACCCCGAGTATTTCGAGCGATTCCAACCGGATGCCATCGCCCACCATATTCAGCTTGCCAGCCGGCTCACGCCGGACCATCCCTGCGAATTATCGGTGCTCGACAAACGAGCCGGGCAATCAGAAATCAGCATCGTCGCCTATGATTACTTCTCAGAATTCGCCGCCATCTGCGGTGTGCTCTCGGCCTTCGGACTCAATATCGAAGAAGGACAGATCTATACCTTCGTGGAAGCCTCGTCCTCTCCATTGCCGCGCCGGGCGGCTCCCACGACGACCGGCCGGCCTAAAGGCCGGCCCGGCCTGAGCCGCAAGAAAATCGTCGATGTATTCCTGGTACACTCCATAGACCGCACAGGCTTTCCCTTCTTACAACAAGATGCCCTCCGACAGACGGTCACCGAGATCATTCAACTGCTGGAGTCCGGTCAGTTCGACGAGGCACGCCAATACGTCAACCGCCGGCTCGTCGAACGATTGGATAAGCAGCGAGGTGCCTTCACCGGCCTGCTCCATACAGTGCAGATTACCTTCGACAATAGCCAATCACCGACAGATACGATCATGGACATCCAATCGGATGATACTCCGGCCTTCCTCTATGCTCTTGCGAATGCCCTGGCCATGCGCAACATTTACATTACCAAGGCCCAGATCGAATGCGATGGCACCAAACTGCATGATCGTTTCTATGTCAGGAATCGCGATGGGCAGAAGCTGCTCGACTCCGACGAGCAGCAGCAATTGCGGCTAACCGCCGTGCTCATTAAACAATTCACACATGCCTTGACTTGGGCTTCTGACCCGGCTAAGGCGCTTGCATCGTTCGACCATTTCCTGGATCTCATCGTGAAAGACCAGGGCAAGAAGGGCAATAACCAGTCGCTCGACTTCGTTAGCGATAAAAAAAGCTTTCCCCTGCTCGCACGACTGCTCGGCGCCAGCGACTTCTTGTGGGAGGACTTTCTCCGGCGCCAGCACGACAACCTCCTTCCACTGCTCACGGATTACCAGGATGCGCCGCTGATCAAGCCGCAGGCAGCCCTCCGGAAAGAGCTCGACCATCTGGTCGCTCGCGCCAAAACAGACGAATCGCGAAAAGAAGCCTTGAACCGGTTTAAGGATCGTGAGCTGTTTCGGATCGACATCAAACACATCGTCGAGCCCTCGACCAATTTCCCTGACTTCTCGCTTGCGCTCACGGAACTGGCGGAGGTCATCATGGAACGGAGCATCGCGGATTGCCGCGCCAAGCTGGAGAAATCGTATGGGCGCCCACAGCTCGCCAACAAGAAACCCTGCCCCTTCGCCGTCCTGGGCCTGGGAAAATTCGGAGGGCGAGAGCTCGGCTACGCCTCGGACATCGAGGTGCTATTCGTTTACGGTGGATCGGGCAAAACAAGCGGTAAGAAGGGGATTGAGAACAGCGAATACTTTGAACGGTTGGCGCAGGAACTCCTGGGGTGGATCGAAGCCAAGCAAGAAGGCATCTTTCGCCTTGATGTCAGGCTTCGACCACACGGAGGCAAGGGCGCGCTGGCCAATGCGTTCGAGGAGATCTGTCGCTACTACAGTCTGATCGGACTGGCCGCGTCATTCGAGCGACAAGCCCCTATCACACGGAGTATTTGTGCTGCCGCTGATGGTCACGAGCGACTGGCCGCGCCATTCGAGCGGCAAGCCCTGATCAAGTTGCGGCATATCGCCGGCGACGCCGCACTGGGCCATCAAGTGGAAGCACACCGAGACTCGTTCGTCTATAGCGGCGCCCCCTGGGACCTCGCTACGGCGCTCGATTTGCGG
The DNA here is from genome assembly GCA_003135435.1 of Nitrospira sp. Classification (GTDB taxonomy): domain Bacteria; phylum Nitrospirota; class Nitrospiria; order Nitrospirales; family Nitrospiraceae; genus Palsa-1315. The sequence continues at coordinate 7,778 of PLBR01000212.1, read as the reverse complement.
AGACAACAGCTCAAACAGCTGGTCGAGCCTGGGCAGGTCAACCTGAAGTATAGCGCGGGAGGACTCATCGACATTGAATATGCCGTGCAATACCTGCAAGTGATACATGGACACGACCACCCGAGCCTGCGTACGCCGAATACCCTGCAGGCACTCGCCGCGCTGGTGAAAGCGGGGCTGGTCGCGCGCACCGATGGAGAGAGCCTCCAGAAAGCCTACGTCTTCACCCGTATATTGGTTGACGGATTGCGCATGGTTCGGGGGAATACCAAGGATCTTGTGCTCCCTCCTCCCGATTCGGAGGAGTCTGTCTGTCTTGCCCGCCGCGTCGGCTACACGACAGACGACTGGCGGGCCGGCGCGCGCCATTTGCAGTCGGACATTACTCACCACATGCAAGTCACCTCAGCCTTCTTTATCAAGACATTCGGCCCCCTCTGACCTTGTCGAATTAGGCCACTGGAGGAACCCTTCAATCCGGCCCCCTCTCTGTTCAAATTCCCACAACTTTCTTACCTGCCCCTCCTCGCACTCAATGCATTTTCTCTCTCGTTATGGTAGAGCACGAGCCCTTCCAGCACCGCCTGGAGTTTCTCGCAAGGCACATCTTCCATGATCTTGACCGCCGGTCTCGGATCGATTCTCGACCACCCGCCGACAGCTCCCCTTTTTAGACAATGATCGTGTGTCGCTGAAGAACCGCACCCGCGAGGTCGTACATGAAGACTGCTTCATCTCCGTCATGGCCGATCATGACCGTCCTCACAATCGACTCTCCGGACGATGCGCTCAAAATGCTCGTCGGAGGATTCGGCTTTCACAACACCGACTGCAGAGTTCGCTGTCATCGCCTGCTTGTTGTCCCACTCTCTTCCGCTCATAAGCGAAGGAGAGTGGGTATTGCTGTGCCCTTCTCTTTACCACACTGTCTGAGTCGGGCCGGCGGCACAGGCGCGAAACAAAGAAGCGTCCGCCTCCCAGTTGCGAGAGGCGGACGCCGTTGTCTCGTGTGCCGTATGTTGAGAACCTTACCGAGGCGCCATTGCCTCGACTCCACTTATCAGGAAGACCTGTACCATGCCTCCCCGCACATCCTCAACCCACGCTTCAGATGGGCCACGGGCTGCTCTATGCGTCGTAATACAGGACATACTCGTACGGATGCGGCCGCAGCCGCATGGCATCAACTTCCTTGCTGCGTTTGTAGCCGATCCAGGCCTCGATCAGGTCCTTACTGAAGACCCCGCCCTTGAGCAGAAACTGATGGTCCTGTTCGAGGTGGTGCAACGCGTCGTCGAGACTGCCCGGCAGCGTGCGTATTTTCGCCGCTTCTTCCGGTTCGAGATCGTACAGATCCTTCTCAGCCGGTTCACCCGGATTGATCTTATTCTCGATCCCGTCCAACCCTGCCATGAGCATGGCAGAAAAGGCGAGATAGGGATTCGCGGTCGGGTCAGGAAAGCGCACCTCGATCCGCTTGGCTTTCGGGCTCGGTGAGTACATGGGAATCCGGATGCCTGCCGACCGATTCCGGCTGGAATAGGCGAGCAGGACTGGCGCCTCGAACCCGGGGGTCAGCCGCTTGTAGGAGTTTGTCGTCGGATTCGTGAACGCCGCCAGGGCCGGCGCATGCTTCAGGATGCCTCCAATATAGTAGAGACCGAGTTGCGAAATGCCGGCATATTCCTTCCCCGCAAACAGGGGCTTCCCCTCTTTCCAGATGCTCTGGTGCGTATGCATGCCGGTACCGTTGTCCCCAAAGATCGGCTTGGGCATAAAGGTCGCGGTTTTGCCATGTCGGCGGGCTACGTTCTTGACGATGTACTTGTACATCATCAAGTTATCCGCCGTCTTGACCAGTGGACCAAAACGGATATCGATTTCCGCCTGTCCCGCCGTCGCCGTCTCGTGGTGGTGCTTCTCGATGGAAATCCCGACTTTTTGCATCTCCAGGATCATCTCACTGCGGATATCCTGTTGCGTATCAGTCGGTGGGACCGGAAAGTAGCCTTCCTTGTGACGGATCTTTCCGCCCAAGTTGTGGCCTTCCTGCCCCATGTTCCAGGCGCCTTCTTCGGAATCGATGAAGTAGAAGCCGCTATGGCCCGTCTGATCGAACCGGGCCTGATCGAAGATGAAGAACTCCGCCTCCGGCCCCCAGTAAGAGGTATCACCGATCTTCGTGCTCTGGAGATATTTTTCCGCCTTCTGCGCCACAAACCGCGGGTCACGATCATAGGGCTCGCGCGTAATCGGATCGACGACGTTGCCGATGAGGCTCATCGTCGGAACCGCACAGAACGGATCGAGACAGGGCGTGGTCGGATCGGGAACCATCAGCAGGTCGCTGTCGTTGATCGCTTTCCAGCCCCGGATCGACGAACCGTCCAACCCAGATCCGTCCTTGAATAGCCCTTCATTCAGCTCTTCCACAGGGATCGAGAAGTGCTGCCAGGTGCCGAGCAGATCCACAAACTTCAAGTCCACGATCTGGACTTTATTCTTCTTCGCAAACTCCAATACCTCGCGGGGATTCATTCTCCGAGCTCCTTTCAGATTCGATTTATGCTGGTGATCCTGTTGATACGCGCTTTGATCCAGCAACCTGCTGGTCTATGAACTGATCAATATCCTTCTGGATGGTCGTGCGGATGGCTTCCAGCCGAGTGTGGTCCTTGATCTTGGCTCCGTGCCGGTCCGTCACATAGATCACGTCAGCCACCTGATCGAGCTCGTCCCTAAGCGAGATCCGGGCCGCATGGACCGACAGGTCGAGATGAAGGATGCTGCGGGTGATGGCATACAACAATCCTTGCGTATCGTCAGCAAACACATCGATGATCGTGGACCGATCACATGTTTCGTTATCGATCTGCACCTCGGTGGCCTGGCGGGTGGTGGGCAGCCGGCGACCGGACGGAAGGCGGGTGTTTCGGCTCATCAACCGCTCGACATCCTCCTCGCCCTTCAGCACCCGGACGATAGTCTCGCCTATGGAAGCCCGGCGTTCGACTGGGGGAACGCCGGCATAATCCGGATCAGACACCTGGAAGGTGTCCACGACGACCCCATCCTGCCGCGTGATGATCTGGGCATCCAGAATCTGAAGCCCCTGGGCAGTCATGACCCCGGCAATCTTGGAGAAGATGCCGGGGGTCAGGTTATCGTGGGTAATCACCGTGTACTCACAGATGCCCAGTTCCTCGTTGAAGTTCTCTTCGACCAGCACTTCCCCTACCTGCAGCCTTCCGACCGCCCCCAGATGGACTGCGATCCGCTTCGGAGACGTCCCATGCAAATAGCGCAAGGGAAACTGGCCCAGTTGCGATTCGATCCAATCGAGCCCCCCGGCCGCTGCGTCCGTGCACTCGCGGGCCACCTCGCAGGCCAATTGCTTGAGGCGGTCCGGACCAGCCGTCTCATCCTGCTCACCCGACACCTCCGGCAGCGCGCGCAGAAAGAGCTCGATGAGCAAGGACTCCTTCCACTTGCTCAGGACGCCAGGCCCTACCGCCGCGATATCGGCTGCGGTCACGACCAACAGCTTGCGGAGAGTTTCCGGTGTCCCCACCGCCCTGACGAAGGGCAAGAGGACCTTCTTGTCGTAAGGATCTCGCTGGAAGGCCGTCTGAGACATCAGCAAATGCTTGTGCACGAGAAAGACCAGCGTCCTCGTCTCTTGCTCGTCACACCCCAGCCGCGCCGCCGTCTCCTCCGCGATCGCCTTGCCCACTTCGCTGTGATCTTCCTTCTGCCCCTTTCCCATATCATGCAACAGTAGCGCCAGGTGCAAGAGGTCCTTCCGCTTGATCTCCTGGCAGACTTTCCCAATGACACCAGGCTCCTGGGCGAGCGCTTCGGCCTTGGCCACCGCCAGCAGGGTATGTTGATCCACTGTGTACTTATGAACCTGGTTGAACTGCATCAGGCCTCGGACCCTGGCAAAGACCGGAATGAGCTTCTCCAGCAGATGGGCGCGATGCATCACTTCAAGCGTGCCCGCCACCGCTCCAGGTCCAGCGAGGATCTTCATAAAGATCCGGCTGACCTCAGGGGTCCGGAAGGCCTCGTTCGACATGCTATCCATGTGGCTGTGGATCTCGTCCAGCAGGCCGGTGTCGATCTTGAGGCGTCGGGACCCCGCCATCTCGAATAGCTGGAGGAGCAAGTCTGGACTATCCAGGACCCGAGCACGCAGCTCAGAGGGAACAGTCAGATGCTGGCCGGTCACCATGAAATAACCGTCTACCATGGCGACCGGCAGGACGCGAGACGATCGGCGCCTCACAGACACGGCCAGGCAACGATCCACAAACCGGACCAAGGTCTCGTGGAGTCCCATCGTATGCCGGTAATACTGCTGCATGAACTGCTCCACCCCCAGGAGGTGGGGGCGATCCTGGAATCCGTACAGAGAAGCTAGCCGGACTTGTTCGTCGAACGACAGAATCTCCTGCGCCCTCCCAGCTTCGAAGTGCAGAAACGCCCGGACGCGCCACAGAAAATCCCGGGCCTCCGTCAGCGAGAGAAGATCCTGTCTGGAGAGAAGGCCACGATCCGTCAAATCCTGCAGCGTAGCGGTATGAAACCTGGCCATGCCGGCCCACCGGACCAGATGGAAGTCCCGCAGCCCTCCTTGGCTTCTCTTGACGTTCGGCTCCAGGAGATAGATCGTCGCTCCGAACTTCTCATATTCACGGCGCCGCTCTTCTACTTTTTGTTCGATAAAACGCCCCGCCCCACGGCCGACCACCTCCCGGAAATACCGGTGATGGAACTCCTGGAACAGGTACGGGCTTCCAGCTAAAAGCCTAGCCGACATCATGGAGGTGCGGATCGAAAGGTCCGTCGGGGCCAACTCGATGCAATCTTGAAGCGTCCGCATACAGTAGCCGACCTGGAAGCCTAGATCCCACAGATGGCGCAGCACCTCGCGAAACAGAGCCTGCGCCACTCCCCCCCCTTCCTCGCGATAGAGGAACATGATGTCGATGTCTGAATGGGGAGCCAACTCCCGGTGACCGTAACCTCCCAGCGCCACCAGGCAACAGTACTGGGCCCCCGCGACCTGTGCCTGCTCCCCGGCCTGCCGCATGGCGTTCTTGTACCGGTCGATGATCAACCCATCCACGAACTCCGTTAGGGCCGCCATGACCTCGCCCCCCGAGGCCCCTTCTAACAACCGCTGCTGGAGCGCCTGCCGGTGCCCAGCCAGAGCGGAGACCGGCTCGATCTCCGCCCCGCGCACGAGCCCCACCTGCGACCCGCTGTCTGGCGTCATCGTCACAGGGCGCTTTCTCCTGTCTCGCCGGTCCTGATCCGCACCACGGAGCCGAGATCCGACACGAAGATCTTGCCGTCCCCGACGCTGCCGGTCTTCGCGCTGCGCGTAATGGCTTCGATCACACGCGCCACCTGATTATCCGCAGCGAAGACTTCGACCTTCACCTTGGGCACAAAGTCGGTCGTATACTCGGCGCCCCGGTAGGTTTCCTTACTCCCCTTCTGGCGTCCGAATCCTTTGACTTCCGTGACCGTCATCCCATGCACACCGATTTCCAGCAACGCATCCTTAACTTCATCCAACTTGAACGGCTTGATAATGGCTTCAATCATCTTCATGTCACTGCCTCCTTACCAGACTCGCCCGAGGACGCGGATCGAACCGCGTCCCTGGGATCGCCGGCATGATCGTGTGGTCAATTGTGTCATGGTCACTGTATAAACCTGAATCATGCGTGAAGAACAACTGAGAATGCCATCTGGGCTTTGTGCCGATGGGTGTGTCTGGCCATCTGGCTGTTGGACCGAACCCTACTTGCTCAGTAGGGTTCGGTCACCCCTGCCTTACGAATAGGCCTTTTCATCATGTTGACTGAGATCCAAGCCTAATCGCTCGTCTTCTTCACTCACACGCAGACCCATAATACCATCGACGATCTTCAGAAGGATTAAGCTCCCGATAAACACGAAGACGATGGTAACCAGTACGGCTATTGCTTGGATGCCCAACTGTGCTGGATTACCAAAGAACAGCCCGTCTGCCCCTGCAGAATTCACCGCCTTCGACGCGAAAAGACCGGTCGCCAGCGCACCCCACGTGCCTCCGACTCCGTGAACGCCGACCGCATCGAGGGCGTCATCATAGCCAAACACGGGTTTCAACATCACAAACATATAACACAAAGCACCCGCTCCCATCCCGATCCAAATCGACGAGATCGGGCCGACGAACCCCGACGCAGGCGTGATAGCCACCAGTCCCGCCACCGCTCCGCTGGCCGCGCCCAGTGCCGACGGTTTGCCTCGATACAACCACTCCGCGATCACCCATGTCAACGCCGCGGCAGCCGTCGCCGTATTGGTGGCGAGAAAGGTGCTGGCCGCCAGTCCCCCGGCACCCAACGCGCTGCCGGCGTTGAANNCCAAACCATCCAAACCAGAGCAAGGACGCGCCCGTCAGGGTCATAGGCAAATTATGCGGGTGCATTGCTTCCTTGCCCAGTCCCATTCGCTTCCTTAACACGATGGCGCAAGCCAACCCCGCTACACCGGAACTGATATGAACGACCGTCCCGCCAGCGAAGTCCAACGCCCCGAGGGTTCTGACCCATCCCCCGACTCCCCACACCCAATGCGCGAGCGGATCGTAGATGAAGGTCGCCCACAGCAGCGTGAACACGACAAAACTGCTGAACTTGATCCGTTCGGCAAAGGCACCGCAGATCAGCGCCGGCGTGATCACCGCAAACATCATCTGGAAAAGCATGAACGCCTGGTGCGGTATGGTGGCCGCATAATCGGGATAGGGCTCGACTCCAACCCCGTTAAGCGCGAACCATTCAAGCCCACCGATGATGCCGCCTTTGTCGGGCCCGAAGGCGAGTGAGTAACCCCACAGCACCCACTGGATACTGATCAGACAGAGGATAATGAAGCACTGCATGATCGTACTCAACGCATTCTTGGTACGCACCATCCCTCCATAGAACAGCGCAAGACCCGGCGCGGTCATGAGCAACACCAAGGCCGTTGAGACCAACACCCAGGATGTATCGCCGGTATCGATCTTCGGCGGTGCTGGAGCGGCTGCCGCATCTGGAGCAGCAGCAGCCGGCGCGGCCGGAGCCGGCGGCGCCGGAGCTTGCGCACCCGCATATTGCGCGTACAGAGCCGCCCCCCCGGCCAACATGGCAAGGCAGATAAGGACCGGTAGAATCTTCTTCATATTGGTCAAATACGACAGCATAATTGCATCCTTTCATCCCCAGTTTCAGGACGAGGTTGTCAATAAGTTCGTTGAACGTTTCTGAGTGGCTCCCATGGTTGTCTCACGCCGCCCCTTCGACTGCGCTCAGGACGAGCTTCTTCGTCGGATCGGACTGTGATCGTCGTGCAGCAACAGAGTCCCCAGCCACTGCTGGAGCAGCAACCTCCCTCGTGTGCCTGTGATAGTCCACTCGCGGCACCGGACCGCGAGCACAGGCTCCGGTCACCATACGTCCTCTCTCCAGCAACACCGCCTCCAGCGCCCGCCTTGAGCCTGTCGAAGGGCCTGCTTTCACGAACATAATTAGCGAACCAGCGTCCCCCCATCCGTTCCTGCCCAAGATCGCCCTCAATCCCGCCATGGCCTGCTTCTGTTGCCTGCACGCCACCCATAGGCTCCGGCCGACGGGTCGGTGGCTCTCTCCGTGGAATGTTCCACGGAGGGAGCCACGCTTCACCATTTCAACGGACTTCCGTATCACGTCGTTTAGAACATGTACGCGACTGAG
>PLBR01000065.1 GCA_003135435.1 Nitrospira sp. | reverse complement strand
GCACCGCGTGGCGGGCCGGCTCGCCTGTCCCGAGCCCAGCCGAGGATTCGTCGCTGGCCTCACCCCTGCCTTCATTCGACGTACTAAAGACTTAGACCCGGCAGGCCCAAAGTCATAGAATGTCCCNNGAGATTCGATATTCACAGGCACGTACGGGAGTCAGCGAGACCTTTCCGATCCGGCTCAGACGGTCCATCGATGTAAACACCTGCACCCAGCCGATCCCTGTGACTGTGCTGAGGCCTTCCATGGATTGTGCGCCCTTTTTCTTGAACACACCGAGCATTCTTCGATAGACCGTTTGCGGAGTGGTGGGCGGTTGGCTGTGAGTTCTCATGGTCCCCTCCGTGGAAATAGAAAGGTGAGAAGCAATGTGGGCGATACGTATGTACTTGCATGTAAGTATGCGCCCATCTTCCCTGCTTGCAACGAATTCGTGAAAATCTGTACAAGAAGAAGAATGAGGGTCAGCGGCAGAAAAAACTGGGACATTCTGAATTTTGCGGCGCATGGCGGGGATCTGGTTCATCTAGTTTCTTCGGTCTGGCTCGTGTGTCTGGTTCGACGAACGGACGCGAAAGAATGGGGTTAGGTCTTGCAATCCTACATTTCCCGGCGCATGGCGGGGAGCTGGTGCATCTGGTTTCTTCGGTCTGTCTNNTCGGTCTGTCTCGTGTGTGTGGTTCGACGAACGAGAGCGACCAGCCAGACCCACACACCAGCTAGACCGCCTCTGAATCGCCATCGCCTCCATCTCCTATAGCGCGAAACTCACGGCGAATACTTCCATTTCAGACACAACCACATTGATTTTCCGGGATGGAAGCGGTATCTCTTTTGGGCCTCTTACCCTCTCGCACATCACGGAAATGACCATGGGCGTTCTGGTTCCTCGCGAACGAATTGAGCAAACGATCCTCATCATTCGCGGTCATCGAGTCATGCTGGATGCGGATCTAGCAGGTCTCTATGGCGTGACGACAAAATGCCTGAATGAGCAGGTGAACCGAAACAGGAAACGTTTTCCGGCAGATTTCATGTTCCAACCGACCTCACGGGAGAAAGCTGAGGTGGTCGCAAATTGCGACCACCTTACGCGACTGAAGTTCTCGCCCACAAACCCCTTCGCCTTTACCGAGCACGGTGCGGTGATGGTCGCGAGCGTCATCAATTCAGAGCGCGCGGTAGAGGTGAGCGTCTATGTCGTTCGAGCGTTTGTAAAATTGCGAGAACTGTTGGGAACCCACAAGAAGCTCGCACAGAAATTAGCCCAGCTAGAGCGGCGGGTCGAATNNCATTTCGCGGCGCGTGGCGGGGATCTGGTCCATCTGGTTTCTTATCGTCTGCTTGGTTCGCTGACAGGAACATGCACCGCTGCGACTGCTTGACTGAGCGATCTCTGTGCGCGTAGCATCACTGTCAAGACGTTTCAGCCACGCTGACTGTCTCATCCCTCGCGCTTCGTCGCCCTTCCAGCGCGACCGATTCTCCAGTCTCCGCCGCTCCAACGCCGATATCACACTCCGTACACTGTCCTGAGACGATCACATCGTGGCAAGGAGGTATCCAGATGTCGACGCAGAGGCCCATTACCGACCGCATCCTCGAACTACTCCAAGGCTCCCAGGATTGCGCTTTCGAAGCCTTGGTGGCGCGCTATCCGGAGTTCACCTCTAACGAGATCGATCAGGAGATCTCTCGCCTAAGCCGGGCGGGGAAGGTGATCATCACTCGAGGCGTGGGGATCTTTACCATCAGACAAGCTGCTGTTGTCAGCTAAGCGCCGGGAATGAACATGGCCGCGCCCAGAAAATGGGTCCAGGTCTTGCAATCACACATCCCGCCGCGCGTGGCGAAGAGCTGGTCATCTGGTTGCTTCGGTCTGTCTCGTCGGTGTGGCTCGACGACCGAGCGAGATCAGACGGCCTCGCCGACCCCCTTGCACTCTTGCCACCAGCTATCAGCCATCCACCATTCGCTCTTCTCTCCACCCCCTTCCCCACGTAAGGCTCCCACATCGCCTCCGAAGTGATGGATACGCCTCCGACTTTGCAGTAGACTTGTCCACACCAGATTACCGAGACTGCCTATGATCCCCACAATCCGCTTGACCCAGTCAATCGCTACCATCCTGCTCTCCGCGCGGATAGGCCGAAGCAAACGGCAGGGTGGAGGGTGATGGACTGAATTAGCCAAGGGAGGACATTGCATGGATCCAATCAAGTCGTTCATGGTTCCGAGTGAGAAGTTTATTACGGTTGAGCGGGATATGGATGTGCAGACAGCGGCGCGGCTTATGCGCGATCGCCGCATCAGCAGCCTGTTTGTGACGAAGTGGAAGGAGATCGTCGGCATCCTTACGGATACCGATATGGTCCGGCGCGTGGTCGCGGCTGGAGTCGATACCCTCACGACAACGGCTGAAAAGATTATGTCGGCCCCGATCCTGACGATCGAAGAGGATAAAACCGTATTAGATGCCAGCGATCTGATGGCCCAAAAACGTATTCGACATCTCGGCGTGACGCAGGGTGGAAAATTGGTCGGCATGATTTCTGTGCGCGACATCCTGGTGTTCTTGACGAATCTCCGAAAGAAGTAATCCGCGGGCCTTCCGATACAGCGTCTTCGTCGGCTGCGGCAACATGAGGCCTTTCGTCATATGGTACGTGAGAGAAATAGGTGCCAGGAATTATTTCGCGGCGCGTGGCGGGGAACTGGTTCATCTGGTTTCTTCGGTCTGTCTCTTGTTTACTTGGTTCGACGAACGAGAAAGACAAGACAGACCCGCGCACCAGATAGACCGCCTCTGAATCGCCGTCCCCTCACACAAGGCTCTGACAAGAGAGCAGTCGTCGTTCGATTCACGACACAATCATGGACCAGGTCGACCCTTGGAAAGTAGAATATCCCTATTTTTCTACCCCACTAAGAAAATCATGTCCCAGCAGAGCATAGTCAGCAATTTATTTGGCAGGCATCTTTGCCCCTTTACGCCTAGCTTCCGAAAGCCCGATGGCAATGGCTTGCTTTCTGGTTTTGACTCGCGTGCCACTCTTCCCGCTCTTTAAACTGCCTGTCTTCAGTTTATGCATCGCCCGTTTGACCGATCGCTGTGCACTCTTGCCATACTTGGCCATAAGGGCCTCCTTTCTGAGCGTCGACCTGATTGCGAAACCGGAAGATCTGGGCTTCTGATCGAAGAAATCGAAACCGGTCTCGACCTTGAAACACAAACTAATGCACTGGCTGGGCGAAATCCATAGCGGGTGACAATATAAGTATAGTTGTCTGCTAAGTGGGAGGGAACTAGAGATTGCCCTAGGGGCAGGAACCTTTATCCAGGCTCCCCAAAAAAGATGGATTTGTGGTCAGGCGTGAGCACTGACATATGAGGACCACGGGGCAAATACAAGAACCATTTCGCGTGGCGGGGGTCTGGTTCATCTGGTCTTTCTGGTCTTTCTGGTTTATTTGGTTTTGCTCAACAAGAGGAACCAGATAGACCAAACAAGATAAACTGCCCTGGCCGCGGCGCTCGTACCTCGTCGTTCGCGAGATGAATGTTCAAAATTGCCACATTTGACTCAACTGGTGTGCGACCAGGAGTCCGTATCACCTAGACTTCAACGCGCGCAATTCGCACAATTTCTGTTGCGATATCTTCTGGCGATAGGACAAAATCGATGCACCCACTGGCAATTGCGCTCTCCGGCATGTCTGGCTGACTCGCCGTACTAAGCTTCTGCGCGATTGTAACGCCGCCTATTTCTTTGATGCCGCACAGTGCGGCTGCCCCGTCGCCATCATAGCCAGAGACAATGATGGCAATAAGCTTGCCGTCCCAGTGACGGGTCAGTGAACGTAGGAAAACCGTGATTACATCAGGCCAGCCCCGAGGCTTTGATATCGGCTGTAGGCGGAACTCTCCATTAAGGACGTGTAAATCCCGATTCTCAGGGATGATAAATATACGGTTAGGTTCGATTTGCAAACTTTCCGTGATGAGATCAACCGGCATAGTTGTGAAGCGAGGAAGAACCTCATGGAGGTGGGTAGGCATGCTTGTGATGTGATTCACGATGACGATAGCCACACCCATGTCAGCCGGAAGATTTTGCAATAGCCGAATATAGGCGTCGAGGCCACCGGCCGAACCACCGACGCAAACAACAGGGAAATCTTTCACCGAGGGACCCACTTTAATCGACATCTACATCACCTTTCGTACCGCCAATTCTGATATTAAAGGGGCATGAATGGGGGGTCAAGCATGAGTATTGACTTATGAGGGCCACGGGGGGAAGTACAGAAACCATTTCGCGGCGCGTGGCGGGGAGACTGCTTCTCTCTGACTTCCCCCTCACAACACTTCGCAGTGCCTTGAGTCATTCACCGGAACGGCGTAGACTCCCTTTCTGTCATCATCAGGGCAAAGAAAAGGGGTCGGGAGTATTTTCTTAACAGCATCGCGGCGGTTTCGGTAGAAGATCGCCCATGCCACGCCGCCCGCGCCTCGCTGCTGGAGGCCTCTCCTATCATGTCCTCAACCGCCGAGTCGGACGACTCCCGCTGTTGGCAAGCCTGCTGACTACGCCGCATTTGAGAAGGTTCTGGCTGAGGCCCACGACCGGACCCGGATACGCATCGCGGCCTATTGTTTGATGCTGAATCACTGGCACATGCAGCTCTGGCCTCGACGTGATGGGGAGCTCTCTGAGATTCTGCGGTGGATCACAGTCACCCATACGCAACGCTGGCATGCCCACCATCACACCGCCGGAACGGGCCCAGTCTATCAAGGCCGCTTCAAATCGTTTCCAGTACAGACCGATGAACACTTCCTGACGGTCGCACGCTATTATGTGGAGCGCAATGCGCTACGGGCAAAGCTGGTCACACGGGCAGAAGACTGGCAATGGACGAGCCTGTGGCGACGAAATCAGGAAGACACCATGCTCACGGCATGGCTCAGTACCTGGCCCGCGGAGCGGCCACGGGATTGTGTGGCGCGAGTGAATCGTCCAGAAACCTCGTCAGAACTGGAGTCCCTCAGGCTCAGTGTGCAACGAGGTCGCCCCTTCGGCGAGGAAGCCTGGATACGCCGGATGGCCAGGCGGTTCGGAATGGAATCCACCTTGCGGCCCCGAGGGCGACCGAGAACATCATGAGAAAAGACTCCCGACACCTTGTCTATGTCCCCCCCCCTTTCAAATCTGAGAGGAAGAGAGAGAAAAGAAGGCTCGGTCGATGCCCAGACATTGAGATGGACCAGACTAATCCAAGAAAGTAGAATGTCCCTATCTCTTCACCACCCATACATGGGTTCAGCATTACGTAAAACGATTGGTGTATAAACCGACGGAGATTGTCCCATGAGTGATGAGCGGTCCATCTTGCTCCGGTTCACTATCGCCCTTGTGCTGTCGATCGTCGGTCTCGCCGCGCCTGCTTGGGCGGACTTCAACGCAGGCGAGAAGGCCTATCACCGTGGCGACTATGCCACAGCCTTGCGTGAGTGGCGACCGCTCGCCGAGCAGGGGCATGCCGCCGCGCAGTACAGCCTCGGCCTGCTCTATGCCAACGGCCAAAGCGTGGCAAAGGACGATGTCCAAGCCCGGCAGTGGTACGAGAAAGCCGCCGCTCAAGGACGCGCGGACGCCCAGGTCAACCTGGGGATTTTGTATGATTATGGACGGGGTGTTCCACAGGATTTCAAGAAGGCTGTGTACTGGTATCGTCTCTCCGCAAATCAAGGAAATGATTTAGCGCAAAGACAACTTGGCCTCCTGTATGAGCGTGGGGACGGCGTACAACAGGACTATGTCCAGGCCTACATGTGGTACAGCCTCGGAGCAGCGAACGGAGCACAGCGTGGAGCCGCGCTGCGAGATGCGCTCGCCCAACAGATGCCCCTTGACCAGATCGCCGAGGCGCGCAAGCGGGCGCGGGAATGGAAGCCGAAAGGCAAATGAGCAACGAATGCCCCAAACGCGAGACCCTGTCGCGAAGACTGATGGTCAAGTCTTGCAATCCAACATTTCGCGGCGCGTGGCGGG
>PLBR01000194.1 GCA_003135435.1 Nitrospira sp. | reverse complement strand
CCGCGCACGCGAGCATCGCAATGCCGCTGATGCAGACTCCGGCAAGGAAGTTGGCGCGCAGCGTCGAGACGCGCGATCCCAGTCGAGAGGTGTACGCGGCGCCCGTCACCAATCTGACCCCGTACAGGGTCATCAGGATCGAGAAGCCCGAGCTGCCGGCGTGCAGGGGCCCGATCGCCAGCAGCGGCTNNGCCCCACAGCACGCTCATTGCGCCGATCACAAGCAGCGCTCCGACGCCGGACTCGCGCGCTGCATGGCGGGCGCCGTGTTTGGCGTCCTGCCACACCGACGCTGCACGGTCGCCGCTCGCGGCGACAGTATGAGCTCACCCAAGCGGGACACCCGCCAAAAGCGTGGCGGAGACCACAAAGCTTGCACCGTTGACCAGCAGTACCCAGGTGGCTGGCCCGAAGATCAACAGAAGGCCGCATAGCGCGGGTCCGAGCGTGTAGCCGATGTTGTGCAGCGCTCCGTAGAGCGCGGTCGCCTGCGAGCGCTCCTCGGGGGTGACCAGGCTCGGCAGCGCCGCGCTGACCGCCGGACCGAACAGAGCGGTGCCGACCCCGGCCAGCAGCGCCAAGCCGAGCGTCGCACCGAACGAACCGCTGATCGCCAAGCCGGTGAATGCTCCGGCCCGAATCAGCTCGGCGACGATCGCCAGCTTCCGGCGAGAGTGGCGGTCGGCGAGCACGCCGAAGTAGGTCGAGAGCAGAATGCCGGGGAGGAAATCGGCCAACAGGACGAGCGCGATCGCCCAGCTCGAGTGAAACCGTTGGTAGGCGATCAGCACGAGCGCCACGTAGCCGGCACCGGTGCCAAGCTGTGACTGGCCGTGGGCGATGAAGAACCGGCGGAGTATGGGCTGACGTAGAAGCGCGATCATCGGGCGTGGCTCACGGAAGGGATCGGAGAAAGACTCCAAGCGCTTGAGCTTTCAGGCATCAGGCCAGCAGAGGACGGGGCCGGTCTCCCGGCCCCGTCCCGACTGCGATTACCACCTAGCGCGCTCGAGCTCCAAGGTGATCCCTCGGTAAGGCGCCGGTAAAGCGACAATCCGCGACCCTTGGTCCGCGCCCGCTGCAGGCCCTTCGAGCCGCCACAGGTGGTTGAGCGCTGGTAGCCTTGGCGTTACGGTAACGTAGTCGTTACCGAGCACTTTGCGTGTTTTTACCGGCCGCTGAGCGAGGAGAGTCGAGTTGACCGTCGGCACCAAAGAAGAACCGTGGGAGCTCAAGACCGCGCCGAGTTCGTCGTCCTACACGATGTACAGGGACGCGGATGCCGACCCGCCGGCACTCGTCTGCCAGGTCGGATCGACGACCTTGAAGTACCACCTGCAGGCGGTCGAGGATCTCCACGCCTGGCTTCTCGCCCAGGGAGACTGGGTCAGCCTCGGCGCGGCCGATGAGAAGAAGCCCGCGGCCGAGGGCACGGTCGAGGCCTTCGGAAGATCAGCCGAGAACCCGGTCGGAGGCTGGTACGGACTGCGCAATGGTTACCGCGGGCGGTTCGGGATGTATCTGCCGCCGTTGCTCGAGGCGCTTGGACTGGCTGAGCTGACGCACGACGCGCGCAACAACCGCATGCGCGTGATCGCCGGCTAGGGACGCTCTCCGCTTAGCCGTCGGTCGCGCGCGGCGCGTATCGGTGGTGCAGCATGAGCGCGTTGCCGTCCGGATCGGCGAAGAACGCCATATGGCAGGCCCCGGTGTCCAGGATGTCGCCCTGGAAGCTCACGCCGCGCTCCTCGAGGGTGGACCGGGCTGCGTCCACGTCATCGACGTGTAGCGCGATCGCGTTTGGATTCGGTTGGTGCTCCATCCCCATCTTCTCGGGATGGAAGATGCCGAGGGTCACGTTTCCCGTCTCGAACTCGGCGTAGTTCCGCTCCTTGTTGTAGGCCGAGCGCGAAAGGCCGATCGTCGTGCCGTAGAACTCAACTGCCGCATCCAGGTCCCGTGTGGGCATGCCGACGAAGTCGACTCCGGTCACGAGCTGGGACTCTGTGGTCATCGCTTGCTCCTCGGTTGTTCGGATCAGATCTCCTGATGCATCTTGACGCAGCGCGCCGGCCACGATGAACTGGTCGCCGGTGCGCGCGAGAGACCACGGCATCACGATCGGAACCGGCACCCCCGGGCGGTTCAACGCGATCACCGACGTGGCCGGCGTCACCGTGGGCCAGACCACCCTCATCTCCGGCGACGGGTCGCTCAAGCCAGGGCTCGGCCCGGTACGAACCGGAGTGACGGTCGTCATCCCCCGCGACGACGTATGGCACAAGAAAGTGCCGGCCGGGTCGTTCGTCCTCAATGGGACCGGCGAGATGACCGGCCTTGCCTGGATCAGCGAATCAGGTTTCCTCGAATATCCAATCGCCCTGACAAATACGTTGAACGTGCCTCGAGTGGCCAACGGGATCATGAACTGGATGATCGCGCGCTATCCGGAAATCGGCATTACCGACGATACCCTGACACCAGTGGTCGCCGAATGCGACGATGGGCGCCTGAACGACATTCAAGGGCGGCATGTCTCGGAGGCGGATGTGGTGCAGGCGCTCGACAGCGCCTCCTCCGGAGTCGTGCAGGAAGGAACTGTCGGAGCTGGAACAGGGATGGTGTCCTACGGATTCAAGGGTGGCATCGGGACCTCGTCACGGCGATTACCAGACATTGAAGGCGGTTATACGATTGGCGTGCTCGTCAATGCGAACCATGGGCGACGGCCTGAGCTCGTCGTGGTCGGAGTACCGGTCGGTCGTCTCTATGAGGCTGTCCCTCCCGTCGCGCAGACACTTTCGCCTGGACAAAGCGAAGGCTCGATCATCGTCATCATCGCCACCGATGCCCCGCTCGATGGCCGCCAGCTCACGCGGCTAGCGAAACGTGCCGCGCTGGGACTGGCGCGCACGGGCTCCACCGCGCGCCACGGCAGCGGCGACTTCATGCTGGCCTTCTCCACGGCGAACATCATCCCCCACTATCCCAAAGAGCCGACGTTTCAGCAGACGCACCTCGCCGACACGCACCTGAACCCCTTGATCACGGCGACGGTCGAAGCCACGGAAGAAGCCATTCTCAACGCCCTGACCATGGCGACGACGGTAGTGGGCCGCGACGGCCATCGCGTCGAGGCCATCTCCCTCACGAGACTCCGTACCATCCTCGATCACCGGGCCAAGTAACGGCGGAGAATCGGTACCCCTGAGGCTAGAGGATTCCCTCACTTGCATTTCCCTCTCTTGCCTCGCTATCCTCTCGCGACTCTATTGCGTCTGGAGGAATTGCATGAACGAGTACCAACTCGGTGGTGGCTTGAGTCTCATAATCGCGCTGGGGAAAACCGATGCGTTCGCCGAGTTCTTAAAATCCCGCATGGTTCGTGCCGTAGAGACAGAAGATCCCGCAGAACTGCACTATCTCCTGGCCCAACTCGACGACTACCATTCCTACATGTGGCGCTACTATAACAAGCTGGCTAAGGACCGCCCGGAACGGATGGACCCAGGGGTCTAGCAGGATGCTGAAAAAGTCCGCCAGCGGTGTTCTCGCATCGTTCAGCCGCTCCACGTACCCCAAAGGGTACGCGTCGGCCCTTCACTCGCTGTGGCCTTGCTGGACGGCCTTTTTCAGCATCCTGCTTACCTATCGGCGACTGCGGGAAGAAACATTCGTACCATGACGACCCATTCCACAGGCACGACCACTCCGGCCACGCTTCAATTCGCGACTGCACTCTCGCGCAAGACCGATACGGAAGCCGCCACTCGCGATCTCGCGGACGCCATCCGAATGCAAATCGGCACGGCCCCCATCGATCTGGCCTTCGTCTTCTTCTCTGCCCACCATGCGGCCAGAGCCTCCATGATCTCGGCCATGCTGCAGATGGAACTGCGGGCGAAGGTCTGGCTGGGCTGTTCCGGTGAAGGTGTCATTGCCGGCTCCGAAGAGATTGAAACCGCTGCAGCCCTGACCATCTGGGTTGCGTGCCTTCCTGATGTCAAACTGACTCCGCTCCAGCTCTCCGTGTCTCAGCTGCAGGACCAAATCCGCATGCCCGAGTGGCCGGAGACGGGACTCGAGGATTCGACCTTTCTCCTCCTCGCCGATCCCTTTTCGACACCGATGCAGGAGGTCCTGTCCCTCATGACCGATCGATACCCCCACGGCAAAGCTGTTGGGGGCCTCGCCGGGGGAGGCCAGGATTCAGGAGAGAATCGACTGCTCCTCAATGATCAGGTCTTCGACGGGGGCATGGTGGGAGTGCAACTCACCGGACCGATCGCCATACGAATCGTGACCTCGCAAGGCTGCCGGCCGATCGGCGAGCGGTTTGTCGTGACGAGAGCCGAAGGAAATCTGATCTATGAACTGGGCGGGGTCTCAGCCTTGAAACGGCTCCAGGACGTCTTCGAGTCGCTGGGAGGAGCCCAACGCCGCGATGCCCACCGCGCGTTGCACCTGGGAATCGTGATCGATGAGCATCGGAGTCATTTCGAGCGAGGCGACTTCCTCGTTCGGAACCTCATCGGAGCGGATCAACAGGCCGGAGCTGTCGCGATTGGAGACGTCGTTCAGGAAGGCCAGACCGTGCAATTCCACCTCCGCGATGCGAAGTCTGCAAGCGACGACTTGCACTTTCTCCTGGCTGCGGATCGAACGACACACCGGAGTCCTCCACTCGGAGCCCTCCTGTTCAGCTGTTGCGGGCGTGGGGAGGGACTCTTCGGCCAGCCCCATCACGATAGCGGGGTCGTGCAAGAGCGGATCGGCCCTATTCCGACGGCGGGGTTCTTTGCCCAAGGCGAGATCGGTCCGGTTGGAGGACGCAACTTCCTGCACGGCTATACTGCGAGTGTGGTCATTTTCTCTGAGCCCGACTCCCACAAGGAACATCAGTGAGAGCCGTTCATTGAGCTCTCGAACAGGATCGCCGGCCCAGACGTTGGCAGCAGATCCTGTGCGCCGCAATTCGTTACTCCGTTGTCGTCCATCATCGCGGTTGGGTGACCGACGATCAGGAAAGGAGCAATCATGCCGTTTCAGGAAGCAGGGGCCGAAGGGAATGAAGTCACGACGTCATCGGGGCTGCAGTATGTCGATCTCACGATCGGAACCGGAGCGACGGCAGAGGCGGGACAGACCGTCACCGTGCATTACACAGGCTGGCTAGAAAACGGAAAGAAATTCGACAGCTCCGTGGACCGCGGCCAGCCTTTCTCTTTTCCTCTGGGTGCTGGTCGAGTCATTAAAGGATGGGATGAGGGCGTCAAGGGCATGAAAGTGGGCGGGAAGCGAAAGCTGACCATTCCTTCCAAGCTCGGTTATGACGCACAGGGAGCGGGCGGCTTGATTCCTCCACACGCGACGTTGATTTTCGACGTCGAACTCCTTGGCCTGTGAGCCACGTCATGCAAGGCACCCCGCTGATCACGCACCATCAATCTTGCGGGGCCAAACTCGTCGATTTCGCCGGATGGGAGATGCCCATCCAATACAGCGGTGTCGTGGACGAGTACCATACCGTCCGTTCCCATGTCGGGCTCTTCGATGTGAGCCATATGGGCCGGGTACGGATCGCCGGATCGGGTGCTGCCTCCTTCCTCCAACGAGTCACCACCAACGATGTCGGCAAACTCGCCGTCTCTCAAGCCCAGTATTCCATGGTCTGCAATGTGAACGGCGGCATCAAAGACGACATCTTCGTCTATCGGCTCACCTCGGACGAGTTTTTATTGTGCGTGAATGCCTCAAACCGCGAGAAGATCCTGTCGTGGCTACAATCCCAGCTTGCCCAGGACAAGACGGTTCGTCTCGAAGATCGGTCAATCGAATTGGCCCAAGTGGCCGTTCAAGGTCCCAAATCTCGCGAGCTGCTTATCAGCCTTGGCGGGACGGCTCTCGAAAGACTCAAGCTCCATCACACCTGTGACGGCACGATCGGCGGCCTTTCCTGCTTGCTGGCCCGGACCGGCTACACCGGTGAATTGGGCTATGAGATCTATATCGACGCAGGCAAAGTCGGCCGCCTCTGGGACCTGCTCGTCGACAAGGGACAGGCGTGGGGACTCAAACCGGCCGGGCTCGGCTCGAGGGATCTTCTCCGGTTGGAAATGGGCTATCTGCTCTATGGCAATGACATGGGCGAAGACACGACGCCACTCGAAGCCAATGCGGACTGGACCGTCAACTTCCAAAAGGGCGAGTTCATCGGCAGCCAGGCGCTCCTGGCGCAGAAACAGGCCGGAGTCACCCGCCGGTTCGTGGCCTTTGAACTTGTCGAGAAGGCCGTGCCTCGCCACGGATTCAGAATCCTCGATCCTGCAACCTCCCACCCCATCGGCGACGTCACGAGCGGCAATCTCTCGCCGCTCCTACAGAAGGGCATCGGGTTGGGCTATGTGCCTCTGCGCTATGCGGAGCCCGGCACCTCCATCTTGATCGAAATCCGTAGCAAGAGCGTCCCCGCACACATAGTCAAGCCACCGTTCTATAGAAAGCCAAAGAGCCTATAGCGCATGGGTAATCGCCGATAGCTCGGGCAAGGCAAGATGAAACACTTTTCCACTTGGGCTATACGCCATTAGCCATACACTCTTCATGACCAAGAACATTTACACAGGCATCGTCGTGAACTTGAATGTCGACACCGTCACGCTGCCCAACGGTCTCACGGTCGACTTGGAAGTCGTGCGCCATCCCGGAGCGGCCGCGGTGGTGCCGCTGAAAGACAATGGTACGATCATCTTGATCCGGCAGTTCCGCCACGCGGCAGGAGGGTTCATCTACGAAATCCCTGCGGGAAAACTTCATCCTGGTGAAGACCCTATAGTCTGTGCGGCACGCGAACTGGAGGAAGAAATCGGATACCGAGCCGGTAGGCTTGAACTCCTTTCCAGCATATTTACTGCGCCGGGGTTCACCGACGAAGTAATCCACATCTACAAAGGGACCGGGTTGACGACGGGTCGGCAACAGCTCGATCATGATGAGGTCCTCGAAGTGATCGAGATGCCTCTACTGGAAGCGATCAGGATGATTGAGACTGGAGCGATCAGGGATGCGAAGTCGATCGTGGGATTGCAAGCGGTGTATCTTCGGAGTAGCACCAGGTAGGGAGAGCGCCCAAAGGGTCTCCCGCTCTAGGCAGGAGACCCTTCAAGCCAACTAGCCTCGCCAAAGAAAAGGGATTACTTGCCCTTCTCGTCTTTCTTCTTCTCGTCCTTCTTCTCCTCGAACGTACCGGCGTGGCCGCCCTTCTTCTCGTCTTTCTTCTCGTCTTTCTTCTCGTCAGCATTGATCATCTGAACCATCTTCGGGGCCTTCTTCTCATCCTTCGCATCCTTCTTCTCTTCACCAGCGAAGGCCGGAGCGCTGAACGTCACTGCCACCGCAACCGCCATAATTGCCATCAAGATACGCTTCATAATATGTCACTCCTTGTTAGTGTTTGAAGATTGTGCCATTCATCGGCACTCACCGGGGGTATTCAGCAAGCTTGGTGCCTGGCTATTGAAACCTATGCCTCTTTATACTTATCAATCGGTTATGTGTTTTCGCCGATCTTCATCTGAAGGGCTTGGCCTTCGATTTTCTGTGGCAGAATGGCTGACTCCCCACTAAACTGCCTCAGAACAATATGGGCGACTCAAGACGACGATACCCGCGACTCCGCGACTGCATCAAGCCCGGTGTGCTCGTGCTCTTTGTCGGCATTAATCCGGGCCTCCGCTCAGCACAGACCGGCCACCATTTTGCCGGGCATTCGAATCGCTTTTGGAAGCTCCTGCATGAATCAAAGTTGGTCAGTGAACCCCTGACCTATCGGGAGGATCGGCGCCTACCTGAATGGCGCCTCGGACTCACCAATATCATCGGCCGCTGTACCGCCGGGATCGATGTCCTCGACCCTGTTGAGTATCGACAAGGCGTAGCGAGCCTGAAACGAAAAATCAGACGCTACCAACCTCACATCGTGGCTCTCTTGGGTGTCACGATCTTTCAAACGCTCTTCTCACCCAAGGGACGATCAAAAGGCCCACTTGATCTTGGACCGACCCCTATGCAACTCGCTGGAGCGCAGATATTCCTCTTGCCGAATCCGAGTGGCCGCAATGCACACTACTCATATCGCCAGATGCTCGCTGTCTTTCAGGTCCTCCGTGACAATATGGAGCGGTCTCGCAAGAAGCACGGCCCCTCCACCATGAAAGACTCCACAAGACGACTGTAGCCCGACTATTTCTCGCAATTCTTTGCTCCTTGCGCCCCTCTGGGCTACAGTCACATCCATGCGATTGCAATCCTTGTCATTACAAAGTAGGGCGGATCTGACCTGCCAGAAGTGTGGCTTCGGGCAGGAGGATGGACCGGGGTGTCTGCGTTGCGGGATCATATTCTCAAAGTTCAAAACGCCGTCGCCGGTTGTCGAGGAAGCGCCGGCCACAGTCGCCGATACGGAGTCACGATCGGCGACTCCAGGACTCTTGTCTCGGGTGTTCCGTATTATCCCGTGGATCTCCTTGACACTCAGCGTCGGCGTGCTGCTGCTGATTTTCCGCCAAACACCGCCGCTGTCGATTCAAACCGACCCGCAGGCAGCCGATCGTGTGGGCGAGAAGATGGCCCGGCTACAAATGGCCGTGCAAGCGAGCCAACCTCATGCAATGACCCTTAACGAAGCGGAGATCAATCAGTGGATGCGCGACAATCTTACCATTGCGTCCGCCCATCAAGCACAACAAGCTGATATCCCGGCTCCCGTCGGAAGCGAGCCGAGCGTGCAAGAGGTTCAATCCGCACTGAAGGATGTCCGCATAAACCTCATGGGCAACCAACTTCGGGCCTATGCGCTCTTTGCCCTCTATGGGATAGAGATCTCGCTACAAATAGACGGCACGATTGAGACCCAAGAAGGTTATATTCGGCTAAAACCCACCGTGGGCAAGCTAGGCTCATTGCCCATTCCACCTTCGACGCTCACCTATGTCGTCCATCAACTGTTCGACTCACCCCAGAACAGAGACAAATTCCAGCTCCCGCCCCAGATTGAATCCATTCGGATCGAGAACAACACCCTTGTCATCGCCACACGATAGCGAACGCTCCTCTACTTCCTTGTTTTAGCTCACTTCGAACGACCGGTTGCCGGTCCTGGAACAAGCCCGCGAATCGTGTTATCTTCGCAGCCGAGACCAGACTTCGTTCGTGAAGCGTCTCTCGTTCCCGTTTGCACTTCACGATTTCCATCATTCTTGATAAGAGAGACAGGAGTCATATGCTGCTAGACGGTAAGAACGGGCTGATTATTGGAGTGGCGAACAAGCACAGCATCGCCTGGGCCATCGCCCGATCGGCGGTAAACCAGGGCGCCAGGCTGCTGTTCAATTATCAGAACGAGCGGCTACGAGAGAACGTCGAAGAACTGGTCGCTACCATGCCCGGCGCGAAAGCCTTTCCCTGTGACGTGGGAGACGATGCGCAAATCGCAGCATTGATGCAGAGCGTGGGGAAAGAAACCGCGAAGCTCGACTTTCTTGTTCACTCCATCGCATTCGCGCCGCGCGAAGAACTCACGGGGCAGTTCGTGAATACCACGCGGCAAGGATTTGCCACGGCACTCGACGTGAGCGCCTATTCGCTTGTTGCCGTCACCAGAGCCGCCCTGCCGTTGATGACCGACGGCGGCTCCGTCGTCACACTTACCTACCTCGGAGCGGAACGGGTCGTGCCTCACTACAATGTTATGGGGGTCGCCAAAGCCGCGCTCGAAGCCACCGTCCGCTATCTCGCCCATGACCTCGGCCCCAAGAACATCCGGGTGAACGCCATCTCTGCCGGTCCGATCAAGACCCTTGCGGCCCGCGGCGTCTCCGGCATCAGCAAAATGGTGGATCACCACCGAGCGTTCGCACCTCTCCGCCGCGCAACGGAACAAGGCGAAGTCGGCGACACGGCGTTGTTCTTAGTCAGTCCGCTAGGACGTGGAATTACCGGAGAAGTGATTTACGTTGATGGCGGGTATCATATCCTGGGTTCACTCGCGTCGGTGGACTGACGTGAAGCGTCGTTCGTATCTCGTCTCTCGCTTTCAAGATTCGCGCTTCACGATTCTTACTGCGGCTATTCGAGCGTTCGCCTGAGGGTTTTCAATTTCCCCCGCTTCGTTTTACTCTCCAACCGCCGTTGCTTTGACCCTTTCGTCGGCTTCGTGGCCCTGCGCTTCTTGCGCGGAATGGCTATGCTCTGAATGAGTTCGCTCAGTCGAGTAAGCGCATCCTCTCGGTTCTGCTCCTGGCTCCGATACTGCTGAGCTTTGATGGTAATCACGCCCTCTTGTGAGATGCGATGATCTTTCAATTTCAGAAGCTCTTCCTTGTAGAACGGGGGTAATGACGAGGCAGCAATATCGAACTGCAAATGAATCGCGGACGAGACCTTGTTGACATTCTGCCCGCCGGCACCCTGCGACCGCATCGCATGGATGTCGATCTCAGAGTCAGGGATAATGACGTGTGATGAGATGTGCAGCATCGACGCTATCTATTGGGTCTGATCCCTTTGGTCTGTCCCAGACCCTTAGTAAGGGGAGGCTCAACCTGACCTCGTGTGTTCCATAATGACGTAGCTACCATTACTTTATCTGTCGCCTCGATTCAGCCTCCAGTATAGTCGGTCAGTGCAAGCGTTTGTTAAGCTCCAAATTTCTTGTGGTACCGAGAAAGTTCATTGCCAACGGTTTCCAGGGTAAGCGGCCCGAAGATCTTGATCAAATCCCGGCCCTCACTCCTCATTCGCAGCTTTGGCTCTTGCGGAAATTTGAGGAAAGACGCAGCGGCAACAGCCGCGCAGCCAAGAATCCGAGCAAGTTCATTCAGAACTACAACCACTCCAGCAATCTGTACGTGACCCCCGAGTACCGAACGCCCAGATGGATTGTGCATACCAGGCTTTGTGGAAGACGTAGGGTGTGCCGTAAGACCACAAAGCTGTTTGTAACATGATTGATCCATCGGAATCGGTATCTGCCCGCTCTCCAAAGCAAGGCGAACTTTCACAGGAGAAAAGTCACGCCGCTGCGCCTTATCATCAACGACGCGCCAATTCTCCAACGCGGACTTATCGGTCGTAAAAAGTGTTAAAAGATTAGTGACTTCGCCAAGAGCCCGGATCAATAAAAGAGATTCGTCGTAACGACCCGCCTGCATGAGACGGTGAGAGCCACAGGCCAGTCCATAGACGCGGCCCACCAGAGATTCAGCGACGTGGTCACCGCCAGCGCAGCCCCACCAGCAACATGCCGCACGTTCAAGCAGTGACAACACGGTCCCAAGTTGCTGCTCCAACCCTGGAAGGTTGCGGCCAAATTTCATTATAGCTCCGCTGGTTGCAGTGCAGCACTTTGCCTCTTGATCTCATACGGCTTCCAAGTATTTGGCGCCCGCCAGCGTCTCTTTTGTTTGGTTATTTTTCATTTCCGCCAAGCACCTGATAAGGCAGCCTGAGTAATCCGTTGACGGGGAAGTCTACTGCAAAGTGTGACGTGTATCCAGTTTCATAGTCGGCTTGCGTCTGGTTGCTTCCCTGCCGACCTTGCCGAGGGAGCTGGGACCCACCGAGACTCTGCCAGGAAGGAAGGCGGAAACTGACTGAGTCCGAGAGGGAATTTCCGAAGGCTTCCACTTGGTAGAGTCCGGATGGGTCGTTTTGAGAGGCACGGAGACGGTCAGCCTCTTGGCTGCTTGACACCCGTGAGTTTGAATCTACTGGCAGTCTAGATATACGCGCTTGTGGCTAGGCGAAACGATAACTCCACTCGATTTGAAGGTTAGGAAAGTTCCGGCAGGCGATCGATAATTCTCAACCGTACCTCATCGCCCACCTGCATTTGTACCATCTTGGTCGTCAGGCTCTCACGAACCCGATGGGCGTCCTCCAACTTAAATTGAATCTGCCCGCCACATCGCTCAACAAGGTGAAAGAGCAGCAAGTTCGTGATGTGCTGCAATTCCTCGTCACTCGTATGTGCGCTCAAGTTCAAGATCTTGGACATCGGAGAGGCTCCAACTCAATCATCAGGCCAACTTCATTTATCGCCGAATCCTCTATTATTCTACAATGCCCCAAAGGGAGGGGGGAAACCTGCCACTAGAAAGAGGAACCCCATCGCCTTTCATATAGGCTCACGCTTAATTCAACTGGAATTACGATGGCTTATAGGTGATACGCTGCTAGGAGCCGGCGAAAAACTATTGTGGCGCGCCAACAATTCAATGGTTCACATGCCTAGAACAGCTGGAGAACGCCGCATGGGAAAAGGCGCGTCCCTGGGCAAAGAGGCTGTCTTGGCAGACTCAGGGTGGGTGGGTGAAGTAGTCGCCTGGGCGAGGGGCAACCGGAGACCTTCACTGAGCGGGGCTACACGCATGACGGTGGGCAGACCCGGCAGAGAATGGTCACGGTGGGAGCCGGATCCGGGCGTGCCGCACGTCCGGATCGGTGGAGGGGGAACCCATCATGCCTACCCCGTCAGTTATCGGAAGGCGCGGGTGGCCGGCCCACCCCAGCGGCCCGGCGTAGTACTGCACGCAGTTCATCGCGATTGTATGGTTTGGTGAGGCAGGAGAATGCGCCGCCGGACAAAGACCTGGCACGGTAGTCCTGTGATATAAAGGCGGTGAGAACAATCACGGGAAGCGAGGGTGCGATGGCCTGGATTGTCTCAAGTATGGCGAGGCCATCTCCATCGGGCAGTCCAACATCGAGCAAGACCGCAGCAAAGTCGGCAGTCTCCACCTGTGCCAGCGCATCGCGGCAAGTCGAGGCTCCTGTCACGAGAAAGCCGTCATGTTCGAGGAAGTCATGTAATGCGGTCAGGATATCTGGATCGTCATCGACAATCAAGATAGCCGGATGAGCAGTCTGACGATTCATCGGCGTCTCTTCGGAAGATAAGAAGATAGGTCGACTTGGAGCCGGATATTTAAGAGACATTCAGGCGCATGGCTTAGTCAGCGGAGTATCTATCTGTTCGTGTGCCATCACTCGATGGACGGTTGTGAGACAAGGGCGGCCTAACCCGCATTATTCATGAGCGCTTCTGCTGCAATCGCCGACCCGCTGCTACGACGAGCCTCCGGCCGGCGGGCTCGCCCCTCGGACCCTCACCGTACTGTACGAGTACGCATCGGGCCCTCAGTGCTCCGCGCGCTGGTCTCGCGACGCGGCTCAGCGATTTCGCGACGAATCGTCATGAATAATGCGGGCTAAGTGATCCCCTCAGCCGGGCGGGCTGTATCATTTGCGTTGAGCCCAGTACGAGGGGACACGTTCATGGTCTGACCGACCAATCGAGGTCGCCCCGCGCGGAGCGCGTTCGTTCGTTTTGGGAAGGGGCCTTGACGTGCCGTTTCCAGATCTGTCAGAGAGGCCCGTAGGGACTGAGCGATCAGCCAAGCGAGCGTCAGGTCGGGACTCCAATACACCGCGTTGCGCAGACGATCGACGAGATCACCGGGAAGACTGACGGTCAGCCGCACCGTTCGAGGTTCTTGTCGTCTAGCCTTGCTCAGTTTGGAGGACGGACTGGTGGCCCTGCGGCGCTCATTCTTGATCGAGTTACTCAGAGTGGCCGTATCGGTTAGCGACATTATCTACCTCTCAAGGTTGCTCTGAAATGAAACGGTCCCTCGGACTATCATCTGATCTCATGCCTTAGCTGGCCCCTGTCAGATTGGAGGGCCGCGCCGCGCTGAGTGGCAAGACGCGGCCCCGATGGCGGAAGCGTGTGGCGGTGGGAGGGCTCCGGATGGGCACAATCCAGAGGTAGTCCCACCTGCATGACAGGCTATTGCCTGTTGGGTGGGGACCCACCGGCGTTTCGCTTCGCCAAGAATCTTCGAGCTCGTGATCATCGGGTTTGCACCATTTACATCGGGCGATACCGGACTACAGCAACCCTCATACCAAAGCCTTCTCAGTGAAAATAGTTCAAGTCCTACGATGTAAGTCGTTGATTAAATGTGGCTTGCAAGTGAACGGGAAAGATGAGTCTATGGGGTAGAGGCGTATCTGATTCAGTACGCTCTTTATCCTGGGAGATACAGGCACAAGGGGGAATGCGATTAGGTGTAAGCGACAGAGAGCCAGCGACGGAGCGCGATCTATTGGTGGAGATGTTTCATCGCTGCGGCACAGAGAATGATGAAGAAGCCGATCCAGAGCGCGGCCCGTTGGTAGGGGATCGCTTCGTAGGATGCTTCATCGCCTTCTTCTGCGTCATCGGACTTGAAGAGCACCGTGTAGAGGAAGAGCGTGAGGAGACAGAGAACGAGAAACAGCTTGATAAAGAAGATGGTCAGGTATTTTGCATGGTGTTGGATCCCGCTGCCGGTTTGCAAGGTGATGGCCTGATTGACATAGTGGAGGTTGATGCCACCGGTAAACAGCAGGACGACGAGCAGGATGCCCGCGACTTTCTTGTAGTGCTGATAGAACGCATCGGTGATCGGCTTGATCTGCTCCTTGGCAACCGCCTTCTTCAGCCCTGGGGTCACCGCCATGACGAGGAACGCGAGTCCGCCGACCCAGATGACCGCCGATAACAAGTGAAACCAATGATTGATGATGGGAATCAGCGTATTGAGGTCGGTGACGATGCTTTGAAGAGCGTCCACTTTTAGACTCGTGAAACGTAAAAGGTGAACGGTAGGGGGTCAGCCGCGAATCCGAGGCTCTGAACTTCTTACGTTTTACGTTTTACGCTAGAATTTAAAGACCGGCATTTCGTTGCCGAATCGTTTCTTGCGGAGTTCTTCCATCAACTCAATGGTGATCAGGGGGATGCTATTCTCGCGTGCGTGCTTTTCGACGCCTTTTTTCACCATGGCGCGCAAGAAATAGGGAATCCGGTTGAGCCGTGTTTCTGAGTCCGTATCCCAGGCCACATTGCCTTCCTCCGGCGTATTAAATGCGACTTTGATCTTCTCGCCACCCTTCGGCGTATAGAGGCACCACTGATCTTCGTCCAGCCAGTCACCGTGATCAACGTAGGGGCGTGCGCGGCAGCCGCCGCAGATGTCCGTGTATTCGCAATCACCGCATTTGCCCTTGAGTTGCGGGTAGCGGAAGGAATTGAAGACGTCGGACTTTTCCCACAGATCGACGAAACTTGTCTCGCGGACATTCCCGGCAGACAGCGGCATATAGGGGCAAGGGGTCAACTCGCCATTTGGGGTTACACGCGCATAGTTGGTGCCGGCGAGGCAGCCGCCGCCCATATAACCCGTCGCTTTGGTAATAGGGGAGTTCGGATCTTTCTCGTAAGCCAGCCGTTTGAAATGCGGCGCACAGCGGGCCCGGACGAGCATACCCTTGTAATTATCTTGACAGTTGACCAGGTAGCCGAGCACCTCTTCGTACTGGGCCGGGGTGATGTCGGTCAGTTCTTCGCCGCGGCCGGTGCAGACCATGAAGAAGACATTGAGCACCTTGGCACCAAGCTGGTGCGCCCAATCGATCACCTCAGGCAGTTCCTGATAATTCATGGGTTGCGCGCTGAAGTGTACTTGGAAGGCCAACCCGTTTCGCTTACAGGCCTCAATGCCGGCGAGTGCGGCTTCCCACGCGCCGGGCACGCCACGGAAGCGATTGTGTTTCTGGGGATCGAGCGAATCGATACTGATGCCCATGCCCATCACACCGATCTCGACCAGGTCCTTCGCCATCCGGTCATTGATCAACATGCCGTTGGTCCCGAACACCACCATGAAGCCGAGTTTCACAGCGTGGCGTGCGATGTCGAGGATGTCAGGCCGGACGAGCGGTTCGCCACCTGTGATCACAAGGAGGCAACCCTTGTTGACCTTGGCAATCTGATCGATGAGCTTGTAGCATTCTTCGGTCGAGAGCTCGTCGTCCCCGCCGGCGGACTTCGTCGTCGCGTCGAGATAGCAATGGTCGCACTTGAGATTGCAGCGCTTCGTGAGGTTCAGGGCGATGAGATAGGGTTTGAAGTCGTCGACGGTTCGGCCATCATACGGCGCAGGGGCCGTGGATGACGGAGTAAAGAACTGCGTCACTTGTTGCTGGATGGAACCGAGCGTCCCCGCCAGCGCCGGAAAATTGAGGACCGGCAGCGACCGTCCCATCAGTGGCTAGCCCCGGACTTCGATGAGCCGGTCAGGTTCGCGATCATGTCCTTCAGGTTGCCGGTCTTCATGGCATCTGCCATGTAGTCCTTGGCTTGCTCGATACCCTCATTGGCCACTTCGACTGTAATGACCGTAACGCCGATCTTATCGGCATGTTTTTCGATGAGGGCACGGGTACATTCACGCATGAACCCTTCAGGAGCCCGTTCGAGCCGTGAATGCGCCTCCTGCGTCCAGGTATAGGGAGAGGCAGGTTCCGCCGCTGGGCCGCTCCCATTCTCATGACCGTTCTCGTGGGAGGCGGTCGCGCTATTGGCGCCGTTCGCCGCAGCGGTCACGGTCGCTTGAGCTTCGGTCGAGGCGCCGGTTCCCTTGTTCGCGAAGATGGGGGTGTAGTCTTCTGAGGCCGCTTCCTGGATCATGGGTGCCGCATACTCCAGCGTGATCGTGGTCATCCCGAGCTTGCGAGCGGTTTTCTCGATTTTGGCCTTGGCGCGCCGACGTTGGAATCCGGCTGGGACTGCACGGATTCCTTCTTTGGCGTCCTTTGTCCATTGCATGGGGACGTCATCGTAGGCCAGGTCGGTTTCGAGGACTCCTTCGACGTGCGCCGCTGCTTCGAAAATCTTCTTGTCGACCAGTTTGAAACGGTCGCCTCCGGCAGCGCAGACGGGGCATTTCACGGGTGTCTCGCCCTTGCCGATGTAGCCGCAGCCGTCGCAGACGAAGTAATCCTGGCTCATCCGGTCCAGATAGGCCTGCGTGTCAGCACTGACTTTCGGTTTTTCTTCTACGATCCCGGTCATTATGCCGCTGAGCGTCGAGCCCATGAGATCCTTCACCACGGATTCGTCAGCCTGCATCTTGTCGCGATCGATGCCCGCAGCATCCAAGCTGCCACCCAGTGCGCGCATGGCATCCATCGCCCCCTTGGGCAGGATGTGTCCTATGGCCGTATCGACCACCGTGTTGCTGATTATGGTGTGGCCCTTTTCGATGGCATAGCGGTGGATGGCCGTCTTGGCCACGCCTCTGGCGAATACCGGGATCTTTTCCATCCGGCGGAGGGCTTCTTCCGTCCAGGCGATGGTGTATTCCGCCAGCGTATCGATCGGCGGCACGTATTTCCGGTTCGACACCAGCATATTGCAGGGCGCGGACCGCAAGAGATTTTCGGTGTTGCTGCCGATGTCCATATCCTCGTCGCTGTGCACGCCGATCCGCCCAACGATGAGCAATGCCGGGATATCCTTACGCACGTATTGGATGATCTTCTCGAAGGCCTTGCCGTCCAGTAGGGTCGTCTTGACGTCGGTTTGCTCGGCCTGAGCGATCTCCCGGCAGATATCGAGGTGCGACTGGTAGATCTTTGCGAGGCCGCTATCGATGATTTCCTCGTGTAGTTTTTCCTGCTCTTTGAATCGGAACACCTTGCCGGCTTCCTCGTTGAGGACACCTGAGATGCTATGGAAGGCGGCATAATGGAAATAGGGATCGAACGCCGAGATGGCTTCGACCGGCATGTTAAAGGCTTTGCCCAGTGCCAGGCCGGTCATGAGTCCACCGAAGGAATAGGGACTACCGTCCACCGCCACCACGATCCTCCCGGCGGTCATGGGCTGGGTCTGCTTGATGATCAGCATGTCCGAATTCCGCACGCGACGAAGCACGCGCTCGGTGTTGCTGCCGATTACGCTGTCCTTCACCGCGCCGACACCCAAGGCGCCCATGATGACCAGGTCGTAAGCATTGGTATTGATGTCTTCGGCCAGCACCTTCCAGTTCCGGCCTTCGAGCGAGCGACGCTCGATCGGCAGGTTGTTTTCCGCGCATTTCTTATCGACGTAGTCGAGGTAGGAGTCGGTGATGATCTGAAGACCACGAGTAATCAGTGAATCATGGATTTGGCGCTGCCGGTCGAGTTCTTTTTCATCGTGGTACTCTTCGGGCAAGCCTGCTTCCATCTGTTTGAAGCGCTTGTCATGCATTTTGGCCGCATAGACGTGGCTGCCCACGATCTTCGAGCCGAAAGCCTTGGCGAAGTGGACCCCGATGTCGACGGCGGTGTTGGAATGGTCAGAGTTATCGACCGGCACATAGATCGTCTTATACATCAAGATGTCTCCTCAA
This sequence comes from Nitrospira sp., assembly GCA_003135435.1. Taxonomy (GTDB): domain Bacteria; phylum Nitrospirota; class Nitrospiria; order Nitrospirales; family Nitrospiraceae; genus Palsa-1315. Next base: position 29,705 of record PLBR01000194.1, on the reverse strand, counting down.
GATGCCCTCCAGGCCAGGGCGTACGAGGGTAATTGTCAAAATTTCCAAACGGTTGACGTACTTTCCCACCCTCAAAGAACGCACATGCTAGCACCGGTCTGAATTCGAATGCAAGGTGTCAACGGGGGCTGGTGGGACGACGCTAGGATGCCGGGGTCACGACGGATTTTTCGCTCGAATCCTTTGCGGAGCGAAGGGATTGTCGGGAGCGGAGAATCTCTTCCAGGGACAGAAGGGCATCGCGTCCAGAGTTCCCTTCGATCCCTCGGATCAAACTCTTGTCGGCATAGGGACCAGATTCTTTCGGGGCCTGGGACAGGGATCCTGTCCATTTCCGTGGGTCTCGGCTTCCCTCTTTCCGTTCCCAGGCCCGGAGGCAGGCCTTGGCAATGAACGAGTTCAGCGGCGCCGGGTTATAGAGGAGCTTCCTGATACTCGTCGGGGTTAGCATCAGAGGGTTATAGCCGGCCGAGAGGTACCCCTCTTCTAACAGCCGTTGTTCCAGATCGGTGTTCGGCTGAATTCCCAAAAAAAACATGAGGGGAAAGACGCGCTCCTCACCCAGGATCGAGGCGACTACCTTGTAGGATTCCACGCTTTGGAGCAAAGACTCCTCAGTTTCTTTTGGACTGTTCAGCGAATAGTTGAGGATGACCTTCCCCTTGAATCCCGCTTCTGCCAGATAGCGACAGCCATCGTACAGCCGCTCAAGCTTGAATCCCATGTGGAGGTTGTTTAGCACCTCTTGGGAGCCTGACGTGATGGCAACCTCGAGATCGCCGACGCCGGACCGGACCATGAGTTTTGCCATCTCCGAAGTGATGAGCGACGTTCGAATATAGCCGGACCACTCGATCTCCAACTTCTCGGCGAGAATCCGTTCAAGGATCTCGGTGCATTGGGGATAGGCTTCTTTCCCGGTGATGAATTGGGCATCCGTGAACCAGAAACGCCTGGCGCCCCATTGATGGTAGTGCTGAGAGATATCCTTGACGACCATGGCGGGCGGCCGATAGCGGACCCGCTTCCCCTCAATGTACGGGTAGAGACAGAAGGCACAGTCGTAGGGGCAGCCTCGCTTCGACTGGACCCCGATGGATTCACCCAGATATTCACGATATTGCGGGAAGATCGAGGTTAGGTAGGGTAAGTCGACGGTGAGCGCATCGAGGAGGGCCGGCGCGCCCTGCTGGCCCTTTCGAATGGTCTTTCCCTCCCGGAAGATGTAGCGTTCGTTCTCCAGCGACTGGCCTTCAATCACTTTGAGAATGGCGTCTTCACCCTCCCCAAGAATCCCGATGGTGCCTTCAGGGAGTTTCTGGATAAGCTGATCGGCAAAAGCGGTGAAGGCCCCGCCGCCGATCATGATCTGCGCCTTCGGGAACTCCTTCGCGATCAACCAGGGGTAGGAGAGTGCCGCCCGGATATGACTGTAGTAGCGGTAGAGCTGTTGCAGCCCCGCAAACGAGGCGACCACCCGCTTGAGTGGGTTGCTCGCAAAGTAGAAGTTAAACGCATGTTCCAGCGAGGAGTCTCCCTCATGCGGTGAAAAGATCTGAATGTCACGCCAGGAAAAACAGACGAGGTCCGGCTTGAACTCAGTTGCGGCATCGCGGACTGCGCAGCTCCGTTGGGCATTGGGAAAGAGGGATAGATCGAGGATGCGCTGCCGCACCTCTGGCTTACGCCGATGAATAAAATCAGCGAGATAGGTCACGCCAATGGGGTAGACCTTCTTGCAGGGGAGAAAGATGTAGAGGATCGATTCCATAGTTGGATCTGGTGGCTAATAGCGTATGGCTAATAGCCGAGAAAGGAGTCGAGCCATCTGTCTTGTGCTATAGGCCATACGCCATAAGCTCTTGGTCATTTGGTTGCCACATGTATCGCCACGATCCCGCCTGTCAGGTTGCAATACGTAACCTGACGAAAGCCTGCGTCGAGGAGCATCTGTTTCAATCGTTCCTGATCTGGGAAGTTCCGAATGGAGGCAGGGAGATATTCGTAGACGCCGGTCGTGTCATGCGCCACTTTCGTGCCAATCCAGGGAAGAAGCCGGAACGAATACCAATCGTACAGAGCCCGTAGCCAACCAAAAACGGGTCGGGAAAACTCCAGGCACACAAACCGCCCACCTGGTTGTAAAATACGGTGAATTTCGGTGACCGCTTGCCGAAGATCGCCGACATTTCTCATGCAAAACCCCGTGGTGACGGCATGGAAGGTTCCATTGGGAAATCCCAGATGCTCGGCATTGGCTTCGAGACAGGTGATCTTCTGTCCCAGGCCCCGCCCGGTGACTTTCTTCAGCCCCTCGACGAGCATGGCGTGGTTCAGGTCGGAGGCAATGACGCGACCATTGACTCCCATGCGCGGTTCGATCAAGAGCGCGAGATCGGCTGTGCCGGAGCCGACGTCGAGTGCTCGGCCTTCTGTGGTGACGGGCACATATGAGGCAGTAATTTTCTTCCACCGGTAGTGCAGTCCAAAACTCAGGAGTGTGTTGTTGAGATCGTAGACACCGGCGATCGCGGTGAACATTCGCTGAACGGCATCCTCCCGGGGCTTGCCGGACCAGGTCGAAACGGCGCGAGGGGCCGCTGGGGAGTCGGTCCCTTTCTGAACGTGTGGTGTATGCACCTGCACCATGAGATCGTGGTAGCACCGGTCTTCCGGGTTTGTCAAGGCAACCAGGCTCGCATGCTATAATCCCACCCTTGATGCATAACTCGATCATCATTAAAGGGGCGCGGGAGCATAATCTCAAGAACATCGACGTGACGATCCCGCGCGACCAGCTCATCGTGATCACGGGGCTGAGCGGGTCGGGCAAGTCGTCGCTGGCCTTCGACACGATCTATGCCGAAGGGCAACGACGATACGTCGAGTCGCTCTCGGCCTATGCCCGTCAGTTCCTCGAACAGATGGGCAAGCCCGACGTCGATTCGATCGAAGGGCTCTCGCCGGCGATTTCCATCGAGCAAAAGAGCACCAGCCACAACCCCCGGTCCACGGTCGGAACCGTGACGGAGATTTACGACTATCTCCGTCTCCTCTTTGCCAGGGTCGGGCGCCCCTCCTGCTTTCAGTGCGGCGAGGAAATCACGGCGCAGACGGTGCAACAGATGGTCGATGCTATTGGCCTGCTGCCGGAGGGGAGCAAGTTTCAGCTATTGGCTCCGATCGTCCGCGGCAGGAAGGGAGAATATCGAAAAGAACTCCTCGACATGCGCCGGGCCGGCTACGTCCGGGCCAGGGTCGATGGTCAACTGGTTGAGTTGGGCGAGGACATCACGCTCGATAAACAGAAGAAACATACGATCGAAATCGTGGTCGATCGGCTGGTGATGAAGCCGAGCGAAGCGTTGACGCGGCGGTTGGCCGATTCGGTGGAAACCTCGTTGAAACTCGCTGGTGGGCTGGTCGGTGTGTTGACGGACAACGGGAAAGTGTCACTCTATAGCGAGAAGCTCGCCTGCATCCGCTGCGGCGTCAGTTATCCGGAAATTACCCCCCGCGTGTTTTCGTTCAACAGCCCGCATGGAGCCTGCCCGGCCTGCGACGGCATTGGCTATGCCATGGCGCCTGGCTGTCCTGGCGATGAAGACTTCACGTTGCTTGAGCGTTGCGAGGTCTGCAAGGGCGCGCGGCTGCGGCCTGAAAGCCTGTCCGTCAAGGTTGCCAAACAGTCGATCGCGGAGGTGACGCATCTCTCCGTGCGAGCGGCTGCCGACTTCTTCGGTTCGTTGAAATTCACCGAGCGTGAACTGGTGATTGCCCATCGTATCTTGAAAGAGATCCGCGAGCGACTGGGGTTTCTCGTCAACGTCGGTCTGGATTACCTGACGTTGGATCGGGCGGCCGCCACATTGTCCGGTGGAGAAGGCCAGCGCATCAGGCTCGCCACGCAAATCGGCTCCGGCCTCGTCGGCGTCCTCTACATCCTCGACGAGCCGTCGATTGGTCTCCATCAGCGGGATAATCGGCGCCTACTCCAGACCTTGCTGCGCCTGCGAGACCTGGGCAACACGGTGGTGGTGGTCGAGCACGACGCAGAAACCATGATGGCAGCGGACCATCTCATAGATATGGGACCTGGCGCCGGGACGCAGGGGGGCCAGATTATTGCCCAAGGCACGCCGACTGACGTCATGGGGAATCCCGACTCGCTGACGGGCCAGTATCTCCGCGGCACGCAAATGGTCAGCCTTCCTCGCCGCCAGCGCAAGGCCAAGGGGCTGTTGTCCATCGTGGGGGCCACGAAGCACAATCTCAAGGGGATGACCGCCAAGATTTCGCTCGGTCTGCTCACCTGTGTGACCGGCGTGTCAGGGTCCGGAAAGAGTACGCTGGTTCTTGAGGTGCTGTTTCATTCTCTCTCCCAGTTGCTCTATCACAAAAAACCGAAGATCGATGGCTGCAAGGAGCTGGTGGGCGCCGACGCGCTGGATAAAGTGATCGACATCGACCAGTCCCCGATCGGCCGGACTCCGCGTTCAAATCCTGCGACCTATACAGGTCTGTTCGGTTTCATCCGGGATCTCTACTCCAATCTGCCCGAGTCCCGCGTTCGTGGCTACAAGCCTGGCCGCTATAGTTTCAATGTGAAGGGCGGTCGCTGTGAGGCCTGCCAGGGCGATGGATTGATCAAGATCGAGATGCATTTCCTGCCGGATGTCTATGTGACCTGTGAGGTCTGCAAGGGCCAACGGTACAATCGCGAGACGATGGAGATTTACCATAAGGGGAAGAGCATCGCCGACGTGTTGAATATGACCGTGGACGATGCCGTGCAGTTCTTCGAGCATATCCCCTTCATCAAGCGGAAGCTCGACACCCTGCATGATGTCGGGTTGCATTACGTGAAGCTTGGCCAGTCCGCCACGACGCTGTCCGGGGGCGAGGCGCAACGAGTCAAACTCTCGCGCGAGCTGTCGAAACGTCCGACCGGTCGCACGATGTACATTTTGGATGAACCGACGACCGGGCTTCATTTCGCCGATGTGCAACGGCTACTCGACGTGCTCGATCGGCTTGTTGAAGCCGGCAACACCGTGGTGGTGATCGAACATAACCTTGATGTGATCAAGAACGCTGACTGGATCATCGATCTCGGACCGGAGGGTGGCGATCGAGGTGGTGAGATCGTGGCGGAAGGACCGCCGAAGGAAATAGCCAAGTCGAAGCGATCGTATACGGGGCAGGTGCTGAGAGAGGCGGGACTATGAGAAGAGTGGGGTACGGGTGATCGCGCATCTGTTGAACACAGGAAGGACAAATCGGATAAGCCGTCTATGACTCAATCTGAGGCGCTGTCAATATTGAAGACAGGCTCAAATGTGTTTTTAACCGGCGAGCCCGGGTCCGGCAAGTCGCATACGATCAACGAGTATGTCGCATATTTGCGCGCGCGCGGGATTGAGCCGGCAATCACGGCCTCAACAGGCATCGCCGCGACGCACATAGGCGGGATGACGATTCATTCTTGGAGCGGCATAGGAATTAGACCGAAATTGGGCAAAGACGATCTTCATGCAATTGCGTCAAGCAGGCATATTGCGAAGCGCGTCCGCTACGCCAAAGTTCTTATCATAGACGAGGTGTCCATGCTTCCTCCCGAGACCCTCTCCATGATTGATGCCGTTTGTCGCGAAATCAAACAGAGTTCAGAGTCGTTCGGAGGCATGCAAGTCGTCTTGGTCGGTGACTTTTTTCAATTGCCGCCGATTATAAAACCACAAGTCGGAAACGACTCGCCGATCATGTTCATTGAAGAGAGGTCGACTCGTTTCGCGTATGACTCTCCTCCGTGGGAACGGGCCAACCTGAGCGTCTGCTATCTCACCGAACAGCACCGGCAGGACGACGGTGAGTTCCTGGCCTTGCTTTCGGCCATCCGGCGCAACGCATTCGGCGCCGATCACTTGTGCCGTCTTACAAGCAGAACAGTGCATCATGATGCCGCACCGAATGCCGCGCCGAAACTGTTTTCGCATAATGTCGATGTGGATCGCGTGAATGACGGAATACTCGCTCATCTTCCCGGCGAGCCGCAGGTATCTATTATGTCGTCGCAAGGCCCGTCCGCTCTCGCCTCCGCGCTGAAGAAAGGATGTCTTTCACCCGAGACGCTTCATCTTAAAGTCGGTGCGGCAGTGATGTTCACAAAGAATAATCCGAAAGAGGGGTTCGTGAACGGCACGCTGGGCGTGGTTGAAGCATTCGATCAACATCATACTCATCCGATCGTCAGAACGCGAAGCGGTAGAAGGATTGAAGTTGAGCCGATGGACTGGGTGGTGGAAGAGAATGGAACAATACGCGCGCGAATTACGCAATTGCCTCTTCGGCTTGCTTGGGCCATTACGGTGCACAAAAGCCAGGGGATGAGCTTGGACGAAGCAGTGATGGATTTGGGCGATGTGTTCGAATTCGGACAGGGTTATGTCGCGCTCTCGCGCGTGAGGCGACTGTCGGGTCTGCATCTTCTCGGCTGGAACGAGCGCGCGTTTCAGGTGCACCCGGAAGTCTTGGCCAAAGATGCAGGGTTCCACGCGCAGTCGGAGCAGGCGGCGGTGCGGATCGCCGGGAGGGTGGCGGGAGAAGAGATGACGGCAATGCATGAGCGCTTCCTCCGCTTATGCGGAGGGACAATCCTTTCAGAAGCCCATGTGAGCGCGCCGAAAGCTGCTCGCGATTCACACACGGCCCGCGAGCACGGCAACAGTCGAGGTGAACGGCGCTGGGAACGCACGCTGGTCCTTATTCGGTCTGGAAAGACGATCGCTGATGTTGCGACACTTCTTGGCAGGACTAAAGGAACCATTGTGGGACATCTGGAGTCGCTCCGCGCACTTGGTCAACTGCCGGCACACGATACCGCGCATCTCGCGCAGGGGTTCGAGGAGGCAATCGCGACCATTCATGACGCGTTTCGCGCACTCGGCACTCATCAACTCTCGACGATCTTCGAACACTTTGGCGGCGCGTATTCATACGACATGTTGCGAATAGCTCGACTCCTGCTCAACGAACACCCTGTCCAGGGAACAACTCCGTCACCGGGTTTTGACAAAATAAGAGAACGCCACCCCAATGCCTATTTGCCGTGGGACAAAGCTCAAGATGAGAAATTGCAGGAACTCTTTGTGAAAGGTTCGCCCGTCGTCGGCCTTGCACAAACATTCAACAGAACAAGAGGAGCCATCAGGTCACGCCTTGCCAAATTAGGGCTTGTGGATAATGGATAAATCACAACGGCGATGAGATGAATCGCCCAGCCCGCATGATTCATAAGAGTTCGTGGCGAACCTACCCGATAGGGCGATCCTCGCGAAGCGCCGACCGAGACCCTCGATCGATGCATTGCTTCATCGAACCATTGATCCATTGCCTGAGAAATTGACGGTTGGTTCATTAGATCGGTGACGAGTTGCGGAGCCTTCCAATGAATCAATGGGACAATCGTCAATAGGCCTAATGACCACTGACCATTGACCTTTTCGGAAAGGCGCCCATGCAAACAATTGCCCTGCTGACCGTTTCCAACATCTTCATGACCTTTGCCTGGTATGGCCATCTGAAGTATCGTCAATCGCCCCTGTTTAAGGTCATCCTTATTAGCTGGTTCATTGCATTCGCCGAGTATTGCTTTCAGGTTCCCGCCAACCGGATCGGCTCTTACCAGTTCACTGCGGTTCAACTCAAAACCATCCAGGAGGTCATAACCCTCACGGTGTTTTCCGTCTTCTCGGTTTTGTATTTAGGAGAAGAGATGAGATGGAATTATCTTGTCGGTTTCGCATTGATCGTGACCGCTGTGTTCGTCATTTTCAAGAAATGGTAATTTCAAACTAATAGTATGCCACGTTCAGCCTGCATTCATTGTCTCGCTGCAATCGAACGCGAGTCACGCCCAGCTCGCAGAGTATGGATCGCAGAGTATGGATCACATCCTAGGGTGATGAGCCGCCGGATGCAATCATTTATTTCCGCACGGACAGGACGGGCACGGGCTGCCCGACGAAGGCGAGAAGATCAACTCCACTCCAGGCTCACTGCTACGGTGTGGAAAAGTCATCCGAAGCTGCGCCAATGACGTTGTTGATCTGATTGCGCTGGGCCACCGAGGATTGCGCCCCGAGAAAAGAGTGATCTGGTGGTGTTCCTGCGAGCGCTGTGAGACCCGCCGGACGCTGTGGTGAGCATAGAGCGCTATCCATGCACCGATGCGTTTCCGCGAGTTTTTCTGTCGAACATCAATGTAAAGTGAGGGTGCGGCCTGAGACGGCACCCTCTGTGAAGTAGCGTTCGAAGAATTGTTTGGTTACGCAACGGCTTCGTTCTGGGACGCTGAGACTGCAGGCTGCGCAACACCTTTCCCGAGAAAATTCAACAATTCAGAGTTCACTTCGTCCGCGTGTGTCCAAGTTATACAGTGCGGCCCACCCTTCACAACCAACCAGCGGGCTCCCTTGATCAGCTTGGCAGTGCGGAGTCCTGAGGCAGGGATAGGCAGAATTCGGTCCGCATCGCCGTGAATGACCAGTGTGGGTACATCGATGCGGCTCAGGTCCGTGCGGAAATCTTCATGCCAGGTTGGCACACAAGCGAGACTGGCGGTGGCAGAGGCTCCGGCTGCGACATTCCAGCTCGCCTGCACGGCCTGTTCGCTGACGCGCTTGCCCAAGAGTTGGTCTGTGTTAAAGAAATTCTTGAAAAAATCGGTAAAGAACGCGTAACGGTCTGCGGCGACGGCTTTCTGGATCCCCNNTTCATGACCTTTGCCTGGTATGGGCACCTCAAGTATTAAGACTCGCCCTTGTGGATTGCGATTCTTGCGAGTTGGGGAATTGCCCTCGTCGAGTATTGTTTTCAAGTGCCGGCGAACCGAATCGGGCATTGCGAATTCGATGCTGTCCAATTGAAAACAATCCGAGAAGTGATTACTCTAGCGTAAGCAGTGTCCTTCATCTTTAAAGGATGGTGAGCTGTGGCCACGAAGAAGAAAGAATCGTCGAAAGCTAATGAGCCTGCGAAGGCTGCAGCGCCACCAACTGGTGGGGGTTCAGCCGAAGACTTTGAAAAGCTGGGCGTGTTCTATCTGGGTCGTCCGTATGACATGGCGGCCAAGCAATCGAAGCCTGGTTGGTTGCTCTACGACTCCAAGGACTTAGTCACTCACGCCGTTTGCGTCGGCATGACCGGGAGCGGCAAGACCGGTCTGTGCATCGGTCTGCTCGAAGAAGCCGCGATCGACGGCATCCCCGCCATCGTGATTGATCCCAAAGGGGATCTGGCGAACTTGATGCTGACGTTTCCGCAGCTCCGCGGCGAAGATTTTGCGCCGTGGATCAATGAAGACGACGCGCGCAAGAAAGGGCTCTCGCCGGCAAACTTTGCCACACAACAGGCGGAGCTGTGGAAAAAAGGCTTGCGCGAGTGGGGCCAAAGCGGTGAACGAATTCAGAAACTCAAAGATGCGGCCGAATTCGTCGTCTACACGCCGGGCAGCAATGCTGGGTTGCCTGTTTCCATCTTGAAGTCGTTTGCTGCGCCATCTCAAAAAATCCTGGACGATGCAGAACTGCTGCGAGAGCGGGTGAGTACCACAACAACCAGTTTGCTCGGCTTGATCGGAGTGGTGGCTGACCCGATCAAGAATCGCGAGCATATCCTGCTCTCGACGATCCTAGACCAGGCCTGGCGGAAGGGGCAGGACCTCGATCTGGCTTCGCTCATCCAGCAGATCCAAACGCCACCTCTGTCGAAAGTCGGGGTGCTCGACCTCGACTCGTTCTATCCCTCGAAAGATCGGTTCGCACTGGCGATGCAACTCAATAATCTGCTCGCCGCGCCGGGCTTCAGCTCTTGGCTCGAAGGGGAAGCGCTGGATGTCGGACAGATGTTGCATAGTCCTGCAGGCAAACCACGGATCGCAATTTTTTCCATCGCGCATTTGAGCGATGCGGAGCGGATGTTTTTCGTGACCTTACTCTTGAGCCAGACCCTTGGCTGGATACGGGGGCAATCGGGGACGACTAGTCTGCGCGCCATCCTCTATATGGATGAGATCTTCGGCTACTTCCCTCCGGTGGCAAATCCTCCGTCGAAAGCGCCCCTGTTAACCCTCCTCAAGCAGGCACGGGCCTATGGCCTCGGAGTCGTTCTGGCCACGCAGAATCCTGTCGATTTGGACTACAAGGGGTTGGCCAACACCGGCACCTGGTTTATCGGACGACTCCAAACGGAGCGTGACAAGGCGCGGGTTCTTGAAGGGCTCGAAGGCGCTGCCGCCAGCTCTGGCAAGAAATTCGACAAACAACAGATGGAACAGCTTCTCGCAGGACTCGGGAGCCGAGTCTTTCTCTTGAACAATGTCCACGAAGATGCGCCGGAGGTTTTCCAGACAAGGTGGACGCTGTCCTACCTGCCAGGGCCACTGACGCGGACGCAGATCAAGACACTCATGGAGCCCGTGAAACGTAAAACGTTAGACGTAAAAGGTAAGAAAGCTGGCGTGGAGCCTGAATCTTTGGAAGCCACGTCTCACGTCTCACGTTTTACGTCTCACGCCGCTCGTCCGATGCTCCCTCCCGACGTGCCGCAACAATTCATTCCTATTCGTGGCGCGCAGCCGAGCGGCAGCACCTTGATCTACCGGCCGATGTTACTTGGCGCGGCGCAAGTGCGTGTAGCCGACAGCAAAGCCGGCATCGATGTGACGCAGGATGTGACCATGCTTGCGCCGATCTCGGACGGTGCGGTGGCGGTGGACTGGGATCATGCCGTGGATGCGGGTTTGGCCTTGGCTGATCTGGAGTCATCGCCCTCAGATGGTGCGCAGTTCGGCGCAGTTCCCAGCGCGGCGAGCAAAGCGAAAAGCTATGAGACCTGGAACAAGGACTTTTCTAGTTGGCTGTTTCGAAGTCAGAAAGTCGATATTCTCAAGAGTCCCAGCACGAAAGAGAGCTCCAGGCCTGGCGAGTCGGAACGAGATTTCCGCGTCCGGCTGCAACAATCCGGACGTGAAGCACGGGACAAACAATCGAACAGTCTCCGTCAAAAGTACGCACCGAAGATTGCCGGCTTGCAAGATCGGATCAGACGTGCGGGACAAATGGTCGAACGCCAGCAAGCGGAGTCTCGCTCGAGTCAAATGCAGGCGGCCATTTCGGTCGGCGCTTCGATTCTGGGCGCATTCCTTGGGCGGAAGACGATCAGTGCGATAAACATCGGCCGGGCGACAACGGCGATTCGCGGAGCCGGACGCGCGATCAAGGAATCGAAGGACGTGGGGCAAGCCGAAGAGAATGTCTCGGCGTTGCAGCAACAATTGGTCGACCTCGAGGTACAGTTCAAAACGGAGACCGATGCGCTCGCTGCCGCGACCGATCCCCTCAACGAAAAGCTTGAAACCAATTCGCTGAAGCCCACCAAAGCTAACATCGCCGTGAAACTCGTCGCTCTCGCTTGGACCCCGCATTGGCGGGATGGGAAGGATGCTTTGACGCCAGCCTGGCAATAGATCATCGACCCCTTGGTTTCTCCGCAGATGAAGCAGGTGTCTGCTACGTCCGCACTCTGTCCCAACATTTCCGCTGGATCGCTTCTGGGCGCATGCCATCTCCTTGTTTAAGCTCTGGTATTTTGCAGATCACGCAACCGATCGCAGGCAGGTATTTCGTTGGCGATGGTTTCTCCAACGATCACGCCCAACGCGACTTCTTCCCTATCATCTCGCATCCTGTGAGGGCGCTCAGGAACGCGGCGAGCACGAGGCTAGAGCGTAGTGGCTTCATGGAGCATTCCTGCTTGCCAACGGAGTTGCCTTATGGAATCGAGACGGGTCCGGTTGTGACCGGTGCATGTCCCAGCTCAATCTGGTCACGCGCGGCGATGGTCGGCTGACCCTCAGTGACCTGGAAATAGCAGAACCCTTCGTGCTCGACGAGTTTCTTCGCCATCACCCCTGCGGCTGCTTCAAGCGTGGCGGCAAGTGTCTCATTCTGGGCACTGAAGACACTTCCACCGCGAACCGCTTTCCCCACGAGCGATGTCACGGCGGCTTCGGCGCGAAGGGCGTCACGGGTCACTCGGGCCAAGGCCTCCAGGGGGATAGAGGGATGATTGGCATCGAATTCAGGGTAGGGCGACTCCTGGGAGTTCGGTCCCACTCGCAAGGCAGTCGCGCCATGTACGGCCGGTACTCGAAAGGCCGCGTCGAAGAAGGCTTCCAGGAAAATGCGTGTCAGATCGGCGCTGACACGTTGAGAGTCGACCGTAGTGGCCGAGATGTGAACTGAATTGGCAAGGCTTACCTCAATCTCCGCCGAGATTCCCGGAAACAGCAAGGCGTTGCCGGTTCGATCGACGAACCCTTTCGAGGTCATTTTCATGACCCCGCGGAGGCCGATTCCCTCTGAGTCCGGTCTTGCAGTGAAACTGAGATCGCCAAAATAGGCTTTGTTGTACGTCAGCAACATTCGAGCGAAGCGAGAAGAATCCTGTTCGAGCTGATCCTCGTCCAAACCGAGCTGCCCATGCCATCGTCCGGCCACTTCGATGACCTGTGTAAGTTTGTCCAGATCGATGAGCGCGGTCGCGTCATTGGCCACGTCATTGAGGACGTCGGCGAGGATGGAGAGGGAGGCTCCCTTGTCGGGATGCCGTCGGCGAATCGTATCGATGACGGCTGTCAGGGGACGGACGCTCGTCGCTTGGCCTTCCGGGGTTTGCAGGGATAGAGGCTCGGGCAAGACGCCGGCATCACGTCGCTCGTTCAGTGGTTCGTCGTGGGCCTGCCTGGTACAGGCCAGGAACTTCGTCGCGAGCTCTTTTTTGTCGGCCAACTTCTGGCGGAATTCTCCGCGATGGAGATCCGGTTGGTCGCGTAGTTGCAGGACCGAAGAACTGCATCCTCCTTGCACCAGCAGGATGACCAGCAGGGCAAGCAGGGAATATGGTAATCCCTTCATCGCTACCTCTTGGTGCTCGTTGTTGTTGAGCTGCGGATTATTCAACATGCGCTGCTGACTCCGGGAATATGCGACAGCTATGCCGGTAGAAGGTGGCTGCGGTGAAGAACGAATTTTGAATGTGTCTGAGTTTTTGAACGACCCAGCGAATGGCATAAGCATGTTGGGTATCGCATTAGTACTTGCGTTCTTTCTGCATGATGTTATCGGTCCACGCGAGCAGGATGGCGGAGCCGAGGGGGTCATGTGGATAAAGATCTTCCACTTGCTGTGTTCGGCGTCTTCATTGGCGATGTCACGAACGATTTTAAACGATGAATGCTGCAGATGCCTATTACTGAGGCTGCGAGTTTAATCTTGATGGTTGCCGGGATCAATGTGTGTCAGCCATTCGAGTCGATCTGGATGGCCCACTAATTCCAATTTGCTCACGAAGGTGGCGTAGCCGCCGATGATCACCATCGTGACGTCGATCAGCCCCAGGATGCCCAGCATGAGAGGTCTCTTCTTGCTGATTGATGTGCCGAACCATCTCCCACAATTCAACGAGAAATTTGTACGCATACAGCAGCTCGGCCATGATCAAGCCGCGTAGAGTAAGGCTTTGAATCCACAGACTGGGGAACACGAGGGTTTCAACCCCGTGCTCAATACGGCTGATGGGAGAGTGGGATTGCTTCACTGCTATAGGTTCTGAAGGATCGGAATGACTTACGGCGCGCTATCCTAGTCCGCGAAGAGGGAAGCAGCCAATTTAAACGACAATACAGAAACGACCGGCAGAGACATGACGATCGCGGAGGAACGTTGATCAATCATCGAGCGTGGCAATGGGGGAATCCAACGCTTCGATCTGGCTGTGAGGTGCACAAAGAAGGCGAACGGTGTTGATCATCTTTTGATCCTCCGTGGCCTTGTCAAAAAAGAAATCGGCCCCGGCGAGAGAGTAGGCGGTCTTATTGTCACGCGAGGGGTCGTCCGTGACGACGATGATGGTCGGCGGGACCATCAATCGCTTGATCTGTCGGAGGACTTCGATACCGAGGCCCTCTCGGAGTGAGGAATTCAAAATCGCGATCTCCGGTTTGCGATTCAGAATCATCGCGGTGGCTTCTTTCGAGTCCGACGATTCTCCCACCACGTTCACGCCGATGATTTTCTCAAGGCGCTTCTTAAGTCTGTCGCGAAAGTGGGCATCTGCGTCGGCTAGGATAATGGTCATACGATGGTTCCGAGCAGAGGAGAAAGTGATTCGAAGCGTTCTAAATATGTAGCCTGGATGGAAGAAGGAGGCAATCGGATGAACGCGTGTCGCCATGTAGGAAGATGCTTACGACGCATGGGCGATCACCTACGTGAGCTGCTGTAGATACTCGAACAATTCACAGACGATACGTGCGCGGGTATCGGCGCTATTCAACCAAATGATGGTCGAGGGCGTATCGGATCAGTTCGGCAGTAGTCGACAGCTGGAGCTTGTCCAGCAGTCTAGCTCGGTAGGTACTGACGGTCTTGATGCTAAGACCAAGGGACTGTGCGATGTGCTTGACGGAATGGCCCTGGGCTAACAATACAAGGACTTCGAATTCTCGTTCAGACAATGTGTGATGGTCGGGACTGGTGGGATTCTTGATCAGGCCGCCGGCCATGCGCTCTCCGAGGGATGCGGTGACATACATCCGACCGGTTAGGACTTGCTTGACGGCCCTGGCCAGCTCTTCCGGTGCAGTTTGTTTGGTGAGATAGGCCTTAGCCCCGGCACGGAAGGCGCGAACGGCGTATTGCTGCTCAGGGTGCAGGCTCAAGACCATCAGAGGGAGCTGGGGCGCCGTGCTGTGTAACTCGCACAGCAGCTCTAACCCACTCTGATCAGGAAGGCTGATATCCACGATTGCGAGATCCCAAGGCTCCTGCTGAACCGCGGCAATCCCCTCCTGACCGGTATCGGCTTCACCGACCTCGACGTGAGGGAAAGCCTCCTCAAGGATCTGTTTCACGCCCCGGCGCACGACCTCGTGATCGTCGATGACGAGAATTTTCACCAGCTGCGTCCCAATCATGCGACGAAGCACTCCGCGACCGGCACGGAGGCGTAGGCCGTGGTTCCGACACCGGACGTTCCTACGATATGAAAGTGGCCGCCCAGGAGGGAGGCTCGTTCCTGCATTCCTCGAAGCCCGAAGGAATCAGGCGTGGTTATCCTCTCGCGGGTAATGCCCTTCCCGTTGTCAGTCACTTCTAACGTCAAGCTGTCGCCGGCCTGGTACAGCCGCATGCGTACATGCGAGGCGGCCGCGTGACGCATCACATTCGTCAGCAATTCCTGCGCAATTCGAAACAACGCGGCAGACGTTTCGGAGGGCAGTGCCATGGATGACAACTCCGGCGCCACGTCTATCGCACACCGTGCACCAGTGCGATGCTGGAACGTCGTTGCCAGACATTCCAACGCCGGGACCAGTCCGAGATCGTCCAGCATCACGGGGCGGAGGGCCGCCGCTGTGGCGCGGACGGACTCCAGGAGTGCGTCGACGGATCCCGACATGGACTGGACTTTGTTCGGCAGATCCCCGCCGCCGGTTGAAGCAGGCGATTGCGTGAGTTTTCTGCCAAGCCAGGCCAGATCGAATTTCAATCCGGTCAAGGCCTGCCCGAACTCGTCGTGCAACTCCCGTGCAATTCTGCGCCGTTCCTCTTCTGCGGCAATCTGCGCCCGGCGAGCCTCGCTGCGTACTCGGGCATGGGCCAGCCGGAGCTCCTCTTCCATCTGGGTATGGGGGACAAGGGCGGTACCGGTGGCCATGAGGCCGATCAGGCGCCCGCGAGTCCCCAGCACCCGCGAGATATTCCAGGAGAGCATCGTCTGTGACCCCGTGCGTGCCCGGAGAGGAATCTCAAGTCCTCTCACTTCGCTCCCCGCGGTGACTCGCGCGAGTTCGGTCAGGAACGACTCACACGCCTCCACCGGGAGACACAGTTTCACATAGCTGTGACCCAGCGCTTCGTCGGCTGTCCAGCCGGAGACTGTTACGGCTGCGCGGTTCCATCCCAGAATGATGGATTCAGGCGAGAGAAGCAGGATCGCACTGCTGGAGGTCTCCAGGAGCGCGCGATAGCAATGGTCAATCGGTTCCCCTGGGTGGGGGGCTGGCTCCGGAGAACACATTGTCTCAGTCCTGTTGTTCCTGTTCATGCCTTGTCTTGGAGCGGGAGACGATACGGTTGTGACAAGATGTGTGCGTGGGTGTTTCATATCGTTGTGAGTATCGGCTCGAGGTAGACGTCAGCGCTAATGCAGGTACCTCGACCCACCGTGGATTGGATGTCTAGGCGACCACCGATCTTCCGAACCCGATCTTCCATATGCGCGAACCCAATGCCCTTCGCCTGTTCGTGCTCGACGTCGAAGCCTGATCCATTGTCGCGAATGCTCAGTCGTACTCGTGAGCCGATTTGCCGAAGGGCAATCACGATGCGCGTAGCGTGGGCGTGACGGACGCAGTTGCTCAAGGCCTCCCTGGTAATCGTGACGAGTTCCCGTGCTTCTTCGCCGGTTAGAATCTCCTCTGCCGCCGGGTCGACCTCCACACGAATCCGTAACTCACTCACTCGCTCAAAGGTCTTGGCGAGGACCTGTAACTCGGAGATCAGCCTAAAAGAATCCACGCTGTCAGATTCCACACTCAGAATCATGCGTCGGATGTCTTGGATGAGCTTGTTGAGCTGGTCGGTAGCCTGACCGTGTGAATGCGGCACAGCGGATGGCGTACCCTTGCGCAATCCAGGGGTTTGCGCAAGGCTCAGACCGATCGCATAGAGCGCTTGCAACACAGAATCGTGCAATTCCCGTCCGAGGCGGCTGCGATCGTGCAGCAGAGCGCTTAATCTTTGCTCGGATGCCTTGAGAGCAGAGGCGAGGCTGCTTCCGACCTGTTCACATAGCAGGCAAGGAAAAGACTCAGTTGTGTGGTGGGGAATCCCTTGCGCGCGAGACACACGCTGTTGCGTCAGCTTGCCAGGGGATTGCCGAAACCCGTCGAGAATCTGGAATCCCCGCCGATCTTTCATCAGTTGGAACGCCCTTTCCAATCCTGTGACGTGGAACGTCAACGGAGTCTTGCCTCGCACGGACTCTTCAGTTCGAGAGAGCACTACTAGTACGCGCCTGCCACTCATCCGTCACCTGGCGGATCGGCCAGGTGACGAATGAGTCACGAATTTGGAACCATTCGGGCCCAGTCACGCATTGCTGTTGTAGTTAAACCTGTTGGAGGTGCCCATGAGCGACGGAGTCATACAGGAAGCGAGACAGATTGCCTTCTGCGAGGGGGAGTTTCTGGTCAAGGCGCTCGAAAGCGAGGAGGAATTGTGGCAGGCCTATCGTCTTCGCCATAGGGTCTTTGCCGAGAAGCTAAAGTGGGTGCCGGAGAGGAAGGACCAACTCGAGTCTGATGTCTATGATGCATGGAGTACCTCTATCGGTCTTTTCTCTAGCCAGCAACAATTGTTGGGAATGGTACGGATGACGCCCGCCCCGTTCCCATTTATGTTGGAAAGCGAGTTCAGCGGATGCCTGGTCGGGTCACATCACGTTCGCAAGGAGCTCGATACTGCGGAAATTACCCGGTTGGCCGTGGACCCTACAATTACCGATCGGGGTCTCTCTGCAAAGCTGATGCGGACTATTTTCAAGGGCATGTATCACTGGACTCTCGCGAATAATATTCGATACACCTACCTGGTCGTTGAAAGTAGACTTCTGCGTGTAGTGCAGCGGATAGGGTGGCCCTGTCATGCGATCGGTGCTCCCGTAGCACTTCCTCCAGCAGATGTGCTCTCGGTTGGGGCGCTGCTCGATCTCGACGAGTTTCGCTCAGCTGCAGCGTCTAAGCGGCCCGAAATGCTGGAGTGGCTGCATACCAGGGAGCCAGCCACGACGGAGATTGTGGCAAGAGCGTGAGGCGCGCGTTCGTTTTGGAATTGTTGGAGCTGGTTCCCTTCACCGACATCAGTGAAGGGAACCGTTAGAGGGGGTGGTTCAGATCGCGCTGGGAAGACCGTGGAGGACGGGAAGTCCGTGTTCCATGGCTGTGGCGACTGCCTGTGAGCGGGAGGTCACATCGAGCTTGGAAAAGATGCTCGCTAGATGGAATCGCACCGTCCGTTCCGTCACCCCAAGAATCTGGCCGACTTCCCAGTTCGTCTTGCCGTTCTTTATCCAATTCAGGATGGTCACTTCGCGCGGGGACAGTTCTTTCACGCACTTTTCCGTCGAGGGAGCATTCTTCCGCGCTGTTCTCATGAGGGCGAGATGGAGATGGTGTCCGAGGTATTCCACGAGTTGAGCATAACGCTCAGCGTCGATATCCTCCCCTCCTGCAAAGGAATAAAACGTGGCGAGGCCGCAGGTCGGGTCGACTGAACTGGTGGTGATTCCGTCAGCCAGACCAAATCCTCTGGCGGTTTCGATAAAGTCTAGCTCCTCTTTGGAAGTCGCTTGTTGGTAGGTCTGTTTCCAAATCTGGGTGCTGGGAGATCGGGAGGCCGCTTGGAACACGGGGTCAACGTTGGCGTACCCGTTCTTCCAGTAAAGGTAGAGCCATTCGTCCGGATAGCTTACATTGATAACGTTCGTGAAGCCCTCAAATGTTCCGCCAGGACCGAGGCGTGCCAGTCCGCCGAGTAAACGATCGAACGGGAAAAGCCCCTGAAACCGAATTAGTACGTCTCTAACGTCCTCAGAGGTTTCTGCTTGAGCTGCGTAGTGGAAGACTTCCAGCGCGTGCTGACATTCCTGCTTTGAAAGCTTCTCGAACAACTGACTTGGGAAGGGGTTCTTGAAGCTTCGTGCCATAGCAAATCCAAACTGAACGGGAAGCCGAAACTTACTGGATTATACGCCGATATTTCGAAAGAAGGAAGAGCTTAATTTTTCTGTCCGGGTAATACCAGATGGCCCTATCAAGGCTTTTCATTTGCCATTCAAGCTTGGACAAGGGGGAAGGCCGTTCAGTACCAGCACCCCTCTTTCTGCACTTCAAAATTAGACAACCATGGGCTGGATGCAGTAGTGTCCGGTTGAGACAGAAATGGTCGTTTATTAGTCACAACCCATTGATTCGTAAGGAGGTCGTTTTTTGTCTCGCGTTGAAATCGTGACCACCATTAAAACCGCGAAAAGGCGCGCTGCCAATGGCACTCAGCGAAGTACACCCGTTTTCAACCGGACACTACTGAGCTGGATGTTGTGTTCAGTGGTCATGATGGTGGTTTTCTTGCTCCCCTCAAATACTTCTGCTCAGGCTATTCGATTTCAGCCGCAGGGAGCTGCTGCGACCGGTCAGGGGAATGCGTTTGCCGCTCAGGCAGACGATGCCTCGGCCATCCACTTTAATCCAGCCGGATTGACTCAAGTCGATGGCGTCCAGAGTATTGTTGGGACGAATCTCATGGGAGGGTCGATCAAATACAAGAACTCAGCGGGTCTTGATACAAGAGGTGATTTCGGCGGCAGTATCGCCTCTCCACCTCCAAGCCATTTCTTTCTGAGTGCCAATCTTGGAGCCCTTGGTGCAGCGACTCTCTCACCCGTCACGCTGGGGCTCGGTCTTACTTCGCCATTCGGTTCGAATACGCGCTATCCGGTGGATGGCCCCTTCAATACCGCCGTCACCTCGGCGACGCTTCCTCTCATCGATATCAAGCCCACTATCGCCTACAAAGTAAACGACGATCTGTCATTGGGTGTAAGCGCCGACATCTACACCTTTGCGAGTTTTCTTGGAGAGGGGCAGGCGGAACAGAAGCGAGTGAGCTCTGGTGGGGCTTCTGTCGAACTCAGCGGTAAAGGAACCGGGGCGGGCGCAACCGTCAGCCTGCTCTATACTCCCTTGAGGAACAACGATGGCAAACCGATCGCCTCCATCGGGCTGGTCTATCGCACCCAGGCTGTGGTGCCTTTGAGTGGAGCGTTGTTGGTCAACGGGGCTAAGGTGGCCGATGCGTCCACCAACCTCGTGCTTCCGCAGATCTATACCGGAGCCATTGCGGTCTGGCCTGTTCGTACGGATGAGCGGGAATGGAAGCTGGAACTCGACATGGAATATGTCGGGTGGAAATCGAATCGTGACCTCGACATCCATCTCTCGTCCGGTGGAGTCATCCCGCAACCACAACAATGGAAGTCAGTATGGGTCGTGGCGATCGGCACCGAATACAAATGGCTCAATTCCGCGTGGTTGCCTCATTGGGATGTGGCGTTGCGATCGGGGTATACGCGGACCGAGGATCCCGTTCCTGATACCACATTCAACCCGGGAACGATTTCTTTACCCTCCAATACGCTGTCCATTGGAGCCGGATTCTTGTGCAAAGGCCAGGGCCGGTTTCTGGGGCTGGTACCTTGCGGAGGAGCCTCCGTGCTATTGCCGAAGGCGATTGGACTCGATGTGGCGTTTCAGGAATGGTTCTATGAGCCGAGGACGGTTGCCGGGAATTCTAACCCCACAGTCAATGGGACATACCAGGCCTATGTCCACTTGGGGGCCGTCAGTATCAAATTCATGTTTTGAAGAGAGAGACAGGTTACCGGCCTGAACCGTGCCAAGAATTTGCGGACAGGCCTCCAAGACATCGCTCACCAATCCAGGCAATCTGCACCCGGCATCGTGTTCGATGTGGATCTACGTGGTGCTCTGCTGGCTTGGGCGCTTGCATGCGAGGAATGAAGCTTCGTACCTCGCGGATGACCACATTCAACTGTGCGACGGAGTAGTTTTCGCAAGCGCTTTCCGCATCCCCGCAACGGTCTTGGCATCGAGGCCGGCTGCCGTCAATTCGTTGTCCGTTGCGGCCGCGATGTTCGCCAGGCTGCCATATTGTTTGAGCAGGCGGGCCCGTTTGATCTCGCCGATGCCGATCACCTGATCGAGTTGCGAGGCCATAAGGGCTTTGCCGCGCAGTTTGCGATGGAAGGTGATCGCAAATCGATGGGCCTCGTCACGAATGCGTTGCACGAGATGGGTGGCCGGGGAGTTCGCGCGAAGCAGGATCGGGTTTTTTCGGCCGGGCAGGAAAATCCGCTCATCCTTCTCGCCGCGTGCCTTGGCCAATCCAATAATTGCCAGGTCCTGCTGGCCGACCTGTTTCAGACCTTCCATGGCTGCGGCAAGCTGGCCTAATCCTCCATCGATGAGGATGAGGTCCGGGCGCACAAGATCCTCGCTGCCTCCATAGCGGCGCGTGACGACTTCCTGCATGCTGGCGAAATCGTTGGCGCCGGTCACGGTTTGAATTTTGAAGCGGCGGTAGTCGGCTTTCTTCATCTGGCCGTCTTCCCATACGACCATGGACGCAACGGACTGGTTGCCCATGGTGTTCGAAATGTCGAATCCTTCGATGCGCCGAGGCACGATGGCCAGTCGTACAAGCCGCTTCAGTTCTTCAACCGCTTGCCGTCCAATTTCTTCGTCTCGCAGGTGATTGGTGACGGCGGCGGCGGCGTTTTCTTCCGCCAGAAGCAGCAATTGGTGCTTCACGCCACGCTCGGGCGCCACGACGCGGACGGCGTTCCCACGCTTGCCTGAGAGCCACTCTTCGATCACCGTGGCGTCGTCGAGGTCGGTGGGGATGAGCAGCTCTTTGGGCGGTTGACCGTCTTTGTTGTAGAACTGTTCAATCGCGGATCGAACAAGCTCTTCGTCTCCAGTGTCGGCTGAATGGGGCCAAAAGAAGTCTTTGCGTCCGATCAAGAGGCCGCCGCGCACGAAGAGGATCTGGAGATCGACCGCCGAGCCTTGGCGCGCCAGGCCGATCACGTCTTGGTCGGTTGTCGTCGTTTGGGTGATGCGTTGTTTCTCTAGTGTGCGTCCGATGTTGAAGAGCCGATCGCGCAAGCGCGCCGCCTCCTCGAATTCCTCACGTTCCGCCGCCCCTTCCATTTGGGTGCCCAAGTCGTCCAGCAATTCATGGTCGCGCCCTTCGAGAAACTGGCGGACCTGTGCGACGATGTGGCGGTAGTTCTCTTTCGATTGGTTGCCGGTACAGGGCGCCATGCACCGTTTGATTTCGAATTCGATGCAGGCTCGCTCCGCCTTGCCGTCGATCTCGATCGTGCAGGTGGCCAAGGGGAAGGCTTTCTTGATGACTTTCAACGTCTCCCGCAAGGCGCCTGCCGGCGTGTAGGGGCCATAGTAGAGTGCGCCGTCTTGTTGCACGCGGCGAACGATGGAGAGGCGCGGGAAGTCCTCTTTGATCGGTAGTCGAAGATAGGGGTATTGCTTGTCGTCCCGTAAGACCACGTTGAACCGGGGCCGATGCTGCTTGATCAGATTGCTTTCAAGGATGAGCGCTTCGAGTTCTGAGCGGGTGACGATCGTTTCAAGGTCTGCGATGTGGCTGACCAGGACGGTGTTTTTCGGGGAGTGGTCGGTCCCTTTTTGAAAGTAGGACCGCACGCGGTTGGACAGGACTGCGGCCTTCCCGATATAGAGCAATTCGTCCTGCTCGTCCCTGAATAGATAGACCCCCGGCTGGTCTGGTAGGTGGTCGAGTTTGGATTGGAGGGTGCTGGTCATTGGTCAACGGTCAAGAGTCAATGGTCAGTAGTCATTGGAGACAGACAATGTACTTGCCATTGCCCGCTAACTATTGACCGTCTTGACTATTCCCTGCCCGTCCTATACTGCGGATATATCCGTTCAGAAGGCGGAGGAATGTGAGCAACTCCTGGTGTAATGATCGGCTTCGCTCTTTTCCAGGTAGCTTTCATCTTGGCATGCGATCAGATGGTCTATCAACTCGTATGCAGACCCTCGCGCAATGCGACAATACTGGATATTCTCTTTGAAGTGGAATCGGCCATACCCCTCCGCAACATTGGCGGTCAGCGAGACGGCAGCCCTCCTAATCTGCGAAGCAAGGTTATACCGTTCATGGTCTGGAAGGTTGTGGGCTACGAGATAGAGCCGTCTTCGAATCTCTCTGCCGAGTTGCCAGACTTCAAGATCTTGGAAGGTTGTGACAGGACCGCCCCGTTTAGATTGATGCTCCATTTACCGTTGATCACTGACCATTGACGTTTCTTCACCGTTGACTATTGACCCATGACCGTTGACAGTTTTACCTCAGGCCACGCACAAAGGAGGGACTGAGGCTTCCACGCGCGACTTCCGCGACCGGACCCTTCATGGTGAGACTGAAGTCCGCGGCGACCTTGATGTGGAGCTGGCCTCCCGGCATTTTCACTGTGACGGGGCTCTTCGCTAACCCGAGCCGAACGGCCGCACTCGCAGCGGCGCAGGAAGAGGACCCGGAGGCCTGGGTTTCACCGGCCCCGCGCTCCCAGATCAGGATGGAGAGTTCTTTGGGACCGGTCGGCACGGCGAGTTGGACGTTGGTTCGCTTCGGGAAGAGGGAATGGTTCTCTAATGCCGGTCCCAATTTCAGGAGATCCTCTCGAGACCAGGACTGCCCGGCTGGTTTGAAGACGACACAGTGGGGATTGCCGACGCTCACCCCGGTGAAGGTGAGGGATTGGCCTGCAGCGTCGATGGGCTGCTCGACCAGCTCGCTCGTGGTGAGGGTACAGGGGAGTGCGGCTGGTTGGAACGTGGCCCGGCCCATTTCGACGGTGACGGTGCTCGCGTCCCCATGCTGGTCCACATGCAGCGAAATCGTTACCAGCCCGCCTTTGGTCTCGACGGTGAAGTGTGTCTTTTTCGTCTTGCCGGTCGCGTGGAGATAGCGGGCAAAAATGCGCAGGCCGTTGCCGGATTTTTCCGCCTCGCTGCCGTCAGGGTTAAAGATGCGCAGGCCGAAGTCCGCTTTCTTTGACGGGACCAGCGCAAGAATCCCATCGCTGCCGAGGCCCCAGTTGCGATCACAAATGGATTTGATCCTTGACGGGGTGAGCGAGAACGACAGTTCTTTTGGATTCATCACCACATAGTCATTGCCCAGCCCATGCCCGCGGAAGAACCCGTTCTTCATGCACAGCTCCTAGAGTAGAGAGGAAAACAGGGGGAGATACCTAGCATGAACGGCATGGGCAGGGGAAGAGGGTGCGACGTCTGGCTCAGACGATCCTGACGCCCGTCGGGCGTTCGATGAGTTCGACCTCGTAACCGTCTGGGGCATCGATGAAAATGAAGCGGCTGCCGGAAGAGGTTGTGGTCGGCCCGTCCGTAATTCGAATCTGTTTGGCGTCGAGTTGTTCAATGGTGTCGTCAAGGTTCTCGACTTGGAAGGCCAGGTGGACGAGGTCTTCCTGCACTGTCACCAGGCCACTTGGCGGGAAGCTGCAGAGTTCGATCAGTTCCTCGCTGTTGGGTACCCTGAGAAAAGCCAGATGAGCGCCGCGCGGCGAGACCTTCCGCTCCAGGACCTCCAGCCCGAGGACGCTGGTGTAGAAGTTGATCGTCTGGTCCATGTCGTTGACCCGCATGCGGGTATGGAGGAGCTTCTTGACTCGCATGGCTCGTCTCCTGATAAGAGCTTATTGCAGGTGGCGTATAGCTTATGGCCGGAAGAGAATGAGCCCTGTTTGGCCTTTGCTCGTACCATACGCCATTAGCTATAAGCCATCAGCTCTTCCTTGCTGGTCCGACCGTCTTGCGTAAAAGAATCTCAGACGACCCTGGAATTAACAAGTTCGGCATGGGGCCGATCTCCTGGTAGCCCTGTTTCTTGTAAAAGTGCCGGGCTTGGTCGTTGAAATCCGATACGCAGGCGAACAGGTTCTTCGCCCTCGCGAAGACCGCTACTTCGACGTGGGCGAGCAACCGTCCCCCTAGCCCCTTGCCTCTCGCCCAGTCCGCCACTCCAAGCAGTTCTAAATAGTCGCCGAGCAAGAATTTCTGACGAACGACTGCAATGCCGGCCGCTTTGCCGTTCTGGTCCACGACGTAGCTGTCATGTCTCTGTGGGAGCGGTGTGAAATAGTTGTCCCAGTCACTGGCTTGGTAGCCCAGCCGTTTCCACGGGTCGGAGTCGGCGAGCAATTCCATGACGGCTGCCCGATCCTCTACCGTCATGGACCGAACGATCGGATCGGTCATCGGGCTGCCTGTTCACAAGTTAGGAGATCGCTCATGGTCATGGGGGTGAGTCTCCGTTCGGGCAAGAGCTGCTGATGCAGGTCTTGCACAACCTCGTGCGTATGTCTGCCTTTCCCATTGGCATGCATCACGATGACACTACCCTTCCGAACCAACCGCTTCAGTTGGTTTTCGATCTGGATTGTCGTGAGCGTCGGGTCGGGATCGCCGGACACGACATTCCAGAGAATAAACTGGAGGCCGAGAGCGCGGGCCACGTTGACAGTGTCGTCGTTGAACTCCCCATAGGGAGGGCGGAACAACGTCGCATCATGATCGTACTTTGTTTTGAGCAGACGAACTGGTCCGAGAATTTCTTGTTTCTGCTCGTCCGCTGAATGGAGCGGCAGATGGGCGTGGACCTCCCCATGGGTGCCGACTTCAAAGAACGGGATCTGGAGGAGGGCCCGTACTTGCTGATCGTGTTTCGTTATCCATTTTCCGGACATGAAAAAGGTGGCGGGGATCTTCTGCTCAATCAAATAGTCGATCAGTGCCTGATCGTAGCCCGCTCCTTTCCGCACCGGGCAGAGGTCGAACGTCAACGCGACTCCGGGACAAGAGGGCGGGCCTGACTTGATCACTTGGGCATGCGTGAAGGGAGGCATCGCCGAAGTGAGTAGCATCATAAGGACGAGGCCCAGTGTGCATGACAAGGAAGGGTGTCGCATGGTGATGAGTATACCCGATCCCGGAAGCGAAGCCGAGTTGACGCTCGAATTCCCACACTGTTACGGTGGATGCATGTCTTTGCCCAATTGGAGAATCGGCCGTGCGCTCGGCATCCCGATTCATGTGCATGCCTCCTGGTTTGTGGTGTTCTTCTTTGTCACCTGGTCATTGGCGACGGGCTATTTGCCAGAGACGTTGCCTGGTCTGTCGGCTCCACGCTATTGGGGGATGGGTGGCATTGCCGCCCTCTTGTTGTTCCTCTCCGTCCTGCTCCATGAATTGGGACATTCCTATGTGGCGCTGCGCTACCAGATCCCTATCAGGCGGATTACGTTGTTCATCTTCGGGGGGGTGGCGCACATGGAAAAGGAACCGCCCAGTCCGCGGGCCGAGTTTTTGATCGCGATGGCGGGACCGCTCGTAAGTTTGCTCCTGGGGGCCGGTTGTCTCGGCGGAACCATCGCAGCAGAGTCATTTTTTGGGCAATCCTGGTTTCAAGGACTTGTTGTCCTCGGGAGCTTGCTCGGCATGGTGAATGTGCAGCTCGGACTATTTAATCTAATCCCGGGGTTCCCGTTAGATGGCGGACGTGTCTTGCGGGCTGGACTGTGGGCCTGGAACAAGGATTTCAATCGAGCGACCAGTCAGGCCGCGCTTGCGGGAATAGGATTTGGTGTTGCTCTTGGGTTGATCGGCGGAGGCTTGATGGTGGGGGCCTGGTCCGGTGCCATGGGAAATTCCTTCGCGACGAACGGGGGCTGGCTCATCTTTATCGGCACATTCCTCTTTTCGGCAGCTCTGGCAAGCAGACGGCGGGCAGCTCTGCATACTTCGTCGGCGTCGGTGACGGTTCGCCAGGTCATGATCCACCGCGTCGTGACCCTGCTACCGGATATGAGCGTGCAGGACGCGGTCGATCAATACTTTATCGCGCATGGCTTTGGTGGATTTCCAGTATGCGAGGAGGGGCAGGTTCTCGGGGTGGTCACAGTGCAAGACGTGCAAGCGCTTCCCACAGCGCTCTGGCCGTGGCGTCGCGTTCGCGAGATCATGCGCCCGGCGGTGCCGGCCTTCTGTATCCCTCCGGACTGGTCCGCCACGCAGGCAATGGAACGCATGGTCCAGGGCGGATTGGATCGTCTCGTGGTGATGGAGAATGGAGCGATCGTGGGGCTTATCACCCGATCGGCCATCGCGCATTTCCTACAGCTGCACAGAGCGTGAAACGTAAAACGTGAGACGTGAAAGGTGAGAGGGAACGCGTCAGGAGATTGAAGGGGTGTTCCCCGTCACGCCTTACAATCAGTCGTTCGGACGGGCGATGGAAATGTTTTGCGCAATGGAAATACGTACGAGGTGGACCACGAGCAAGAACCCGTAGACGACGCAAAAGAACTTGAAGGTGGCGCGGTAAAAGTCTGTCAAGAGGATGGGAAGACAGAGCGCAAAGAGCAGGCTTGCGATCAGCGTCATGAAGGTCAACCGCTTGCAGAAATCATGGGAGGCTTCCCGGCCGATTTGTTTCAGCGCGCGGGCATAGCGCTCGGCTCGTTGAAGTCGGGCTGCCTGCAGGGCGGCCTCGCCTGTGCCCCAGTAGCGCAAGTAGAAATAGCCACCCAGAATCAAGAGCCAAGGCAGTGCCCACAGAGGCCAATAGGCCGCTCCTCCGTAGGTTTCACTACTGAGCAAGGCGGCGAAGGAGGGGGCATAGAGCAACCCCAACACCAACGGCAGGATACGCTCATCGTTCGGGCGTGCGCCCTCCGGTCCGCCATGAATCAGCTCCCGTTCAAAGAGGGGGTAGCCGTACTTGAGGACCACGAGCGCGATGGCCGCGCTCATGGTTTTGTCCGGAATATAGCGGATGCAGTTCTGGAACCAGTTTACGATCCACCAACTCATACTTTCCCCCCAGGTGAATCCAAAGAGGGATTCGAGGTAGAGATGCGCGGCATGTTCCCATTGGAGTACGCGCTGGCTCATTGACTCGGCGACGACAGGGTTCAAGGCAAAGGTCGTTTGCTCATTCAGTGCTGCCTGGACAAAGGTTCCCGGCAAGCTCATGACGAGTGCGCCGCCGACCCCAAAGATGTAGAGGAACCAGGCATGGGACAGGGAGGAACTGCGTCCCGTGCGGAGGTACTTTTGAAAGCCTGATTGTCTGGCCATCCAACCCCAATAACAGGCGCCGCTCATACTCACCAGCGACCAGGGGAAAATTACCACATCCGCTCCGGTTTCGGGGTACAGCAGCCAGTTCACGACGGAGTTCGAGAGAAGGGCAACGATGGCTCCCCACCAGGGACCCAAGAGGAAAGCGACCAGCGCCGTTCCCGTCATGTCGAGGAACAGGATGCTCTCCAGATGACGACTCAATGTGAGTCCAATGTAGTTGAGGAGCAGGCCTGCTGCGACGATTACGCTGGTTTCGTATAAGAGGAGATAGGAGACACCACGGAAAGGCTTCGACGAAAAGAAATCGATCGTGGAAGACGAGTCAGAGATCGGTCGTTCGGTTGGGGAAGGCGATCTTCGTTCCTTCTTCGATGTCAGCCGGTTCCGGAAATCCAGCAGCTTCTCCATGACGGTCAATAGAGCCGCGATGAAGCCCACCACGGTGCCGCCGAGCATGAGCATGTCTTTGCCGAAGTCTTCGGGCATGAGCCGGTTCCCTTATAGTACCGGTTGCCATTCTAGCCACGAAGGGACTTCCCTGCCAGCAAAAGTCCAGAAGCCGACAGGGTGATTTGGTTTATCTGGCCCATCTTGTTTTTCTGGTTAGTCTGGTTCAACCAAATAAACAAGACAAACCAAACAAACCAGAGCAACCAGCTGATTGTTCTTATACCGGTGGACCATTCGGCAGGGCCGGGTCTGACTGAGCGGCTCTCGAGGCTGTGCCTGACAGAGCCTGCGCCTGTTGCTGGAGGTGGTGGGCGACCTCGGCGCCGATCAGCAAGAGGGCCGCGGAGTAGTAGGCCCATAAGAGCAGCAGTATGACTTCCAAAAGTGATCCATAGAGATCGCCGTATACGGTCGCGTAGGTGCTATAGGTCACGAACAAGAGTTTGGCCGCGACCCAGAGAAGACTAAACGTAAGTGCCCCGATCATTGCCTCACGCCATTGTGGTCGCCGCCGTGGAACGAGCCGATATAATCCCGTGACCGTGAGGAAGGCCAGCGCGAAGGGGAGCGTATAGGTGAGAAACAGATCATGGGCTGCAAGGGCCAGGAGATCGAGTCCCCAGAGTCTTGGCGCGTATCCCGTTAAGATATTGACAGTTTGGGTCGCGACATAGGAGAGAATCAGTACGAGTCCGGTCACGCCGAGCGAAGCGACGGCGATGCCGGTTGAGATGAGGGGGTGGCGGCGCCAGGTACTCTCGAATACGACGTTCAACGCATAGTCGAGTTCATAGAACACCAACGTGCCGAACCAGGCGAACGTCAGAAATACGGCCCATCGGACAGTTTCCAAGGCGCTCACCCGATTCAATTCCTTTGCGACATGTTCTCCCAATGATGGGAGGAAGCCCTTGAGAAAACTGAGGAGGACCTGTGCCCCGATCACGTCCTGACTCACCACAAAACTCAGGCCGTAGAGCAAGAGGAACACGAGCGGGAAGAGGGAGAGCATGGAGAAAAATGCAAGAGAGGCCGCCAGACTGGCGCACCCATGGCGCAGAAATGATCGTACGAGGTCTCGGAGAAAACGAAAGGGCTGCATAAGGCGCTATGGGTGAAGGGCTTGACACCAACGTAGCACGAGTCGCCCGCTCGTGCACCTGTCTAGCCCGCATAATTCACGAAGGCTTCTACTGCAACCGCCGATACGTCGCTGCGACAAGCCTGACAGCGGGCGGGCTCGCCGTTCGGTCGGTCAACATACTGTTTCAAGTATGCCTCCCTCCCCCACGGCTCCGCACGCCTGTCTCGCGTGGCGACTGCGCGATTTCGCGAC
>PLBR01000214.1 GCA_003135435.1 Nitrospira sp. | reverse complement strand
AACCCGTGTTTAAGCCTTGAGAGTGCGTAACAGGCTCCTGAGAGCGTGTGGATGCAAATGATCGGGAGTGAGCCATCGAGGCTACTGGAGCGATGTCTCGGTCCTTCCGAACCCTGGCAACCGATTGCCTGTGACGCCAACTGACACCGGCGTTAGGCCTATTTAGGCACTGGCGAGGGTTGTTCGGCAGGCGGGGGCTTGCTTGAGGACTCCCACGCCTAGCGAAGCATACGCCGTAGGAATGCCCAGAACAAATGGCTGATCGTACTCCTGTTCATGGCTGAATGAACTGGAAAGCACCGGCGTTGGTACTGGGGACGCTTGCGGTTTTATTTCTGGAGACGGCTCTTATCCGAGTGCGATCTCCGGACGTGGCTGGATCTTTAGGGTATTGATTCCACATGCGCATAGTTCTTTTTTTCAACTCTCCACTCAAGTTCATTCCCACCGGGGTCATGGCCATGGACCAAGCCTTCTTCCCGGTTATAGTAGTATCTATCCAAAGAGGGACAAGACGCGCCTCTGGATTCGCCTGCAGTATACGCAGAAACGTATTAGTGGGGAGGGCAAGATGGATATTGAAAAATGGTTGAAATTTATCCGTGTCTTTCCAATCGGGTGGGGGATACGCAATCACAATACAATCAGGTTTTTCTTCGAAACCTAACGTGTCATTGGGATCAGGGGGCGGGGATAACTGCGACTCGTTTTTTGAAACGACCTGCCTGATAATGGCTTCGCCTTTTAAGCTGTAGGCATCGTACTCTTCTCCGGAACAAAATATCTTGAAGCGCGCATGGAAATCATGGGGCGTTCATGGTGGCATCAAACCATAAAGACGAGGTCTTGACACCTTTCTCTATATGAAGCCTGAGTGCCGGATTTGTAAGCAGGAACTTGAGAATTGGCATGGGGAGCCCCTAACGCTTTAACTGCAGGAGCCACGCTGCTGATGTTTAGTCGGAAAGGCTAAGCCCCGCATCTGAGCCTGTCAAGCATAGCGTCTAGCTGCTATAGTAGCGACCGGTAGAAAGGCGGAGGAACGGACACGATGTTTACAAGGGGCACAGCCAAGATCGGCGGGAAAAAGAAAGGGACACCGAACAAACGGTGTGTCTTTCACTTGTTTTGGGACGAGAGGCAATTAGGGTAAGGGGGGAAATGGTCAAGTTTTGGCAGTTTATTTTTGAGTACTGCAAAGAGGATTCTTCCTGTGTGTACGGATGGCTACTGATAGGAGTCACGGGACTCCTGTTAGTCCTGATTTGTGGCTTTTTTATTATGAGGCGCCTCAGTAGAAGAGAATAGAAGAAGGCATAACGCTGCTTGCCAAGGGCATAGCCAAGCTCGGCGGACGGCGGAAGAGAATGGCAAACAAACTCACGAGCACCTTCTGTGAAGCGGTCCTACTGGCTTACGAGAACATCGGCGGGCATGAAGCGTTTTCCAAGTGGGCGGGTGAAAACCCAACGGATTTCTATAAGATTGCCGCCCGCCTGATCCCCGCCGAAATCAAAAGCTCCAAAACCGAACCCCTCACGGTCATCGTTTATGGATCCTGCGAGGAAATCGACCATGCCGACGACGCAGTAATTGAGCCACCACCAGCTCAGGAGCATACGCCGGTAAGTTAGGAGATCCCACCTCGTCCAACAATGTCATTGACCTGCGCGGCACTCGCTCGGAATCCCTGCCAGTTACCTCAAAGATTCTTTTATTCCATCCGTCCCCTTACCTCCCGCATGAATGAAAGAATTTTGGAGCTTCCGATAGCAGTAGGGGGTTGCCTTTGGTTCCCGTGCCAAACCGTTCGACTCGCTGACCTGGTCCAGGAATGGCCAGATCATTGAGTCTCCTGGTCAATGTATTTCAAGCCTGGGGTTCCGTCCCCCCAGGCCCTCCGAATGGCTTCCACGGAGAGCGTGTGACTGCAAATGATCGGGAGTGAGCCACCGAGGCTACTGGAGTCGTGTCTCGGTCCTTCCGAACTCTGACATCCAAACGAAACGTGATGGAGATTCTTGGGCACAAAGACCCGCACATGACGCTCAGATACCAACATCTCACGCCAGCCCATCTTCGGAAGGCGATGGCCGTCCTTGAGTCCAATACGCAGAAAGCCCCAGCCCAACCCCAGGCATCGGGGCAGACTGGTTAGCACTGGATTTTTTAAGAAGTGCGTAAGTGATGGTGGTCCCAACGGGATTTGAACCCGTGTTTGAATCACGCCCATGTTTTCGCCATGGTTTCCAGTATGTTAGATGATTGTGACCTCTGAATTCACAGGCAGGACTTAAACACGCAGGATGAAAGAAAGGGTACACGAAAACTATGGTGGGACGGGATTCATGACATACGAAGCAACGAATGGACTTATGGAGGGCCATCACAGGCAACAGCAGCCTAATGTTCTAAATTCTCCTGGGGTCTGCTGTTGCCTACCTTATCAACTCATTGTCCATCCCGAACCGTGCCCCCGCCCACTAATAACCAATCAGTGGCCCGCTGATTAAGAGATGTCCGGTTGACCAAACTCAGCAGACCCAGGAGCCTGTATCTGAGCAGAAAAACAAGGAATCGGAGTAATCGAGCTCGTGCTGGATGCGCCTGGGTTGGGGTATTCCGGTAGCAGCGTGGTAGCAAGCAACTGACAAGATCTTGCCTTACGTGGGGATTCAGATATTGCCTCATGAGCTGATGAACCGGAGAAGATTATCTAGCATTTACTTAGGTTATTTACCATGACCGGCTGACCGACCGTGCGGAGCGATGGCGGGATGCCCAGGGCCAAAAGCCCGCGTCGCGCCCTTGCGATGAACGAAGAGGCGTGTGAGGTTCCCGCCAAGGACATGTTCCTCCACTTTTCACGTGTTATGCGAGACGTCATAGAGGAGCGAGAGGCTGGCTTGTGGCAGCGTGTCGGCAAACACCCGCCTCACGAGATGGGTGATGATCTGACGGTTCGCGAGGGCACAATTGATGCCCGCCCGCATCGCGCCGAGATACTCCTGTCCCACTTCCGAGTTGATCGGAGCACAGGCCAGTTCGCGATCTCGCAGCTCGATCTTGTGCCCTGCCGCACTGATCGCCATTGTCCTGAGGAACGCTGTCCCTATCTGATGCCCCAGCCCCCGCGAGCCAGAATGAATGCTCACCACAATGTCCCCTTCGTGAAGGTCAAATACGGCCGCGGCCTCGGTCGCGAAGACGTTCACCACCTGTTGCACTTCAAGGTAATGATTCCCGGGTCCGAGCGTACCCATCTCATCCTGTTGCCGCGTCTTGGCATGATCCGACACACATTCCGGTTTGGCTCCCGCCATGCAGCCGTGTTCCTCGATAAATTCCAGGTCGATCGGCACCCCATAGCCTTTATCCACCGCCCAGCGGGCACCCCCTGCGAGCATGGCATCCATTTCACTCCGGTCCAGATGCAATTTGCCGGTGCTCCCGACGCTGGCAGGTACCCGATGGAACAGGACCTCAGCCAATGCGTCTTCACCGGCTGGAGATCCTCGACCGTGAGCCCAGTTCGGAGTAATCGGACCCCGCAGGAGATGTCGAAGCCGACACCACCAGCAGATACGACGCCCCCGACATCAGGATCGAAGGCGCGACCCCGCCGATCGGGAACCCATAGCCCCAATGCGCATCAGGCATGGCATAGGAGGCCCTCACGATTCCCGGTAAAGTCGCCACATTGGTGACTTGCTCATACACCTTCATGTCCATGTCGCGAATCAGCATCTCATTGGTATAAATCACGCCCGGCACCCGCATCGCGCCGAAGGGAGGAATATGCCATTCGAAGGGCGACTGCTGTTTCAACAAATTCAGGTCCATGACACCCTCAGAGCGGACTCGGGCTACACATCCACCACGCACTCGCGATCCAGTACCCCTTCTGGCCCTGCTTGACGAGGAGATCCGTATAGGTCGCCCTTTGACCTCGACGGCGAGTCGATGCCTGGTGACCTCAACCGGTTCCCCCCAGGCCGTGGCGTGTAACGAACGGTCGTTGAGTGAACCTCGAAACGACCGAACAGCATCTTGCGTGTTGCCATTTCATAGACGAGGGCATTCAGCCAATCGACGAGGAGCAGCTCATCATCAGGAGCTTGACAGGTAATGGTGACCTGCTGCGTCGGAATGACCTCGTCCGGATCGGTGATCACCGCCGTTAATGCCAAGGCCGCGCCTTCAAATGCAGCCTCTTTTGTCGGGCCGATCCCTCGAACGCCCATGTCGGCTTCGTGCGGGAAGTGTTCCCAATTTGGCGTCATTGAGCTCTCTACTGGGTAGCAACGTACGACGTAATCATTCTTCTCAGTACAGATCACCCAACGAGCGATGTTCCACGAGCCGTTTGAGCGCCCCGGCAATGACAGGGGCAATCGAAATAATCTGCAAGCGGGGCCAATCCTTCGGGGCTCCCGCAACGGTATCGGTGATCACGACCTTCCTCACGGCTTCGTGCATCAGGTTCTGACGAGCTCCAGCAAGAAGCAGTCCATGTGTGGCCGCGATTGTGAGTTCTGGACGAGCACCCGCCGTGAGCAGCGCCTGAATGGCAGATGCGAGGGTACCTCCGGTCGAGATCATGTCATCCACGATGAGACAGGTCTTGCCGGCGACATCGCCAACCAGATGCGTGACCTGGGTTCCTGTTCCACTCTCTCGTCGCTTGTGAAGAACCGCAACTGTGCCGTTCAAGCGGTGCGCATATTCGCTCGCCATGCGAAGGGCCCCGGCATCCGGTGCCACGACCACGACCCCTGGCGACAGGTCCTCGCTCAGGTACGTTGCCAGCCGTGGGACAGCCGTCAGCGTGTCAACGGGGATTTTAAAGAACCCTTCGATCTGGGGAGCATGGAGATCGACCGTCACCACGTGATCAATCCCGATGGCCTCCAGCACGTCCGCGACCATCCGTCCCATGATCGGCTCGCGCCGTCCATGGCGCTTGTCAGACCGCGCATAGCCCAAATAGGGCACCACCGCCGTAATGCGCGCAGCCGCCGCCCGCCGACAGGCATCCGCCAAGGCCAGCAACTCGACGAGATGCTCATTCCCAGGTGGCGAGAGTGGCTGCACGAGAAAGACATCTTTTCGCCGGACCGACTCCTGCAGCTGGATAGAGGTCTCTCCGTCCTGGAAGCGGTCGATCGCACAGGCGCCCGGAACCACTCCCAGATCCGCCGCGATCGCGACCGCCAATTCAGGGTTCGCGGTGCCCGCGAAGATGACGAAGTCCTGTGGCACGTGCAGCCTCTCTGTGAAGTTCCATGCCGAGTACGGTCGACGATTAACGCTCCTGATCCACGCCATCGTTCCCGTGTATCAGCCGGGAGATTGTGCCTCTCGACCCCGACTGACCTCTTCGGCCCTCTCCCGTAAAGCCGCGTCCTGACTCTGGAGCGACCGGACGAGGGATTGAAACCCTCCGGGGCTCCCCGCCCAGTATTCTCGCCTGACCGGCCACTTCACTTGGTTGCGCGGGGCGCGACGCATGGGCCTTGGACTCACAGAGCGGGTGGATATCGCTTATTATTCTTTGGGTCGCGCACCCTCACTGGGAGGCTTTTTCATATCTTGGAGTAATGTCAATGTGCAGTGATGCGCGTGATGCAGGGCCTCGCCCATGCGCCGCACGAGATGAGGGTCCGTCGTCGTGATGATCACTGCTCTTCGCTCACTACCGAGTAGCTCAATGCTGTGTCTTTCTTTTTAACAGGTTTTGTCATTTTTGTGGATTGTTCCATTGCCGGCGGAATCGCCGGCAATGGAGGGTAGGTGTTATTTCTTTGCCATGTTCCGGCATTCTTCCGCGCACTTGTGACAGGCTTTCGCGCATTGCTGACAATGCTCATTTTTATGTTTGGCGCATTCATCACCGCACGCCTGACAAATGTCGGCACATAACGCGCAGAGTTTCGCGGCAGACGTTGAGCCGCGTGACATGAATTGAGCGGCCAGACTGCAAATATCGGCGCAGTCCCGGTCAAGTTCGATGCACCGCACCATCGTTTTGATGTCTTGTTCATGCAAACACGATGTCGCGCAATGTTCGCACGCGGTTACGCATTCATTACAGGCTTCGATACAACTTTCGTGTTGTTTAGATGGCGTCATGTTTCTTCTCCTGTTTTGTTTTGTTTGTTTCTATTTCAGCGAACGTCGCGTTCGCAAATTCACTGCACGCATATTGGGCCGGAGAGCGGCTTCGCTGTGGGGTATAACCCAACCGTGGATTATGGGGGGACACCGCCCTGCCGAAAACAGGTCCAGCCGAGAGAGGTATTTCGTCGCATGGTCGGAATTCCTTTTTTTACTGGCTATGCCGGCGCGTCGATCGATGCGCCGCGCACCAGCTTTTTGTTCACGCACTCCTGGATGCCCATGCGGGAGAGCTCGCGTCCATAGCCGGAGTGCTTGATGCCGCCGAACGGCACGTCCGGTGTCGTCCAGGTTGGGTGATTGACGCACATCAGGCCCGTGTCGACGCGGCTCGCCACGCGTTTGCCGCGCGCACCATCTTTGGTGAAGACCGAGCCCCCTAACCCGAAGTCCGAGTCATTAGCGAGCGCCACCGCCTCGTCCTCGTTCTTGACTCGGAAGAAAAGTGCGACCGGCCCGAAGAATTCCTCCCTAAAGGCGGGATTGTCGGGCTTGATATCCGCCAAGATCGTCGGCTGCATGAACGCGGCCGGTCGATCGATCCGTGTGCCGCCTATCACCAGGGTGACACCCCTGGCGACGGCTCGTGTGACCTGCTCCAGCAGTTTTACCAGGGCGGCTTCCATGGACAGGGGTCCGAGCGTCGTTGCCTTGTCCATTGAGTCTCCTGGCTCGAGTGCCGCCAGCGCGGTCTGGAACTTGTCGAGAAAGCGGTCGGCTAGTTCTTCGACGACGATGAAACGCTTCGCCGCGACGCAGCACTGGCCCGTGTTGTTCATCTTGCCCCAGACCGCCCACTTGACCGTCTTGTCGAGGTCGGCATCCTCGACCACGATGAAGGCGTCGCGACCGCCACGCTCCATCGTCGACTTCTTCAGGTTTTGTCCTGCTCTCCCGGCAACCATTTTTCCGGCGTCCCCGCTACCGGTCAACGTCACACCCTTAATCGATCACCAGAGATTCTTGGCGCTTACCCCTCCACATTCGCAGTGCCAGTTCACCCGGAGCAGGTCTTCGTGCTCCTCATAGCGACAGGTGAATGTGCCGTGATGTGCGTGATGGAGCGCCTCGCCGATGCGCCGCGCGAGATGGGGGTCGGTCGTGGTGATGACCACCCCTTCGGGTTGGTCCTCGATCTTGATAATGCGAGCCAGAGGATGTTCGGCTTTGGCGCGGGTCTCTTCATTGCGGGCGAGCCCGAGAATCTCGTCCCGATGCTTGGCGACATACTCACCCGTGAGCAGCAGCACCCCGCTTGGCGCGCCGTCCCGTATCCGTTCACACGCAGGGCACACGATATCGTGACTGTCCAACGGGACGGGGTCCCACGTCCACCGGCCCTGGTGATACACCGCCTTGCACTGACGGCAGACGGAAGGCTCCCGGAGTTTGCCCTTTGCTTTGTACGGGTCATGCTTCTGCCGTCGAACTGACCGATCTTTTTTGTCTCGGGGAAGATGTGATGTCGACATGGCGGCTCCTTTAGATCGTCGACTGAGATGTGGTTGACCACTCTGGCCGGGCTGGAAGGTTCCAAGCCCATCCGTCCAGAATCATGCCCGCTCCAAAGCACTCACAGTCATGGCGAAGCATAATTGAGCATGCGGCATGCCACTATGCGGCGGACGTGCAGCGCGCCTCAATCGGGGGAAACCCCAGATGACGAGGAGGTCCCGTGGGCACGCGATGTCCCTGCATGTCCCACGAAACCTCCAGAGAGTGCGGATGTCGGAACATCGCACCCCTCCGTTCCGTCGTCCTCAGGAGATCTTCACCTCGATCGATTTCGGTTTTGCCTTCTCCGACTTGGGCAGGTGCACGTTCAAGACCCCGTCTTTGTATTCCGCAC
Organism: Nitrospira sp.; assembly: GCA_003135435.1. Classification (GTDB taxonomy): domain Bacteria; phylum Nitrospirota; class Nitrospiria; order Nitrospirales; family Nitrospiraceae; genus Palsa-1315. The sequence goes on along the minus strand of PLBR01000214.1, from coordinate 2,238 downwards.
TGACCTTACTGCCGTCGGCATCTTCCGGCAAGGTGAAGCTCCGCATAAAGCTTCCGTAGGCCCGCTCGACACGGTGGTACTTCTTCCCTTTTTCCTCTTTCTCATACTTCCGCTCGCCGGAGATGCTCATCACGTCGTCCTGGACCGTCAGTTTGACGTCTTCTTTTTTCACGTCTGGCAGATCCGCCTTGATAAGGTATTCCTTGTCGTCCTCTGTAATGTCGACGAGCGGCGACCATTCGGCGACGGTCATGGCTTCCTTCCCGGTCTCGGTCCGAGCAGCGGGGCGACCCATATAGGTCGAGAGGCGCTGCTCCATCTCCTCCAAATCTTTGAATGGATTCCAGCGCGTCATCGTCGGTTCCCAACGGGTTAACGCAGACATGAGGTACCCTCCTTGTGATTAAGATGGGAGTGCGCGTCGATCAGGCTGGTTTCCCTGCCGGTCCAGGAAGGTCACCATATACGTGCCCCCGCCCCTGGGCACGAGCCTGATCTCACCGCTTCGGCTCATGCGGTCGATGGCGAGAAATACTTGGTTCCACGTCAGATCGGGGCATTGACGCGTGACCTCTTCGAGGTCGCAGACATGGGCTCTGTGCAGGATGTCGATCACTTGATCTTCTGCGATCGTATGTTGTGCCATGCGCCACCTATTGGGAAAGAGAATGCACTGCTGCAAGAACAGTAATGCATCGTCGGTGCCACAGGATGATCTCGCGTGAAAGCAGAGGAAGAAGTTCGGTAGCACAGGGAGTTACAGGCGTAACGCATGAAGGAGAGGGCCGCACCATCCAGCAGGTTGAGGAGTTTCGGGCCAGTGACAAGTCCTGGGACTGTTGCCAAATACCTCAGCGAAGGTCGGGATACCGTTTCTCGCGAGAGGGAGCCCGAGGGGAGCAACACTGATGGGAGGAGGGACTACGTTCCCTTGGCTTCCCGCAGGAGATGCGGATCGGGAACGACACCCCCACATTCGACACAGCGCACCTTGCCGGCCCTGTCTTCCTCCTCCGAGACGCAATCGGAGATCAGGCGACTGTGTGTACAGGAGCAGGGCGGGCTCATTGGTACGAACTGTGGGGTTCGTCCTGATTCTTCGAGGTTCAGGGTGCACCTCCGGGACGGCACGTAGGAATTGCTAGCGGATGTGCTGTATCGTAGTTCTCTGGTATCCGCAATGCAAGCCACAAAATATGGGAATGTGGGCGGCCCCCTGCTGATACTGCGTGTGGGGCCTAATTGAAGTAATTACATGAGCTTATGACGTCCGAGACAATGGCGTGGCCACTGGTGAAGGGCGATCAATGGAATTGAGGAAACCCCAATTCTCTAACCCCTATGGCGCGGTACCATGTCGGCTCTGCTCAAAACATTTGTCGAACAGGTCTTTCGTCCCGGCTTTGCGTTCGAGTATCAGAAATCCGGTGGGATGGCTAAAAAGCTTCTTACCTGCAAATCTTTCCGCATCGTCGTCACGATGGGCACGCCGGCATTCGTCTACCGATGGTTCTTTCTCGCTCACAGTCTCAAGAGCCTGGAGCGCAACATTCTCGGCTTCTGCGGCATCGGCCCCATCAAGGCCACTCTCATCGCCATCATCGAGGGGATGATCGAGAAGCAGCGGGCCGATGAGATGCAGGGGCTGGGAGATTTAGGAAGGTAAGTGGAATGACACCCGTGCCGATCCCTTGCTCCCGGAGCGCGCACGTTCAGAATGTGCTCGCACGCGCTGGAGGGCACGGATGCGAGGAGTGCCTGCCACGGGTTCACGAACAAGCTCCGGCACGTGCCCGCGCCGCTGAGCACAACCTTGACCGATGATCGAGGCAAAGGAGATGGCCTGCACGAGCGCTTGGCCAAGCCGCTCACGATCCGGGTGTTCTTTGCCGATCCGTGCAGCCCCTGGCAACGTGGTACCAACGAGAACACGAAGGGGCTGTTGCGCCAGTATCTGCCCAAGGGCACCGACTTGTCGGGTTATACCCAGCGCGAGTTGAACAGCATCGCCCATCGCCTGAACCCCCGCCCGAGACAATGTCTCCATTGGGCCACGCCCCTGGAGGTCTGTACGCCACTGCGTCATCATGCACCCGTTGCACATAGAACGTGAAACCGCCCTTTCTTAAACCGCTGGTAATTTCTTCTCAACGCGAATTCTCGCATCAACGATCCTGCAACCTTGCCCCGGCGGAAGGGCAAAGATCGGGTTCAAGTCGAGTTCGCTGATCTCGGGAA
>PLBR01000001.1:12425-13710 GCA_003135435.1 Nitrospira sp. | reverse complement strand
AACTACCACAGGTGCGGAGGACGATCTGGAACACGCCACCGCGTTGTTGCGCCAAATGATTTGCATGTACGGGATGGGCGAGTCGGTGGGCTTGGTTCATTGTGTCCAACGCCGCGATCGTTTTCTGGGAATTGCGGACGACGGTGTGATGCAGCGTGACTGCAGCGAGCAAACAGCACGCGAAATTGACCAGGAGGTGAGAAGAACGCTGGATGCGGCTTACGCGGATGCCAAGGACATATTGGAAAAGCATCGCTCCCAAATGGATGTGCTGGCCGCGGAGCTACTGAAGCGCGAGACTCTCGATGCGCAGACGTTCAAAACTCTCATCGATCGTCCAGTTCAGGGATCAGCAGATGAGCAGACCTGCATACAATCACGTTCTTGAAACCAGGGCTTTCCGTTTTCCTGCCGACCTCCGCTTGACGTGCGGTCCTTCAATTATTCCACTGCGCATCTTCCAACCGCTCCTCATGACTTTGGCAGGACATATCGACGCAAGGACTATCCGTATTTTCCGAGCGTATCTGACACTTCACAACTGCTTTGCCTGCAGCACTGTGTGGGTCCGGACAGCCAGCGGCCGCGACAGTCGACCAGGAAAGCGAACAATATTTCTTTCAAGTTCAGGTGTTTCTGGATGATCTCGATCCGGATGCAATCAAGGTCGAATTGTATGCCGAAGCGCAGAATGGCGGTGAGCCGGTTCGCCAACCTATGACGCGTGGCGAGCGTCTTGTAGGATCCGCAAACAGCTTCATCTACTCAAGCCCGAGTTCCTAAAAGCCGTCCAGCCGTCGACTTCACTCCTCGCCTGGTTCCCTTCCACGAACATGCAATCGTGCCCTTGGATTCGTCTTTCATCCTCTGGCACGATTCGCCGGCATGGCGATGATTCGCATCGTCTACCGTCCTGCCATGAAATTACCGGATCAATGCGTTCCACTAGCGCTGTGATATCCATCACTGCAACCAGCAACTGATCAGCCCGATACTAAAACGGGTCCTGCAGAAAAAGAACACGTAGCGGTTTTCCTGGCCGGTGGGCGGCTTGCTCGTTCCGGGAAGCTCAGTCGATCAGCAAACCGAATTCCCTCGGGTTGCTGCAGGACCTCTTGAAATGTTACGGAAACTCAACTCGCTTCGCTCGGTGGTCCATGTATGTCGTCATCATAGCTTCAGAGTGCGCTCCCGTTGTTCACGTCGGAGGTTTGGCGGATGTTGTATCCGGCCTCAGCCGTGAATTGGAGATTCGCGGGAACTCGGTCGAGATCATTCTGCCGAA
>PLBR01000001.1:0-12355 GCA_003135435.1 Nitrospira sp. | reverse complement strand
AGTACACGATTGAAGCGAGTAGCAAAAAGGAGCAAGACATGAGCACATCTGCAAAAACAATGAACCCTATTCCGCCGAAGAGTGCCAAGGAGGAAGCTCTGCTGCTCTGGTTTGAAGAGTGCGGCATCGCCGACGTACCCATCGTAGGGGGAAAAAACGCCTCCCTCGGGGAAATGATCAGCCATCTCGCCGCCAAGGGTGTCCGGGTTCCGAACGGCTTCGCAACTACGGCGAGGGCGTATCGACATTTTTTGGAATTCAATGGAGTGCACGTGAAATTGCGGGAGCTTTTTGCTGGCCTCTCCGTGGAGCATCTCAAGCAATTGCAGGCCGTGGGAAGTCAAGCGCGCGCGCTCATTTTAGAGGCTTCCTTTCCCGAGGATCTGGAGAGTAGCATCCGGAACGCCTATGCCCGGCTCTGCGAACAGTACGGCCCGAACACCGATGTGGCCGTTCGATCGAGCGCCACGGCCGAAGATCTTCCCGACGCAAGCTTCGCCGGCCAGCACGAAACGTACCTCAATGTACATGGGATCAACGGCCTTCTCGAAGCGTGCAAGAAATGCTTCGCTTCGATCTTTACCGACCGCGCTTTCTATTATCGTCAGACCCACGGCTTCGATCACCTGAGCATCGCGCTTTCAATCGGCATTCAAAAGATGGTGCGTTCGGATCTCGCGTCCTCGGGCGTCATGTTCTCGATCGATACCGAAACAGGCTTTACAAACGCCGTGCTCATCAACGGTTCCTACGGTCTCGGAGAGAATATCGTTCAAGGGTCGGTGAATCCCGATGAATACATCGTCTTCAAACCAACCTTGAAGCAAGGCTGTCGTCCGATCCTCTCGAAAACGATCGGCACGAAGGAATCGAAGCTGATTTACGACGCGGGCGGCTCAAAGCTTACGAAAAACGTTCCCACACCGGAAAGCGAGCGGAAAAAGTTGGCGCTGACAGATGACGAAATTCTGGAACTGGCGCAGTGGGCTTGCGTTATCGAGGATCACTATTCCGAAGCAAACGGCAAGTACACACCCATGGATATGGAATGGGCAAAGGACGGACTTACAGGCCAGCTGTTCATCGTTCAGGCGCGTCCTGAAACGGTGCAGTCGCGAAAGAAGAAACTGGTTCTTCGGACATACCGATTAAAGTCCACTGGGAAGCGGCTGGTCACCGGGCACAGTATCGGCGAAGCCATCGGAACGGGCAAAGCACGCCGCATCCTGGATGCGCACGACATGGGCGAATTTCAGGATCGGGAGATTCTCGTGACCGACAAGACCGATCCCGATTGGGAGCCCGTCATGAAAAAGGCTTCCGCGATTGTGACCAACCAGGGTGGGCGCACGTGCCATGCCGCCATCATCGCCCGCGAACTTGGCATCCCAGCCATCGTCGGGACGGAAAATGCGACAGGTATGTTGAAGACGGGCCAAGAGATTACCGTTTCATGCGCCGAAGGCGAGGTCGGCTATGTGTATGACGGCGTTTTGCCGTTCGAAGTGTCCGAGTTGCCTCTCGATAAGCTTCCCCGGCCCCATACGCAGATTCTGATGAACATTGGCAATCCCGAAGATGCATTCAGCCTGTCGGCGATTCCCAGCGACGGCGTCGGCTTGGCGCGACTGGAATTTATCATCGCCAACCACATCCAGGCGCACCCGATGGCCCTGGTCCATTTCGCAGAGTTGACGGATGCGAGCGTGAAGCAGCAGTTAGCCGAACTGACCTCCCTTTACGAGGACAAGCCACAATACTTTGTAGACAAACTCGCCCAGGGTGTCGGTCTCATCGCCGCCGCCTTTCACCCCAAGCCGGTCATCGTGCGCTTGTCCGATTTCAAGACGAACGAGTACGCACACTTGCTCGGGGGGCAGCAGTTCGAGCCGTTAGAAGACAATCCTATGCTCGGCTGGCGTGGAGCCTCGCGCTACTATCACGAGCGCTACCGGGACGGCTTCGCGCTCGAGTGCCGGGCCATGAAAAAAGTGCGCGAAGAAATGGGCTTAACGAACGTAATCCTCATGATTCCCTTCTGCCGAACGATTGACGAGGGCCGAGCGGTACTGGCAGAAATGGCTAAGCACGGCCTAGAGCGAGGGAAGAACGGTCTCGAGGTCTACGTAATGTGCGAGATCCCGAGCAATGTCATCCTCGCCGATGGCTTCTTCAAGCTCTTTGACGGATTCTCCATCGGATCGAACGATTTGACGCAGCTTATCTTAGGCTTGGATCGTGATTCACAACTGCTCGCGCCGCTCTTTGACGAGCGAAACGAAGCAGTACAGCAGATGATTCGGTTGGCCATCGACGCGGCGAAAAGAAATTCCAAAAAAATCGGGATCTGTGGACAGGCACCTAGCGACTATCCGGAATTTGCACGGTTTTTAGTGGAGCAAGGAATCGATTCGATCAGCCTGAATCCCGACACGGTCCTCAAGACCCTCGTGGATGTAGCGACCACAGAAGAGCAGTTGAAGTCGCGCGGGAAAGTCGCCTAATTGTCGGGCTGGCGATCCGCGACTCGACCATTCTGGCGGGCGGCTGTTTGTTGTAACACTAGCGTCGGCATAGGGCCGATTCCGCGCAATTGAATTCATGTTCGTCTGGTCTGGGCCAGCATCTGGTGAACTATTCGGCCGTTGAGGGGGCAGGTGGTGATCAGGGAGGGCACATGAAAGTGGATCCACCTCGCGTAGAAGTCGATCTGGAGAATGTAGGCAGCGAAGAGCTTCCGAACGAAAAAGGATCACCGCCATCCTACCGCTTGCAGGGGCGTACGGTGATTTTCTCTCCGCAACGACGCAGGAGCACCGACTCTTCAGGATGCCTCTGCGGGAGTATGTGCTGCATTCACGGCTCCTCGTGGCACTGACAGCACCGCTCATTTATCTTTGCCTGATTCCGTTCCTGTTGCTTGATCTGTTCGTAACAACCTACCAGACCGTCTGTTTTCCGATCTACGGTATACCCAAGGTACGCCGCAGCGATTACCTCGTATTTGACCGCGGCAGGTTGCATTACCTGAATGGCTTGGAACGCGTGAATTGCCGGTACTGTTCTTATGCCAACGATCTCATGGCTTATGCCGTCGAAGTCGCCGGGCGAACCGAACAACCCTGGTGCCCCATCAAGCATGCACATCGAATTCCAATGGCCCATTCTCGTTACTCGAACTTTCTCCCTTATGGAGACGGACCCGCTTATCGCCGGCAAGTCGACGAAGTGCGGAACGCCTACGGGGATTTGCGACGAGGCGTACATGCTCCGATCTGACGACGGACACCGAAGAGACGTGCGTGCAACCTCGCTTGCTCGAACCTATATGGTCGGCTGATAACTCTGCAGCAGCCGGATGTAATTTGCGCGTGCGAAGGCGCTTGGATTTGCGACATTGCGTAGGCTCAAGCGCCCACGGACGTGATCAAGTGTGTCGAGATGACGCGCGGAAAGCCAGCTTTTGAGACCGTCGAGTAACGCCTCCATGTGACCAACTCCATATTTCAGAAGTGCGGATGTAGTCATCACAACGTCAGCACCGGCAAGCAGGTACTTTATGACCTCATCGGCGGTTTCCACGCCGGTGCTTGCGGCAAGTGATGTATGGACACGCCCTGACAGGACACCGATCCAGAGTAGCGGCAGGCGAATTTCCTTCGAACTGCTGAGTTCAAGATTGGGCAGCAATGCTAGCTGTCCGAGATCAATATCCGGCTGGTAAAAACGGTTGAACAAAACTAAGCCGTCGGCTCCGGCTTCCGCCAACCGCGCAGCCATCTGGCCCATTGAACTGAAATAAGGGCTGAGCTTGACGGCGACGGGAATCGTCACCGCCTGCTTTATCGCCTTGAGGATGGAGAGGTGGCGAAGCTCGATTTCATCTCCTCCTATCTCGATGGCGGTGGAAATGATGTAAATATTGAGCTCAAGAGCTTTGGCGCCGGCCTCCTCTATCTGACGGGCGTACTGGATCCAGCCGCGATCGGTCGTTCCGTTCAAGCTGGCAATAACAGGAATATCGACCGCGGCAACAGCATGACGAAGCAACTCGAGATAGCGCGCAGGACCGAGCGCGTACGAGGCGACTCGCGGAAAGTACGTCAGCGCCTCCGGATAGCTGTCGCTGCCAATCGCGTCCATGTGCTCGATCAGATGTTTTTCCTCTTCGATCTGCTCCTCGAAAATCGAAGGAAGGACGACAGCCCCGGCGCCAAAAGTCTCAAGGCGACGAATGTTCTCCAAATCGCCAGTAAGCGGGCCCGCTCCTGCAACAAGTGGATTCCTTAGGGTAAGGCCCAAGTAGCGTGTAGTTAAATCCATCGAAGCCTTTCTCTCTCAGTCTTTCTCAGTTTTCACTTCCAACCCTTTTCCGACCGCAGTGGTCACTTGGGCCGGCGTTAGCCCGCCGCGAAGGCTCGCAAATTCCTCGTAGGTGCGATATTTCTCGTTGACATCGGCCTGAGCTCGCCGCAACAGTTCTGCGGCTTCGGTTGGCCGCGTCAGTGAGAGAGCGTAGTAGCGGAGTTCGTTGTAGACATAATCTTTAAGCGGAATTGTGGGTCGGGGAGAGTCGAGCCGAAAGGGACTCTCGCCTACCGCGCGCATCGCCGGGATGTAACGGAAGAGCGGCCAATAGCCACTGGCGACCGCCAAATCCTGCTGTTTCATGCCAAGCCGCAGATCAAATCCATGCGCAATGCAGTGACTATAAGCGAGGATCAGGGATGGCCCTTCGTAGGCTTCCGCTTCTCGGAATGCCTGCAATGTTTGCTGCGGATTAGCACCCATAGCGATTTGCGCGACGTAAACGTTGCCGTAGGCAATGACCTGCAACGCTAGGTCCTTGCGCGCAACGCGTTTGCCCGCTGCAGCAAACTTGGCGACGGCGCCTAGCGGTGTCGCCTTAGATGCTTGTCCTCCCGTATTTGAATAGACCTCGGTATCGAGCACAAGGATGTTGAGATCGCGCCCGGTTGCAAGGACATGGTCAAGACCTCCATAACCAATATCGTATGCCCAACCATCGCCGCCCACGATCCAGATGCTGCGTCGAATGAGATGGTCGACGACCGAGAGAAGATCGCGGGCCGTGTCCTTGCGATCCGCAAGCTTCAGCAGCTTGGTCTTGAGTTCCGCGACGCGGATTCGCTGGGCACGGATCTCGGATTCCTGGATTTGTGGCGCGGTCAGAGTTGCTTTGATGAAGTCTTCTCCCAGCTCGGGTGAAAGGGACGTGAGAAGGTTAACTGCAAGATCGCGATGCTTATCGGCGGCGAGACGGAAGCCAAGTCCGAATTCTGCGTCGTCTTCAAACAGCGAGTTGGACCAAGCCGGCCCGCGGCCTTCTTGATTTTTGCTCCATGGCGTAGCGGGGAGATTCGCACCGTAGATCGACGAACAGCCAGTCGCGTTCGCGACCATCATACGGTCACCAAAAAGCTGCGAGAGAAGTTTGAGATACGGCGTCTCGCCACAACCCGCGCAGGCCCCCGGGAACTCAAACAGCGGTTCGAGGAATTGAATACCTCGAACATTTGCGAAATCCACACGCGCGCGGTCGTTGACAGGAAGCTGCTCGAAGAAGGCGATATTCGCGCGCTCCGCCTCGACCAATGGCGCCTTGGACTGTAGATTGATGGCCTTGATACCAGGATCGACGGCGCTGTGCTCTGGGCAGCTCTCCACGCATAGGCCGCAGCCTGTGCAATCCTCGACGTAAAACTGTAGGGTAAAATGCACGTCTGGATACCCGCGCGCGTTGACTGAAGCCGACTTAAAAGTCAGTGGCGCGTTCTTGAGCCGATTGCTGTCGTAATATCTGGCGCGTATGACGCTGTGAGGACAGACGAAGCTGCATTGCCCACATTGGACACAGAGATCAGGGCGCCAGACAGGTACTTCGTCAGCGATATTGCGTTTCTCCCATGCAGCCGTGCCCGACGGAAACGTACCATCGACCGGCATGAGACTCACCGGGATTAGGTCCCCCTGCGCCTCAAACATCCTTGCCGTCACCTGCTGGACGAACTTGGGCGCATCCGCGGGCACGCTAGGCGGCCGCTCGAATGCGCTGGTAGCCTTATCGGGTACGCTCACCTCGTGGAGTCGAGACAACGTTTCGTCCACGGCCCTGAAATTTTGCTGCACGATCTCTTCGCCCTTCGATTCATAGCTCTTGCGGATGGCCTTCTTGATTTGCGCAACCGCTTCTTCACGCGGCAACACGCCGGAAAGAGCAAAGAAGCAGGTCTGGAGAACGGTGTTCGTGCGCTTCTTGAGCCCAACCTCTTGCGCGACCTTGCTTGCATCGATCGCGAAGAACTTCAGTTTTTTCGAAATGATCTCCTGCTGGACCGAGCGCGGCAGGTTATTCCATACCTTATCGGGACCATAGGGGCTGTTAAGGAGGAAGGTGGCTCCCGGCGCGGCGAGCTTCAACACGTCTTGGCGCTCGAGAAAGTGAAATTGGTGGCATCCGACAAAGTTTGCGGAAGCAATCAGATAGGGCGAATGGATCGGCCGGGGACCAAACCGCAAGTGCGATACTGTCTGGGCACCGGATTTGTGCGAATCGTAGACGAAATAACCCTGGGCATAAAGGCCGGCGTCCTCAGCGATGATTTTCACGCTGTTTTTGTTCGCGCCGACTGTTCCGTCTGCGCCGAGACCATAGAAGACGGCACGCACAACGTCTTGGGGTTCGATCGAGTAATCTCGATCAACATCGAGACTCGAATGTGACACGTCATCAGTTATACCCACGGTGAAGCTGTTCTTGGGCAGAGCCTTCTTCAATTCGTCGAATACCGCTTTGGCCATCGCCGGGCTGAAGTCTTTCGACGATAGGCCATAGCGGCCACCGATGACTTTGGGCATCGGCGATCGTTCACCGCGCGCTACAGCCTGCGCAAGCGATTCGATGACATCGAGATAAAGAGGCTCGCCCGTCGCGCCCGGCTCTTTTGTTTGTTCGAGGACCGCAAGCCCACGACATGTGCTTGGCAATGCTGAGAGAAAATGTTCCGCAGAAAACGGCCGGAACAGGCGAACCTGCAGTACACCTACCTTTTCCCCTGCACGCCCCAATGCTGCGGCCGTCTCTCGTGCGGTCTCGGCGCCTGAGCCCATCAGAACGATAACGCGCTCGGCGTCCGCCGAACCTTCGTAATCGAAGAGATGATACTGTCGGCCCACTAGCTTGGCGAACGCATCCATTGCCGACTGCACGATGCCCGGTAACTGGGCATAGAAAGGGTTCACCGTCTCACGCGCTTGAAAGAAGGTATCCGGATTGTGGGCCGTGCCTCGGATAAATGGGTGTTCGGGGCTGAGCGCCCGTAGCCGATGAGCGCGCACAAACTCATCGTCGATCATCGCCCGGATTTCTGAATCGGATAGCACACTCAGGGTATTGAGCTCGTGGGAAGTGCGGAAGCCGTCGAAAAAATGAACGAAAGGGATGCGAGATTGAAGCGTCGCGGCCTGGGCGATCAACGCGGAATCGTGGGCCTCCTGCACCGAACCCGACGAAAACAGCGCAAATCCGGTCGTACGCACCGCCATCACATCGGAATGGTCACCGAAGATCGAGAGCGCTTGGGTGGCGACCGACCGTGCGGCGACATGAAAAACAGTCGCTGTGAGTTCGCCAGCGATCTTGAACATGTTGGGGATCATCAACAATAAACCTTGAGACGCTGTGAAGGTTGTTGTTAGGGCGCCGGCTTGAAGCGCTCCGTGTACCGTTCCCGCGGCGCCCCCCTCGCTCTGCATCTCCTGGACCACTGGGACATTCCCCCAAATGTTCGAAATGCCCTGAGACGCCCATTCGTCGGCCAACTCCGCCATCGTGGACGAAGGAGTGATCGGAAAAATCGCGCATACTTCATTCACTCGATATGCCACGTGAGCGACAGCGGTATTGCCATCCATTGTGGCAGTCTGCTTAGCCATTTTTAGTCGTTTCCTTCGGACTCAGCTACCATCTCGATCGCATGACAGGGGCACTGCTCGAAGCACACCGCGCAGCCAGTGCATTTCGCATAGTCGTAACGATACCGCCGGCCCGGCCCGAGCTTAATGACTGCGTCTTCGGGGCATGCGGCGTAGCAGTTGTCGCATTCGAAGCAGTTGCCACAAGAGAGGCATCGTTGCGCTTCGTACCGCGCCTCTTTCTCCACCAAGCCGGCAATGACCTCTTCGAAACCGGTGACGCGCTCCACCGCAGCGAGCGTCTTCTGTGGATTCGGATCGGCATCGCTGTAGACCGGTAGATGAAGCATGTCGAATGTGACAAGCCGATGCTTTCCCGGCTGCTCATATCGCTCGCCGCGTAGCCACAAATCGATATGGCGGGCCGCACGTTTTCCGCCTCCGACGGCAATCGTGATTGACCGCTCGCCTGGGACCATATCGCCACCCGCAAAGATCCCTGGGTGTCCCGTCATCATGTCCGCTCCAACCTTTACTACGCCGTCCTCGGCAAATTCGATTCCGGGCACCTGTCGAAGAAAGTGACTATCCGTCTCCTGACCAAGCGCCAGGACAATCGCATCGGCCTTGAGGGTTTCGAACCGTCCCGTCGGATGAGGGCGTCCGTTGGCATCGAGTTCCATCATCTCGACGGTCAGAGCGGGGCCGACGATCTCTTTGATTGTGGTTAGCCATTTAATCTTTACTCCTTCCTCTACGGCTTCGTCCGCTTCAAAGGCCCGCGCGGGCATGTGGCTTCGGTCACGCCGGTAAACTATAAGCGCTTCGTCAGCGCCCAGGCGCTTTGCAGTGCGCGCTGCATCCATCGCCGTATTCCCACCACCGTAGATGACGACTCTGCGCCCGATACGCGGACGCTCACCTTCTTTGACGCTATGCAGAAGCGCGACGGCATCGAGCACCCGTCCTGCATCCCGGGCCGGGATATCCACATGCTTCCCAATGCCGGCGCCGATTGCGATGAAAACCGCATCAAACTGTCCATTTGATTTCTCGGCTAGGACGTCCTGCACTTTATGATCGAGCAGGATTCTCACACCCAGAAGCTCGATGCGGCGGATCTCCCTCATTAGAGATTCGCGAGGCAGGCGATAGGCCGGAATCCCGAAATGCATCATGCCTCCGGGAAGCGGTCCTGCCTCATGAACCTCCACCGTGTGCCCGAGACGTGCGAGATGATAGGCGGCTGAGAGGCCGCTCGGGCCGGCACCAACGACCAAGATTCGTTTGCCCGTCGCAGCGCGCTCGACCCTGAGAGGCCAGCCTTCTTTGGCCGCAAGGTCCCCGAGAAAACGTTCGACGGCGTGGATACTCACTGAGGCATCGAGTTCCCGCCGATTACAGGAATCTTCACAAGGGTGATAGCAAGCCCTGCCATGCACGGCCGGCATTGGGTTGTCGCGCACGAGCACTTCCCAGGCTTCGCGATATTTACCAGCTTGGACCAGATCGAGCCAAGCTTGGATATTTTCTCCGGCGGGACACGCATGGTTACAGGGCGGCAGCAGATCGACATAGATCGGACGGCGAGACCGAACAGGCCCTGCACCTTTGGTGCGCGTCAGATCAACAAGAGGGGTCATATCGCTGAGCTTGCTCATTGCTGCCTCTCCCACCTGTTGCCCCGACGTCAGAAGGACTCGTGATGCGAATTAACAATCACGGGAGCCCTCATGCTTGAGAAGTAAGGGCGGAACGAAGAAATCTTGCGACATGCCGGTCCAGAAACACAGTCCGCGCTGTGGATGCGGCGGATCAGGTTCGGGCAGGATGCGGCGAAGCTTCAACCGGGTCCGGTGATGCACGACGACCCGTGATCTCCTCCAAATGAATGCAGTAAAAGACCGCCCGATCTCGGTCGAATTTTCCGCGAGTCTGCGCGGCGGCCAAACCCGCTTCCCACCATAACGATCGCTTCTCCAACAGTGCCTCGGCTCGCTCCCTCTGTTTCAAATATTCATCTGTTTCCGGAAGCTCTTCATAACGTCCCGTAACGACAACACTGACCCAGTCGATAGGGCTTCGAACTTCATCGACCTCGACGCATACGATGGGGTTCGAGCGCATCCATTCGATCTTCTGTCCCATCGTCGCGAATCCATAGAGACGGTCTGGCTCGGAAGCAAAGTAGATAGGCACGATATAGGGTCGATTCTCCTGCGCACAAGCAAGCCTTCCGAAACCCAGCCGCGCGAGCAATTCCTTGCATTCTTGTTGGCTCATCTCTCCTACCAGCATTTGAACTCCTAACTAACCACGCGCTTACGACAACCCAACCCTAAATACGGTAAGACATTTCGGCATGTCGTGCTGTGACGCAGATCACCGCAACTTGGACTTTCCGAAGGCAGATTAACAACCGACCGAGGTGATCCCATGGAAACGCTCCATGCTCTCCCCAGCATTCAGGTTAAGAACATTCTGTTTGCGACTGACTTTTCTCCAGCGGCTACTTCTGCGGCCGCGTACGCTGCAGAGATAGCCAAGCACTACGGAGCCAAGCTATTCGCCTTTCACGTAAGGCCTCCCGTGATAAACCCCATGACTCCGCCAGCCGGCTGGAAGGCTGAGGAAAAGGCGGCAAAACTGGAGGAGGAGCAACAGCGGCGAGAATTGCTTCGACTGTTCCGCGAGATTCGACCGGAAATCCTGATCGAAGAGGGAGATCTATGGTCGAATCTCAAAGGCGTCATCGAGACGAACAAGATTGACTTGATCGTGATCGGAACGCGAGGTCGTTCCGGCATTGGAAAATTTCTGCTGGGCTCAACCGCAGAAGAGATATTTCGCGAAGCCCCCTGCCCCGTTTTGACTGTTGGCCCTCGGACATCGGACGCGCGCAGGCCAAACGGCGAATTTAAGAAGATTCTGTTCGCCACCGATTTCACGTCCGAATCCATGGCGGCCGCACCTTATGCCATCTCACTCGCTCAGGAATACCAAGCCTACCTCACACTGGTTCATGTGGTTGAAGAACCCAAGACGGGTGAGCTTGTACAGCCTGCGGACTTGATCACGTCCTCGGAACGGCTCTTGCGCGATCTCGTCCCAGAAGAGGCTAAGCTTTGGTGTGTGCCGGAATACGTTGTGGAACGGGGGGTGCCTGCCGACAAGATCCTGGATGTTGCCTCGAGCCGAGAATCCGAACTCATCGTTCTCGGCGTACATCGGCCCAGCGGTGTGCCCGGTGCAGCTACACATCTACCGATCGCGATTGCCCACAAGGTCGTGTCTCATGCACTATGCCCAGTGTTGACGGTCCCGTCTGGTTAGTTAGTTCCGCGATGACCCTCGCGGGGGTTTCGTGCGCGTTCATGCTGCATGTTGCTCTTGGGTGGCGATATAAAGCTGTTCCAAACTGAACAACTTCGCTTGTCGGTTCCAAATAAGTATGGACTAGTGTATTAACTTAACAATAATCACAGTGATAGTGTGCTTCGCTATGGAGGCAAGGCAGACCATGTATCCAGCCTATGTCGAGCGAAGCCACACCATTCCCGCTTGGGTTCTGGCGATCTTCGCTTTTGCCAGCGGTGTCGGGATTACAATTTTGTTTCAGGTATGTCGCCCGACAATTCGGCAATTGATATCTTGATCCACCTGAATGCCATACATGAGCCCACCTGGGAGCCCGGCTACAGTTGAAACAATATTCTTGTTAGGTCTCGCGGCGGTTGCCCCTAAAGACTCGGCCGCCCCAGTATGACGCCGGTCGGTGTTGCCATGGCCGGAGCTAATGGCTCGGCATGAAGCATTTGTTGTATATAAGCGAACGCATCGATTACGCCGTCCCCGTCAGTCCCTTGTATCTGTTTCGTGCCCTGGTAGTCGCCGAAGAAGAACAGTTTATCTTTGATGATCGCGCCGCCGACAGCGCCACCAAACTGTTTCCACGTTGCCGCCGCTAGTGGAACACCGGGCTTGTTGGTAAATGGGTCACGCGCTTCCTGGTCGCTGTTCCGGTAGAAGAAAACGCCACTGCCATGCAAGTCATTCGAACCGGATTTCGTTTGCACCTTGATAATCCCGGAGGTGGCTTTGCCCGATTCCGCATCGTAATCCTGAAGAGCGATTTTGGCTTCCGCTATAGCGTCAAGGTTGGGGTTCACCACGATAATCCCTAGGATGGGGTCCTGGTTATCGGTTCCGTCGAGCTCGAAGTTGGTACCCGAGAAGTGCTGTCCGTTTACCGCGATCTGGCCCCACCTTGCGGATTCTCGGTAGCGGCGTGAGCTGAAGCCTGGCATTTTCTGCGTGCCCGGCGATAGCAATTCGAAACTCGTGAAGTTGCGGTTCAGGACCGGAAGATCTTCGACGTATTGCTGGCTAAATTCGATGTCCACGTCCGCGCGGTCCGTTT
>PLBR01000219.1 GCA_003135435.1 Nitrospira sp. | reverse complement strand
ATCAGCGCCCGTCCCTCGCGGGGAATGTGGGGGTCCTGCCTGCCCCAGATCATCAAGAGCTCGCCCGTGATCTCGCCGATCCGGTCCAGGCTGTTGTCGTGCATACCCTCGCCCAGGCCGCGCTTGTGGATGTCGGTCGCGTAGAAACATGTGGTGGCCAGCACGTCAGGCTGCATCGCCGCGCGAAACGCCAAATGTCCCCCAATACAAATCCCCATGACGCCTAGCTTTCCCGTGCAATGCGGTGAGGACTTGAGAAAGTCCAGCGCCGCGCGCGCGTCGGCGTCATAGCTTGGCAGTGTCTTGGTGGTCTTGTGCCGGTTGCCGCGCTCGGCGCCGGCCTCGTCGTAGGCCAGTACGGTTCCGGCCGGCTCCAGCTCGTGGTAAATCTCCGGGACCGCCACCACAAATCCGTGGCTCGCCAACATCGCCGCGGTGCGCCGGATCGGCCCCGTCACCTGGAAGATCTCCGAGTACAGCACCAGGCCAGGATACCGCCCCTCAGTCGCCGGCCAAAAGAGGTACGTGCGCATGGGCCCTGTGGGCGTGTGGATATCAGCCGATTCGGTATCTTTGATGATCATCCCGTTCTCCGATTTGGTGGATGGGAACGAGCTCCTCATAGCTCGCATATGGGACGCGATGGCTTCGACCGGGAGAGGTCACAGTTGCTGCCCCTGCATCGCGAGTTCTCAGGCAGGACGCGGTAGACAGTGCAGCGAGAAAAGACTCCCCACCCATTTTATTTGTCGTCGAGGCAACGGGTCTGGTGTAAGAAAATGGATGCTAACCCCGTCTCGTTGTTTCAGACAGGGCCTTATTCATTGTGATGGTTGCTTCTTCAAATTAAAATGCAACGTCCTCATCTCAGCTCCGCCAACGAAATTATGCGCCTTCCCCACCAGGGACAGTTTCCCTCCGCCAAACATCCAGTTTTCCTTACATCCCATCTTGCCGAATTCCACGGCATAGACAAGTGAGGCTCTGACGGGCACTGTGTTCTCCTGGTCGGGAGTAGGCTTAGTTTCCTGCGTTTCGAGGGGGAACTTCTTGTCCTCGACCTGGCCGCCTTGCTCACAAGCATAATGGACGTTGCCGCTCAGGGTGACATCTTTCACGCCGCTGTTGAGATCTTCCACAGCCAGCGTCACCACGTATTGATCGCTGGATGGCACGTCAATAGACTGGCCATCTTTGACGATCTCTCCACTTTCCTTCGTCTGCATGTTGTACGTCTGCCAGGCCATGGTCGGGGGAGACGCATCTGAACCGGGAATCGAAACCCTGGGTATCGGCTGAGGACAGCCGACCAAGGAAAGGCCCAAGACGGCAATGAGTCCAGGAAGTCCGAGCCGAACTAGATGCGAATGACTTGTCTTACCGTCCATCCTCATACCCTCCTTAATAGAGTCCATAGTGTTCGCAGCATGACCAAATGCCGACACACTCTCGCTAGTGCGCCAGGCGTTTCGCCGCAAGGCTAGGCCGTCTGCGGGGAGGTGTCAAGGATCGGGGCGACGAGGTTGGAGTTGCGCGCGTAGAGGCCAGGACTTCTTCAGAGGCTTCGTCGTGAGGAACAGGAAACCGAAGCCCGTAGTGATGGCTCGCATACGAGGACGACGCAGGCGTATTGGCTGCAATCCGTCGAGGAGGCTGAGCAAGAACCATCGCGCCGGATGAGAGGATCAAGCAAGCGTCGCAGTGGCAACCGCGCGAGACAGGCGGGACGAGCGAGACGGGCGAGGATTGATCTGGTTCATCTGTCTGTCCTGTTCATCTGGTTAGTCTCGTTCAACCAAACAAACCAAATAAACAAGAGAGACCAGCCGGTCCTCGCGCTTCACGCATTATGGTCCGTGGACGCTGGCGGACTTTTTTAACACCGTGCTAATATCCCCGCCCGGTGCTGCCGCCGCGTCCCATCCGATCCAGCGGGAGCGCCTCGTATCGTTGCTTCAAATCCGGATGTTCGTTGAGATAGCCCTTGACCGCCGCGTCATCGGCGAAGACCTCCGGGCTGCGCTTTCGATACTCCTCAACCGTCAGGTCATACTTCGACAAAAGCTTGCCGAGTTTTGCATGGATGTCCGCGCCCATTTCTTTCATCTGCTCAGGCGACGGCCGCTGCCCTTCCCCGTACTTCTCTCCACCCTGAAAGTAGTTCGTCATCATCTCGCCGATCTCAATGCGGGCCTTCACAAATTTTTCCACCTCAGCCGGTTCTGCCGCAAGGCCGGCACCCGCGAACAGGACGATACCCAAAGAGATTCCGATGATGCTACGCGCCAGGTTCATGGCCATGGTCCCCTCTCAAAAGTATGGATAAGAAGTTCGGTCTGCGGAACACCATCCATCATATCATCCCGGCCAGGCAAAAATGGATGGGGAAGGAGCATGAGAGGGCAGACTAGATGCTCTCCTGTGCTCGTGCAACGCACGGTCTCGGAAGAAAGGGGAAGGAGCGGCCAGGTGCCCTTCTTGCTCGCAGAGCCCCCACGATGAAGCAGTGGTCGTTCGATGCGCGCAGTAAAGGGCAGCCTTGGCTACTCCTTTAAAGAGATGTATAGAGAATTGGAAGAGCTCCGTTCGACGCGCGCAGTTGGGAATCCACCAGGCCTGCCCCGTTTGGCCCATCTCGCTCGTCCCGCCTGTCTCGCGTCAAAGAAACTATGGCGGCTGGCACCGCTCTCTCCTCTCTGCCTACCCCTCGTCAGAAAACAGCACATGCGGGCAGAAAAGGTTCCTGACACATTTTTCCAATGTATTTCTTGGTGGCCCTTCGCCAACCGCTGCCCACACTCACTTCTGCTTCGCCACAATCTTGTACTTGATCCCCTCGTACGTGGCGCGCGGGAGAATCTTCTTCTGCACCAGCTCATCCTTCCGCTGGTATGGGCGTCCCTTGATGATATTTTCTGCGTAGGTCTCGCTAATACCAGGGAGCGTCTTGAGCTGCTCAGCCGTGGCGGTATTGATGTCGAGGAGGTCAGCCTGGTCGGCAGCTTGGGCCAGCGGGGAATCGGTCACGGCAAAAGGAAACAACGGGAGCGCAAGCAGGAGCAGGCTTCCCAAACCTACACGAAGTGTCCATTTCACGAGCCTGGATTGCATGACAATCTCCTTCATGAAAGAGTTGCTTTTCACACTAACCTCGATCAACACGCTACTTATATTCCCTTCGGCTTCCACTCCCGCGCCAGACGCTGCGCCGCCAGGCTAGGCCGTCCGGGGAGGGGTGTCAAGCGAGGCAATTCTCTGTCCAAACTTTCAGCGGGGTAGTACACTTGCAACAGTCATGCGGCCGCAACGCAGAGGACCGCCCGGTTGCCTGCGCCGTGACGACTGAGCGGACGATTCAACGAAGGGAACTAGAGTGGAGGCAAGGATTCTCGTCGTCGATGATGCGATCGATAGCTGGAATTTACTCAGCTCGATTTTACGCACCCATCGCTATCAGCCTATTTGGGCGACTGACGGCATCCAGGCCCTGAGCGAGGCCCGAAAGCATCAGCCTCACGTCATTCTGTTGGATCTTGGTCTGCCGGGGGGCGACGGCTTTGTCGTACTCGAACGACTGAAGAGTAACCGGCTACTGTCGGCCATTCCAGTGATCGTGGTGACGGTGCAAGACCCTGCGGTGGCAGAGCAAAAGGCCCGGGAGTATGGAGCGGTTGCATTCCTCCAGAAGCCCGTGAAGGTGGACGAGTTGATCGCGACCATCCAAGGAGTTCTTGGCACGCACGCGTGATCGATCGAGAAAGGAGACAGAATGGCCGGGTTTGTCATGCGGAAGAATCAACGTCTCAAGAAATTGGTGCCGGTACGGTACCTTGGGGACGTGATTACCGGTGAAGGCATCATCAAAGATCTTTCGCTGAGCGGGAGCTACATTACCGGGAATGCACCTGTCTCAGTCGGGATGGCGCTCGCACTGCAAATTTTTGTGCCGGGAGACCCGGAGCCGTTGCTAATCGATCGCGCCATCGTGAAATGGGTCAAGGGGTCTGAGTTCGGGGCGGACTTCGACACTCACGAGCCGAAGGTGGCCGAGCGAATCACAAAAGTCATCTCCACGCTGGTCAAGACACAACATGGCTCATCCCGCAATGGATAAGAGAAGCGGGGATGAAGCCTGTTAATCTCCTGTGCTCGCGCAACGCGCGGCCTCAGAAGGAAGGGGAAGGAGCGGCCAGGTGCCCTTCTTGCTCGCACGGAACGTGTCAATGAGTTTGGGACACTTGCCGTTGGCATTTAGTGTAGAACCTCGTCTGTCGGAGTCGTGATCGTGTCAGGCGAGACGACTACGGTCTCCGATACAACCCCGATCCCCTCACCATTCAGTGCGACCCGTTGGTCGTCTGCGATCGAGCTCGTGGCTCCTGCGCGATCCTGCGAAGCCGATTCTTCCTTCGGAGGGTTGATCCAGACCGCGTGAGGCAGGATGGGTGGCTGGGGCGGCTTCCTCACGAAGCGCTCCGGGTGTACGGCATAGACCGTCATGCGCACCCGCTGCCTGGCGTCACGCATTGCTGAGGCCTGCCCGTCGTGCACGGCGGCCGGCGTCATCAGTCCGATGCTCGCCGTTGTACCAGGAGAAGAACGTCTGGCAGAAGGCGCGGGCGTCCTCGAGGCGACCGAAGCGTTCCGGGAAGTCCGGGCGGTACGTCAGCGTGTTGAACTGGGCCTCGGAGAACGGGTGCTCGTCGCTGGTATAGGGCCGGCTGTGTGTTTGCGTGACTCCCAGGTCGGCGAGCCGCCACGCCACCGGTTTGGATGTCATGGAGGAGCCTCGATCCGCATGCAGGGTCAACTGCCCCGTCCCGCTCTGCGGCTTTTCGCAAGTATCTTTGATGAGCCGCTGGGCCAGTACCGCCGATTCCGCCGGGGCGATCATCCAGCCGACCACGTACCGGCTGAAGATATCCAGAATGACATAGCGGTAGCAGTACGACCACTTCACGGGGCCCAGGAGTTTCGTGATGTCCCACGACCACACCTGATTCGGGGCGGTCGCCAGGAGTTCCGGCTTCTGATAGACCGGATGGCGGAGTTGGTTCCTGCGCTCCTTGACCTCCGCCTGCGCATCGAGGATGCGGTACAGGGTCCGAATGGAACAGTGGTAGCGGCCTTCATCGAGCAGGGTGGCGTAGACCGCGACCGGGGCGGTGTCGACGAAGCGGTCGCCGTGCCAGGTCGCGAGGACCGCCTGCCGCTCTTCGGGCGACAAGGTGCGCGGTGGGCTCGGACGTGGGGCGGGCGCCGTCGCGGGGCCCTGCCCGCGATAGAACCCCGAGCGGGCGATGCCAAAGGCGGCACAGGCTGGCTGAATGCCGATCTCCGTGGACAGTGACTGTGTGGCGACCATCAGGTGCGCTCGCCTTCCTCGAGAGTCTCCAGCGGGATGCCCAGGATCTCTGAACCTTTTTTTTGCACGTCGATGATGAGCTCGGCCTGTTTGAGCCGCGTGGACAGCCGGGCGTTCTCCTTGCGGAGGATCTCATTCTCCGCCCGCAGCGGATGTCGGGCCGAGGCCTTTCGGCCTCGCTTCTGGGGCGTCAAGGCCGAGAGCACCCCGTCCGTGCGGTGGCGACGCCACGTCGTGAGGTTCGAGGCGTAGAGTCCTTCGGCGCGAAACAGGGCCCCCAAGCTCCCCACCGCGGTACAGGCATCGGCCAATTTCAGGATGCGCAGCTTGTCCTCCGCCGTGAAACGTCGCCGTGTCGGCGTGGCAACCACCTCGGGGTCTGGCGAGACGATCGCGGCTGGTCTGGGTGAGGCGGGGCCTTGGGAGGACTCGTCCATGGGCATCGCCGTCGCCCGCCAGGCTCCTTCGAGTCCTCGACTGGCGTACTGCTTGTCAGCATTCATGAGGGGTGTTCCTTCTCCGCCCGCTCCTCTAATTGAAGAGAGGCCAGTGTCCCACTCATATTGGCACAGAGGGAAGGGCGCGACGAGCGGGACTTGCGGGAAACGCGCGACTCTGGTCTGGTCTGGCTGGTGCAATGAACAAGAGAGACGAAACAGACAAGACAAACCAGAAAGACACCCGAGCGACGAGAGTCGCGGGAGGCTACTCGGCCTGCAGGTCGTGGAGTTGGTCGATGAGCTGTTGGAGCTTGGTCACGGCGTGGTGGCGCTGGTCGGCGCTGAGTCGCTGATCGATGGCGAGGGCCATGGTCTTGACTGCGGCGCGCATCTGGCGGTCGGCGTCTTGATAGGCCTGGGGGGAGGTCTGGTCCGGATAGACGAGCATGGCGCGCAGTTCCTTGGCGA
>PLBR01000021.1 GCA_003135435.1 Nitrospira sp. | reverse complement strand
GTGCGTAGCTGACGAAGCCCTTGACCGAGCGCATCAGCTTTTCGACATCAGTCTTTTGCTTCTCCAGCAGATCAAAAAGTTCCTTGGAACCCTTGCCAGAGTACGTTCGCACTACCGCATGCATGCTCATTTCCTCCTCATTTTTGGTCGAGATGAATTGCGTTTGCGCTGCGAGGCGCGCCGAGAAACGTACATCGCAGCCACCGTCATGTCTAACCGCCGTCCGAAGGGCTACAGTTCTGCCAGCTCCGCGTACAGTGGTCGCGAGGATGATCCTCTACAGCCGCCAGCCCGATTGCATGCCACCGGTCAATTTTGTGCCTGCTCGGGAGCCCAAAGAACGGGCCCCGCAGGTAACTGCGGGGCCAATCCTCTCCTGCTCGGAACAGNNCACCACCCCCACCGAACCCGAATGAGAACCCGAAACTAGGTCCATACTCGTAGGGATACGGTTCGTAGGTCGGATAGGGTTCGTATGAGGGATAGGGATAGGGTGCGTATGCGTAGGGGTAGGGCTGGACGTAGGGCTGGACATAAGTCTGCCGATGACAGACCCAGACCCACTGACCAAGCCGATGACTCCAGTTCCAGCAGTTTCGTGGGCCATGCGGAGGCGGGACCGTGTAGTAGCCGTAAGCTCCCGCCGTGGCAGGGGTTGCAGAAATTCCTACCGCAGTTGCGATGACTGCAAGCGCGGCCAGAGGGCCGATGACAGTTTCCTTGAACATGAGCGTGATTTCCTCATTTCGAGCGATCCCCCCTGGTGTCTGAACAAGAAAACTCCTGAGACCGATCTAGAGTTCCTGCTCGGGTCCTTATCGTTTTCCTGGACCACTGGGCTCAGGCGGGAGCGGAAGTTCGCATGCCGGTCCGCAATGCCTTCAGGGAGCGGTGGATGAGGCGACTGCTGCCGTCGAAGGGGCGGGCTGGGCGTGATGGATACCAACAAGAGATGCAAGTAGTATAAAGACAGTTGAAAAGAATGCCTTCAGCATTCCCTAGATTATAACTTACTTTCTAATCTCTTTCTTCTTATGAACAGTAGAGTTCGTTGAGGTTGCCGCTTGGCACTATGTTAATTTGATTTAACGCTATTTTTCCCCTCTCGGTCAGACAATATTTAGTGCCACTCGTCTACCGTCGGGGAGTTGGCTCGTAAGCCTGTGTGTAGAGAGCGGCCCATGATCGAACCGATACGTCGGCATTTGAAGTATGTCATCGGACCGGACGGCAGTCCGCTTACTATTGCGGATCTGCCCACGCCCGACACCACACGATGGGTGGTTAGTCGCAAGGCGCAGGTCGTCGCGGCAGTGCGTGGCGGTTTGCTCAGCCTCGAACAGGTCTGCGACCGCTATCGTCTCACGGTCGAGGAATTCCTGTCTTGGCAGCAATCAATCGACCGGCACGGGCTTCTTGGTCTGCGCGTGACCCGCATCCAGCAATATCGGTCCGCCGAGTAGGTCAGGCTCCACGATGTTGTCTTCTTCGAACTCTACTCCCAACACCGAGCCCATCCTCCAGATCACCACGCATTGCCTGCTCGGGGTCCAGTCATCTATGTGGAGGAAAAATTGCGCAGGCACGTCCTCCACATTCTCGAAATCGAGGTTGGCTCCCAAGGCGGAGGTGTAGCGGATGACACAGTCGATCGTCGAAAAGCCGCCGTTGAAAACGATGAACCCACGCCGCGGCGCGCTGGCTGCGGTTGAATGAGGGCGTCTCTGGTCGGCCATACAGCTTCCTCTTAGCTCTTCAACACACCGTATCTCGCCCACACTGCGTTGGGGCATGCGACGCTTTCGCGAAACGCCGGTGTGTCGACCAGCGGTCTGACGGGATTCTGCAGGCGAATATCCACAGCTACTCGTTCTTAACCATCGCCGGATAGACGACAGATGGGGAGAGCATATGATGGACTCGTCCTCATGATCGGCTCGGGGATTAAAGCCGGTGCGGTGGATTAGAAGGTCTTCAGTAGGTTTGGGCTTCCCCGGCCACGCCGTACGAAGGTGGCTGGCAGGCTGGCGTGGTCTAGTCCTGAGCCTTGCGTTGGCAGGGTTGCTGAGCGCGCTTGCGCTCATGCTGCGGCAGCAACCCGGCGCATACTTCGACTTCGGCTATCAAGTAGCCGCCCGGCTGGCCGGGGCCGCGTGTCTCACCGTTATGTTGGTCGCGATTAACGTGGTGGTCGATTGGCTGCATCGACAGAGCGTGAGGCTGCAGCGCCATCTCGATCAGGCCCTTCTTGCGGTCTCGCGCAAACTGCCTACCGCGCAGCATCGGTCACAGGCCGCGAAGTTAGCGGCCTGAAGTGGCCGAAACATAGAAGCAAACTATTGTGGTGGAAACGACATGCTGCTTTCTAAAATGAAGTCAACAACTTTCAGTCTTGGGGTATTCAAGCGACCAGACGGCGAGAATTTCGAGATATCCGCGCGTCTATATGAATGCCCGTCAGAGTATGACTACTGGCTTACCATTTATGACGCCGTCCACAAAGATTGGAAACAGATGCACTTTACGTTGTTTATGTCAAAGAAAATAGCCGCCTCTGCTGAGGTCGCAAAAACAATTGTTAGGGGAGACGCTCTCGAGCAGGTGAAATCCAACCTCCTTCAAGCTGGGCCGG
The DNA here is from genome assembly GCA_003135435.1 of Nitrospira sp. Classification (GTDB taxonomy): domain Bacteria; phylum Nitrospirota; class Nitrospiria; order Nitrospirales; family Nitrospiraceae; genus Palsa-1315. Next base: position 124 of record PLBR01000021.1, on the reverse strand, counting down.
GGAGCAGAGCATTCACCGTCCCTCTACAGACGGGCGGAGCCTGATCGGATGACGGGGAAAAGGCTGCAAGTGTGGAGCTGGGTATTTTAGAGTCCCCGATAGGGGATCAGGAAACCCCACGCCT
>PLBR01000181.1:315-10973 GCA_003135435.1 Nitrospira sp. | reverse complement strand
TGCCAGATGGTCCAACAGCATCGAAGCGGCTGAGCCTTATCAGGCGCCTTGGTGGGGTCCAGCCGGGCGACCAGCCCTACATCGTGAAGTTGGAAGAAGGGCACAGTACGCAAGCGCCCCCGCATGCCATGGTAGCGCTGTCGATCGAAGAAGTGAACCTAACGATGAGCAAGTTGATCGGAGAAGGACTCAAGGACGCCGGACCCTAAGGAGAACATGATGAAGCAGGTCCCCCGCATCATATGCAGAATTTGGGTGGCTCCAGCGGTGAGACTCGCTTATTTGGGCGCGACGCCTGGCGGGAATGGTCCGGTGGCAGCCGGCGGTTGCAGCTGCTGGGCGCAGCGTCCAATGAGGGGCCACGCTTGCTGCGCGAGCGCCTGCCCGTCGCGATGGCCTTCTCGCAGTTCCACTTGGGTGAGCTGAGTCAGGGCGACAAAATGCAACTCAAATCCCACTATCCGCTGATCCAGGAGCGATTGTCGTGTGACGGTCAGAAAAAACTCCTGCTGATCAGGCCCCCCACTGAGGTGCGCCTCATAGGGAGAGTCGATGGCTTCGATCCCACGAAGGACACAGTAGGAAAGGGCAGGAGCCGGGGCCGAAAAATTCCCCACCTGAGTCGTGGGCGCCTGACGAACCTCGGCCAGACTCGCGACGCAGCCTGAGAGCAGCAGGGCCAGACCGAAGAGTGAGAGACGACGCATGCACGGAATCCTAGCACGGCCCGCGTCCGGGAACCATCGTACTTATCGAAACATCAAACCGAGCACGGTGCCGGCCGCGACGATAGAACCCAAAACCAGCAGTGCATCGAAAAGGGTGCCCAGTTCACTCATGATGGTCACAATACCCGCTAGTGGATGGCCATGAAAGCTAGTGGGCCATTAAGCGCCAGCTTCCGGACATCCTGGAATCTTCCATGCGGCGGTGACCTGCAGATCGCCCGACAGCCGCTGAGGGACAGGTCAATGATTTCCGCCTCACCCTCAAGGTCTTGAACTACCCCTACATAAGCGAAGCGGCGTAAGCTCCGAACACGGCGACCGCTCCGATTCATCCTGTCCACCTATTATGCCTCAGCCAGAAAGTCTTGGGCCTGTTCAATTCGTACCGGCGCTCGTTCATCTGTCATGCTGCCCTGTAACCCCTACGGCCGCTACGGCGCTCCGTTCTCGCCGGACTCGATCAACAACCCATTCGGCGCCGGGAGTCCCTACATCCCCAGCAGTCCCACGAATCCCTACGGGCGCGGCCTGCGAATCGAAGGACGCTGAACTATTCGCTGTATCGCTCCATGTGATCTCATGACTACTAGACACCTCCCCACGGACGGCCTAGCTACTGCCCTCTGTTCACACATTTCTGTAAGCGAATCCTCTTTGTTGGATAAACCGATCCACCAAACCTAATAAGGTGGAATTCAGCGAATCGACAACGTCGCGAACCTTCATTGATAATTGACCGATCTCACCCTTTCCAACTATCTCTTGGAAATACCCTTCGACTGCTGCATCTGCGAAGTAAAATCGCGATGCGCCCATGCTAAGGCCGCGAGAGATGAATGCTCGATCCTGTAAACGAGTAGGAATAAGAAACTGCCTCTTGAGCCCTGCAAAGATCCCCTTTGGGTCATAGTGGAACACCATCTGATTCCGAATTCGTAGAAGCATGTGCCCAAAATCGTCTTTGGGGGTCGCACCGCTTGCAGCAGCAGTTAGAGATTCCCAGGATTTGCGAGAGGTGGGATGGAGTTGCTTAACTACTTTTAAAAGAAAATCATGATTCAGGACATCTTGGTGATCCTGGATCAGGATGAATAACTCATGAACAGCACTGATCATAAGACGGGATAGATGCCATTCTGTCAGAGGTGGCCCCATTTGTTTGGACAGAATGTTCCATTCCTTAAGTGGCGCCTCGCGGTGTGCTGACTACGCGGCGGTGAGCCGTGTCGTCAGGTGGTCGCAGTACACCTGTTCCGGCGTCTTGCCGTCAAGCGCCCGGGGCGGTCTCGTCTGGTTGTAGAATGTCAGGTACCGCCCCACTCCCTGACGGGCGGCGCTGATGCTGTCGTAGGCCCGCAAATACACCTCCTCGTACTTCACGCTCCTCCACAGCCGTTCCACGAACACGTTGTCCCGCCAGCAGCCGGTGCCGTCCATGCTGATCTGGATGCCATGGTCTTTTAGCAGCCCCGTGAACTCCTGGCTGGTGAACTGGCAACCTTGATCGGTGTTGAAGATGTCCAGAGCGCCATAGCTGGCCAGGGCCTCCTGGGCCGCCTCGATGCAGAAGTCGGTCGTGAGCGTGTTGGACAGCCGCCACGCCAACACCCGGCGACTGGCCCAGTCCAGGACCGCGAAGAGATACACAAAGCCACGCGTCATTGGAAGGTACGTGATATCAGCCGCCCAGACATGGTTGGATCGGGTGATCGCCAGGTGGCGCAGCAGATACGGGTACACCCGATGCGCCGGATGTCGCTGGCTGGTATGGGGTTTGCGGTACAGCTTCGATGCCCATGCGGGCCATCACGGTGCGCACTCGCTTGCGCCCGATCCGGTGGCCTTCTCTCCGCAACAGGTCGCGCAACATTCTGGCTCCGGCTAAGGTTGTCAACGAAAGTGGTGGAGCACAAGCGATCCAACCGTCGTTGGGCCCACTCCTCCGTTTTGAAATACGCGGGGTTGCGCTCGCAGCCTAGTCCCGCACTCCTGCCTGTCGCCGTCCCTGCCCCGCCATTGAAGTGAATGAGTCCTCTTTTTCTCAGTCGAAATGAAGAGGGTAAAAAACCTCTACCCCTCTGAACTTTCCCTCCCCAACCCAACATTACGCAGACACATTTCTGGAATCTTGCCAACTTGACTCTTAACCTGGCACATCCTAGCCTTGAGCCAATCACATTGACTGGGGGACATTACATGGGACCGAAAAGACCTGACACCAATAGAAGCGGGCCGGAACTCTCACCCGACATCGCCGTAGACCTACTCAGAGGCCAGAAAGCGAAAGGAATGGAGCTGGTCCAGAAGAAGCAGTTCGACAAGGCATCCCTCGACGCCTGGCGTAACCAGACGACTCACCTTCTTCAGCAAGCCTTTGGCGAACAGTCGTATGGGCTACGCGGGAGCTTTGGGGAACTGGCAGACCCATGCGATTACGTCTGATGACGAGGATGTAATTGAGGCAGAGCGACTGGATGACGTGAAGCGTGCGCTTCCTGGCGCGATTAGTTCACTCACTGCTGCGATAGAAACTCTAGAAAAGCTCGCTACTGCCAAAGTCCGACAATCATCTGATCTTCGCACCGCTGAATTCGAAGAAGTCGAGTTGCTCGATCACCAAAAGACGCTTCTCCTAGACCTAGTAAGGGCCGAACATTCTGTTCCGCTTGATCGAAGGATTAAATTCATAATTTCTGAGACGATGAACTGTCCACCTTCAATCATTCACGAGGGGCTCCCTGGCGGGCTCACGACTAACCTTGCTGACGTTGAGTCTTTGGACGATGCAAGAATGTTACGCACGGGGAAGACACCAGGAGGGTGGACCAACTTCAGCATCACTCCGCGTGGCTTCAAGTATGCTCAGTGGCTTCAGGAGCGGACAAGCGAACCTCTTGCAAGAGTTGCCGATCAAGTGCGTAATTACATCGATTCCCAGGCTTTCAAGGATCAATACAAGTCTGCCTACCAGAAGTGGGCGCAGGCAGAAGCCTCGCTTTGGGGAGAGGACTCCGCGAGCCAATTGACCACAATAGGTCACCTTTGCCGAGAAGTAATCCAAGACTTTGCTGATGCCTTAGTGGAGAGACATAAGCCACAAGGTGGTAATACAGATAAGTCAAAGACCATTGATCGAGTACGGGCCACACTCAATAAGTACGAGGGCAATCTCGGCGGGACAGTTAAACCATTTCTTGAGGCGCTTCTCGCGTACTGGGGGACATTAAACGATCTAATTCAACGGCAAGAACACGGAGCAGGCAAAGAGGGTAAGGCGCTTACCTGGGAAGATGCCCAAAGAGTTGTATTTCGAACGGCAGTGGTGATGTGGGAAATCGACCGTAGCTTAGCAAGAATGTAGTAGGCCTCCTCCAGTTTCCAAGCCCAGGCAATCCAACCGTCGTTGGCACGCCTCCTCCGCTTTGAAATCCAAGGGGTTGCGCTAGCGGCCTAGTGGCGGGGGGGAGCTTTGTCCGACTGGTGGGACGGCTAATGGAGCCTCGATGTTGGTACGGTCATGCCAGGCTGTGGTGAAAATATCAATGACGCGGTGCGGCACAGGATGAGGGGGGGGGCCTTGTTCGGCATGCGGGGGCCTGTTTGGGGACCCCCACGCCTAGCCGCGCAGACACAGGCTTAGCTGGCGGGGCGGGATGTACTTACCTTCAAGCTGTTTCTGGACCTGTTCAGTTACTTCAACATTACACACGGCAAACTGATGAAGCGTCTCATCGGATCGACGACGGTTCATAGAACCATCGCGCTGCCCAGCAGGCTCGCGACCGCCGCAGCCTTCCATTGAAGACCTGCCAATTCCTATGGAATGAGGCAAAGAAGCGTTCCGGCTCTCCGGTAGGTTCATTCGTAGCCTTCTATTTATGTATTTGTGGCTAGTACGTTATTCGAGTGGAACTGCGGGATTCCCTAGTTCATTTGCACAAACGCCTGCGCGTGCTATTATATAAGTAGGCATACTTACCCCACATCAAGCTCAACACATCGCCACGTTGCTCGTCCCTGTCTGGCGGGTGAATGAAGGAGGTGCTGTATGGCTCGTAAAGGACTGGTCGCTCAGACCACTCGTGAGGCGCCGGCCGCTCCCATGAGAGAGTCGGTCGTCGCACCGACGTTGCTCCCTGTCTGTTGTATCTGCAGAAAGTTTCGAGACGAGACCGGATCGTCCCATGATCGTGAGCACTGGGTGACGCAGCGGGCGTATCGACAGACCCATGTCGTGAAGCTGGCCAAGGTCCCTCTCACGCATACCTACTGTCCGTCGTGTTTCACGAAATTCATGGATGCACTGAGGAAGTACCGCCGGGAGATCGGATCGTCGCCATGATCCTGCTCGCCATAGCGAGCCATTCGACTCTGAATGTCACGCCAGTCGCTCAGTTGATCGTCCATATTCAAGATCTGGATTATGGCTATTCAGCACGAAACGAGTCTTCTCAAGAGTTGGGTAAGACGCGAGGCCGCTCGTGGAAAAGTGTCAAGGGAAGGGGATAGGTTTCTGAGAAAGACCACTTGCATTACTTCCGCCACTCCCACGGCGGCACGGGGGTTGGTCGGCTTCTCGCTCGTTACAGAATCTCTTCGCAGGGCTGGAGGAACACCTTGAGCGCGACCTCATGTCCGCTGTTCTCTGTAACCAGCTCGGCATGCAACTGCTTCACGGCGGTCAACAGTGTGGCCATCTGATCATTGTCGAGGGCAACAAGAAACAGCATGTTGCGATCTGTCCAGACGTGAGTCCCAGGGACAGTACCCGTGTCGCCGCCACCCTCCACCCAGGGAATCACGGTGTACCCCTTGATTCCCTGGGTAGCAAATACGGTCAGCACCTCGTCTTTAAACCCCTCCCGACAGATGATGGTGAGCATCTTCATGATCTTCTCCTGGTTCTGACACTGTGGGTGCGCAACCTCTTCCTCAAGCTTGGTATTATGCTCCTCCGCACCAGATCGGGGCTATCGTTGGTCTTCGCCCCTTCCGCCACTCCCACGGCGGTACCGGTTGCGGATCAGTCCGCAAGCCGTTCTTCGCTTCTCGTGCGTGCTTCAGTCCTTCACCAGTTTCCAGCTCGATCGCCCGCAGATGTTGAAGGATCTCTTCGGGCGTATACCGTTTTTTGGCATGACCATGACCTCCCTGGTTGCGGTCCAGCCTATCATTCACCCTGGACCAAATTTGCCCGGGCAGGTCAACGAGCTTGGGTGCCTAGTCACCGAAGTCGATTAGCCCAATCCCTACCATGATTTGCTCTATCTTTCGCGCGAGTTGTTGTGAGCGCTGAACTGGCCCCTCTCGCATCAATACGTCTGGATCAACCTACGTGATCTTTCTTGCGATGAAGTAGCTCATACAGAATCGGCAACACAATCAGAATCAACACCGCCGAGGTCAGCATCCCACCGACTACGACGCGGGCCAGCGGCTGTTGGGACTGGGCCCCGATGCCAGTTGCGACCGCTGCAGGCAAGAGCCCAATCGCCGCCGCCAACGAGGTCATCAAGACCGGGCGCATCCGGACTTCGGCGCTTTTCATGATGGCGGTCCTCACATCGTGCCCTTCCCCAATAAGATCGCGAATGCGGCTCACAAGAATGAGCCCGCCCTGCACAGCCACGCCAAAGAGAGAAATGAACCCCACGGCGGCGGAGATGCTGAAATTCGTCCCCGTGATGGCGAGCGCCAACACCCCTCCCACGAGTGCAAATGGTACGGAGACCAACACCAATAGCGCATCGCGGATGGAATTGACGACAAAATACACGAGGAACAGGATAATCACGAGCGTCACGGGCACGATGACGGTGAGCCGTCGTTTTTCACCCTGAAGCTGGTCAAATTCGCCATGCCACTCAAGGCGATATCCCTCAGGCAACGTGATGTGTGCGGCGATCCGTTGCTGCGCGTCTGTGACCGTCCCTTCCAAATCACGTCCCCGCACGCTGAACTTGATGGGGATATACCGCTCGTTGTTCTCCCGGTACACGATGAATGCACCAGTCTGCTCCGTGATCGTGGCCAACTGTTTGAGCGGGATCCTGGCTCCCTCCGGCGTACTGACTTGGATATCGCCGATCGCGTCCGCGTCCCGCCGATACTCCTGTTTGAACCGAACGACAAGGTCGAACCACTTCTCCCCTTCATAGACTTGGGTGACGGCCTGGCCACCGATTGCCGCCTGCACCACACTGTTGACGTCGCCCACCTTGAGTCCATAGCGCGCGCACGCCTGCCGATCGACCTCGATAATGAGATTCGGTTGGCCGAGCAGATGGAGCACGCCCAGGTCTTTGACCCCAGGCACCTGCTCCATCACCTGCTTGATCTGGGCCGCCTGATCTTCTAATACGTGCAGATCGCTCCCAAAGAGCTTGATGGCATTCTCACCTTTCACACCGGACATGGCCTCTTGTACGTTATCTTGGATCGCCTGAGAAAAATTGAACGTCACCCCAGGGAGCGCCGAGAGCTCTCGATCGATTTGGTCGATCAAGTCCCGCTTGGTCCTGAGGGTATTGCGCCAGGCCGCCTTGTTCTTGAGGTTCACCAAGAATTCTGCGTTGAAGAAACTAGTGGGATCCGTGCCGTCGTCGGGACGACCCAGTTGCGACGCGACACTGATCACTTCAGGAAATGGTTTGATGATCGCGCGGATCTGAGTCACCAGCTGGCTGGCTTGCTCAAATGAAATATCGACCGGCATGGTCGCCCGCATCCAGATATTGCCTTCCTCCAACGCCGGCATGAATTCTCCGCCGATGAGCGGCACCAGGCCTAGAGTGAACACCAAGACCGCAATGGCCGGGCCGATCGCCACCACTGGATGATCGAGCGCCCACTCCAGCACCGCGAGGTACCGTCGCTTGATGACTTCCACAATCTTCGTGTCCCGCTCTTGAATGGGACCGGTCAGGAGATATGAGCAGAGGGCCGGGGCCAGCGTGAAGGCCATGAGTAACGCCCCGATCAAGGCCAGCCCATAGGTGAGCGACATGGGCGCGAAGATCTTGCCCGGGACTCCGGTCATCGTAAACAACGGCACGAAGGCGACGATGATGATGGTCGTCGCAAAGAAGATGGGGCGGCCCACTTCGCGGGCCGCCCTCGTGATATGCATCGGCACGGTAATGGTGGGGCTCCGTTTGTGCGCCAGATGGGAGAAAATACTTTCGACCATGATCAGTGTCGAATCCACAATAATGCCGAAATCGATGGCGCCAAGTGAGATCAGGTTGGCTGAGTCCCCCCGCGCCACCAGCAGGCAGAAGGTGAACAACAGGGCAAGGGGAACCGTGAGGGCGACGATCATCGCCGTCCGGACGTGGCCCAAGAACACATAGAGAATGATCGAGACGAGCAGAATCCCGGCGATGAGAATGTCCACGACCGTCTCGATGGTCGTGTGGATCAACGTGGTCCGGTCATAGAACGTCTTGATGGTCACGCCGTGCGGCAATTTCCGGCTATTGAGTTCGTCCATCTTCCGATGGACCTGTTCCAGCACCGGTAACGCCTTGGCCCCTCGCTGCAGCAGCACGACCCCTTCCACCACATCATCGCGATCATCGATCCCTACTTTGCCCAGCCGGACGCGATACCCCATGCTGGTCTCCCCGAGATTCCTGACAAACACGGAGGTGCCGGCTTTTTCGGCGACCACTGCATTGGTGATATCGTCCAGACTTTTAATCAGCCCGACCCCACGAATGTTAAAATTCTGCTCGCCCTGCGTGAGATAGTTGCCTCCCACGTCCGCGTTGTTCTTAGCCAGCGCGTCTATGACTTGGTCAAGCGTGACGTCGTAACTGATCAACTCCCCGGGATCCAACTCGACGTGGTACTCCTTCGTCGTGCCCCCGAACGTCGAGACATCGATGATGCCGGGTATGCGCTTGAACTCGCGACGGATCTGCCAATCCTGCACCGTCTTGAGATCGGTGAGCGTCTGCGTCTCACCAATCAGCTCATACCGAAAGATTTCCGCGACCGCTGACCACGGAGAGATCGTCGGCTGAGTGTTCTGGGGGAGCGGAATCATCTGGAGCCGATTGAGGACTTCCTGACGATCCCGGAAATAGTCCGTACCATAATCGAAATAGACTTTGACGTCGCTCAACCCGAAGATCGAGAGGGAACGGATGTCCGTCAGACCAGGCATGCCCTGCAGCCCAATCTCGATCGGAAGGGTAATGACTCGTTCGATCTGTTCCGAAGACCAGCCGGGATACTGCGTGATGACTTCGATCATGGGCGGGGAGGGATCGGGATACACCACGACATCGAGTACGTGAAACGCATAGAGCCCGCTGCACATCAGCACGAGCCCGGCGAGGCAGACAAAGAGCCGCTGCCTGAGCGAAAAGTCTATCAACCGTTCAAGCATTAAAGCTCCGCCTCTCGAGAATAGGCACCTGCTGCACGCCCTGTCGGTCGAGAGCCTATCGGCTCGTCATGCTGGGGCGGTCACGGAGATGGAACCGCGACGTGCTGACCAGCCGGGAGTTTTTGTACCACCTACCCTGTGAGTCCTCAGCTCGCAAGCTGGACGGTCTCGGGCGCGGGTGGCTGGCCCCCGAGACTGCTGTGCGGACGGACCGTGTTGTCGTGCCTCCGCCAGCCTTCTGTCAGGATTTCGCTTCCTTGAGTGGGCGGTTTCAAGTTCCAAGTGCAACGGGTGAATGAGGGCACAGGTGCGCAGAGACTTCCAGGGACGTGGCAACGTTGAGACATTTTCTCGGGCGCGTATTGAGACGATGGGCAATGGCATTCAGCTCGCGCTGCGTATAGCCCGACAAGTCGGTGCCCTTGGGCACGTACTGGCGCAACAACCCATTGGTGTTCTCGTTGGTGCCCCGTTGCCACGGGCTGTACGGATCGGCAAAGAACACCCGGAGCGCCAGTCGCGCCGCCAGGCGCTCCTGCTCGGCCATTTCGTTCCCCCGATCATCGGTCAGGGTTTTGCGCAGCGGAGCGGGCACATGCCGGAGTTGCTTCGTGACGCCCTCTCGGGCACTCCTCGCATCCGTCCCGTCCAGCCTGGCCAGGAGGACCAGGCGTGTCGTCCGCTCCACCAGGGTCCCGACGGCCGAACCATTGCGAGCCCCCTTGATCAGATCGCCTGCCCAGTGGCCCGGCACCGTGCGGGGGGCCACCTCGGCGGGGCGCGCGGCAATCGGCGGCATGTGGGGGATCTGGCCGCGTCGGTCGGTCCCGCGCGCCCGAGGCCGACGCGCCTTGCGCGCCTGACGCAACGCCGCCAGCCGTTCGCGGCGCAGGGCTCCACGTGGCAACACATACAGCCCCACAGAGATGGTCTCGGCCGAGAGCGGCTTCTGCATGTCGCCAGGATAGGCGCGTCGGAGGCGTCTGGCAATCTGTTCGGGCGAGCAGCCTTGAGCCAGGTGGGTTCTGACATACTGCCATAGCCAGGGGTCGAGGAGTGTGCGCGGTCGTCGTGGCTGACGGGCTCGGGCTGCCGCCCGCGTCTGTGCCGTGCGGGCATAATAGCGGGCGCTCATCGCGTTGCGGGCGTGCTCGGGGCTCACGGTGCTGGGCGCTCGCCTCAACACCGTCGCCATCGTCCGCAACGTATGACCGCGGGCCAGACCCAGACTCAAGGTTTCACGCTCTTCGGCACTCATGTGTCTATAGGATCTCGTTCGCATGGCAACACCATAGCCCCTTAGGGCTTGCAGTGTTGCACGTGGAGTTAGAACTCAAGGGGTATAAAACAGAAGTAGCTCTGTTTGTTTGGACAGAATGTTTTCTTCCTTAAGTGGCGCCTTGCGGTGGTCTGCCTACGCGGCGGTGAGCCGTGTAGGCAGGTTGTCAGATTACACTCCATTGGTGTGTGGCAGTCAAGCGCTCGGAGCGGCCTTGTCTGGTTGTAGAATGTCAGGTAGCGTTCCAATCCCTGTT
>PLBR01000181.1:0-224 GCA_003135435.1 Nitrospira sp. | reverse complement strand
CACCCGGCGACTGGCCCAGTCCATGACCGCACACAGGTATACGAAGCCGCGGTGCATCGGAATGTAGGGTTGAGTAGGACATGCGCGCCATTCCGGTCTTTCGGCCAGCGGTTTCGCACGCCCTCTCGCCGAACCGGACATGCACCTTTCGCAAGTCAAAACACGAGAAACGCGTGAGGCGCAAATAGTGTTGTGGCCTATCTTGATGGATCGGGACAGGACAA
>PLBR01000051.1:22317-23732 GCA_003135435.1 Nitrospira sp. | reverse complement strand
GGCGTCTGCGTCGCGCGGCGGAATCGTGTGAGCCCGCCTTTCATGACCACATCTCGCAACCGCGCTTCCCCTGCTTGGGCCCCGAGGGCCGGACCATTGTAGGCCAGGGAAGCGGGTACGCAGATCATCGTCGACGCGGCGTAGAAGACTCTGCCTACCGGATTCAGATTATCTTCCACACGGTCATTTGCAAACGGCTCCACAATCATCCAGGTACCATCTTGTGCGAGCGTCTTCTTCACGTGCTTCGCAGCGCCGACAGGATCGCCCATGTCATGCAGACAATCAAAATGGGCGACGAAGTCGTACTCCTTGCCGGGATAGTCTGTGGACTTCGCTGCTGCGAAAGTCACGTTCTTCAGGCCTGCTTCCTTGGCCCTTTTGCGTGCCGTCAGGATCGAGGGCTTATGGTAATCGAAGCCGATGAAGGTAGATGTGGGATAGGCCTTCGCCATGATGATGGTGGACGCTCCGAACCCGCAGCCGACGTCCGCGACTTTCGCACCCCTCTTGAGCTTTGCCTCCACGCCGTCGAGGGACGGGATCCAATTCGCCACGAGGTTGCCCAGGTAGTTCGGACGGAAGAATCTCTCCGTGCCTTCAAACAATCGGTGATCGTGCTGATCCCACCCGAGGCCCTTGCCGGTCTTGAACCGCTCGGTAATTTATNNCCTTGCCGGTCTTGAACCGCTGCTCGATCTTGGGGTTGGCTGAAAATGTCGCCGCGATGACCTGAAACGCACCGGGGAGAAAACAAGGACTGCTTTCATCGGCGAGTGCCATCGCCTGTTCTTCAGGGAGCGTGTACCGACCGGTTCTGGCGTCATAGGTCACGTATCCACCTGCTGCCTGATTGCCCAGCCACTCACGAACGTACCGTTCGGCTGTCTTGGTCGCCTTTGCGAGTTCAGCCGGCGTGATGGGGCCCGCCTTCGCCATGGCTTTGTAGAGACCGAGCTTGTCGCCAAGGAGTACCATGTTGGCGCTCAGCGCGGCACCAATGTCACCGACTGCCTTGCCCATAAATGCGTTCAACTTATCCGGATTGACTGCCATGATGCACCTCCCTCGAAATATTCGGCGCATTCTTTGCCAGTTATTCGCGGCTGTCAAGCTGGAACGAATGGAGTAGAATACCCAGCCTCAGATACGAGCACGAGGGGGCGAAGGAGGCACCGAACATGAAAGAGTATCGCATCAAGCAGGGCTCACAACTCAACTTAGATACATGTGACCCCGACGACACCGGCGAGTACAAGAAAACGGATCAAGGCAAAGAGAAGGCGAAGGCCGTTACGGTTCAGTTGATCGGTAGGCTTGAGGAACTGCAGGAACGCTTCTACGCCAACGGCAACCGCGCGGTGCTCATCGTGTTGCAGGGGATGGATTCCAGCGGCAAGGACGGGACGATCAAG
>PLBR01000051.1:0-22291 GCA_003135435.1 Nitrospira sp. | reverse complement strand
ATCTTCAACCGATCGCACTACGAAGACGTGCTTATCACGCGGGTCCACAAGATGATTTCAGCCAAAGTGGCGGCACAACGATTAAACCAGATCAAGGAGTTTGAAGAATTGCTGGCTGAGAACGGGACCACTATCCTCAAATTCTTTCTGCACATCTCCAAAGACGAGCAGAAAGAGCGGTTGGAAGCGCGCATCCGCGATCCGGAGAAACGTTGGAAATTCAGCGAAGGAGATCTGGAAGAACGGAAGCTCTGGGCCGACTACATGGCGGCGTTTGAAGAGGTACTCTCGGCCACGAGCACCGATCATGCGCCCTGGTATATCGTGCCGGCCAATCGGAAGTGGTATCGCAATCTCGTGGTCGCCGATCGCGTCGTCAGCGCCTTGGAAGACATGAAGCTGAAGACCCCGCCTGCTCCCGCCGGGGTCAACTTCGAGACGTTGAAGATTGCGTAACGAGTCCGCCGCCGCACGCATTTCGGACATGCCGCGAGGCACCCCCTATCAGGTGATGTCCGTGTGGCACATGAAGCAGTTCGGTGAGAAATGATGACAAGACAGCATCGCGTGGTCAGGGTGACCCCAAGCCGACTTTCTCTATCTGGGCTATGTAGATGTGGAGACGATCTCGCTCCGGCGGGGGTTCAAACGCTCCCGCGGCGGCCAGTACGGCTTTCTTCTTCCTCAACCGTTTCGCTGGTATTCGGCACTCCAAGATCTTGAGCTGGTGGGTATGTTTTATGCTGGACGAGCCATTGCCGGGAAAATTTATTTCCCCCATTGACACGTTTTCCTAATGGGCGTAAGAGGAATCTGCGGCCCATTCATTCACTCTATCAGGGGGGACCGGACAGGGTGCGCGGATGTCAACGGGTTCCCCAGCCAACTTTCTCAAGAGAGGAGGGTAGCGATGGATGACCTGACTCCACCTGGCCACACAGGCCCGCCGACTCGAGGGCGGGCTTCTTGATCGGTCGTGCTAGCCGGTTCTCCACGGGCTGTGCCGTAACGGCACCAAAGACCAATAGGTTATCAGCCTGATCACATCATGGAGAACTCGACGCTGGCGCGAGGAACACAAGTGCCGGGAATGAAATCGTTCTCCCCCGATCAGGTGTCCAACATACTTGTTGTCGCGCGGGTCTCAGTTTTTGCTGGGCCGAGACAATTACATAGCTGACCTGGCGTCCTAAGCGCCACACACGGGCGACCTCCCACCTTAGTGCAGGGTCGCCCGTGCCGTTTTAGCAGGCTGTTGAAAAAGTCGCCCTTCTCACCCGCCCAAGCCAGGCGCGCCAAGACGCGCCTTTTCCCATGCAGCGTTCTCGTATCGTTCAGACCCTCAACATACCGAAGAAGATTCTTGAAGCTCGGAATGCCTGAAGGGGTTTTTCCGATCGCCAGGACCCATTCAAAGGGCGACCGGCCCACACGAAGTGCGGTATGTACCTCCTCGGATCTTCACTCGCTGCGGCCTTGCTGGACAGCCTTTTGAACAGCCTGCGGGTTTGGCTGGAACATTCCGTGACTCCCTCCAGTCCCGGGTTCTTCGGGCCCACAATAGTTTTTCAGCATCCTACTAGGTTCGTGAGAATGTCCTTTAACGTCTTTGTCGCTTCCCTCAAAGCCTTGCCGTACGACAAAAGTACGACCCAGCATTTCGCTCGCTGTTGCCTTGCCCGGGATACGTGCGTCTTGGCGCGCTGGAACGGGCGTGTGAGATGGACATTTTGACGAGCCTCGTCAGGATTTGTGCTGGGAAAGAAAGTGATGTCTGCGCCAAAAGTAATAGAGCGGAATCCCGCTCAGGATGGTCGCCACGCCGTATAACGATTCTGTAGGTCGTTGGATGAGACTGTAGCTGACCAATGTGAAGGCTCCGATGACGAGGGCCGCGGGTAAGAAGGGATAGAGTGGAGCGCGGTATTGCTGGGTGCCCACGACACTTGTACGACGAAGACGAAAGATTGTGGAGAGGGTCAAGGCCATAAACAGCGAGAGAACGAGGCCGCTGTAGACGAGGAGTTGTTCGAAGGTTCCGCTCAGAATGAGCAGCGACGCCCAGAGACTTTGGAAGACGATGGCGCGGGCCGGCGCCGCGGTGCGGGGATGGAGCCGGGCAAGCCAGGGGCTGATCATGCCGTCGCGCGCCATGGCCCAATACACGCGGGGTCCTGCCCACGTCATGGCGCTCACCGCTCCTGCGATGGAGAGACAGAGTATGGCGGCAACCAGTCGCCCGCTCTGTGGCCCCCACAACGCTGCGGCTGCCTTCTCCGCGACCGGTACGATCGGTTCTCGGGCCAGTTCCGTGATCGACAGCGCTGACAGATAGACGACGTTCAGCAACAGATAGATCACGGCGACGAAGGCTGTGCCCCCGATCATGATCCTGGGCAAAGTCCGTTGAGGGTCAACGATGTCGCTGGCGATGTAGCCCGCGACGTTCCAGCCGAGATAGCAGTAGGTCACAATCACAAGCGCGATGGCGGACGCTCCAAGCGTCGGCTGTTGCACGGTGGGCCTGGCGAGGAACGCGTCCCCGTGGCCCGCCACCGCCCATAACCCGCCGAGAATTAATCCCCCAATGGCGACGACTTTTGTGGTCGTCAATAGCAATTGCACGCGGCCGCCTGTTCCTACACCTCGACAATGCATGAGAGTCGCGACCCACAACAGAGAGAGCGAAAGACCCTTCGCTAGCCATCCTCGCTCGTCCTCAATCGGGACGACTCGCAGGGCATAGGATGAAAAACTGATAGCTGAAGCTGCGACTGCCGCGCCGAATCCGATCGTGAACGACGTCCATCCGCTGAGGAAGGCCACCAGCGGTCCATAGGCCTCTCGCAGGTAGACGTAATCCCCTCCAGCATGAGGCAAGGTGGCCCCCAGTTCTCCGTAGACCATGGCACCACCCAGCGCAAAAAGCGCTCCGACGAACCACAATAGAAGGATCAGTATCGGATCACCCAGGTCCCGCGCCATGAATCCCGTCGTGGTGAAGATCCCCCCACCTATAATATTGCTCACGAGCACGCAGGAGGCCGTGAACCAGCCAATCTTCTGCGCGGCTAATTTCAGGCCTGGCTCATTGATTGACGGATGACTCATGGCGTTTGTGAGTGGACGAGGATCGGGGGCTTTCTTTTCTTCCTCTCCTTCCCTACCATACTGAGCGATGCCTGGGAAGCGACCAAAAGTTCCTCGTGCCGCCGGTGGTGTGCGACGACGTCGTCAACCTGCTCATGCGTCGACCGGTTTGGCCGCGATCGAACTCCAAGCCGCGGCTCCTTCGGCAGAGGTCGCCGAACTGCATCGAGCGATCGAGGGTGATAGCGGGAAGGTCCTCGCGATCTATCGGGAGCCCTATGGCGGACGCTGGGTGCTGCTGGCGGCCTTGCCCATCGAACTCGTTGAGCCGACCCCCTTTCAGCGCAATCTCTCCGACATGCACGTTCGAAAGTTAGAACTCGTGATCGGCAAGATCGGGCGGTTTCTCGATCCGATCATTGTGGTGCGTGCGCCAACGGGTGACCAGGTCGCAAAATACTGGACTCCCAATGGCAACCATCGGCTCTCGGCGATGAAGACGCTGGGGGCGAAGAGCATCGTCGCGATTGTGGTGCCGGAAGCGGCTGCGGCCTATCAGATTCTCGCGATGAACACCGAGAAGGCGCACAATCTGCGCGAGAAATCCCTCGAAGTCATCCGTATGTACAAGGAACTGGCGCGGCTCGATGATGCGACGGAAGAGATCTATGCCTTGGAGCTTGAGGAGCCGGCCTTCATTACGCTGGGCCTGTGCTATGAAGAGCGACCAAGATTCAGCGGCGGGGCCTACCATCCGGTGTTGAAGCGGGTGGATGAATTTCTGAAGAAACCGATGCGCGCGGCGATTGAACTGCGGCGGGAGCGGGCAAAGACCGTGCTGGCGCTGGACGATCAGATCGTCGAGCAGGTTGAGGCGCTGAAAGCGAAAGGCCTGACGAGTCCCTACCTCAAGAGCTTTGTGGTCGCCCGGGTGAATCCGATTCGGTTCCGGCCAAAGGATGCCTCTCCCCTCTCATTTGATGAGGCCTTCGATCGGATGGCAATCGCAACGGCCAAATTCAACCCTGAGAAAATCAAGATGGAAGACGTGGCCCGCTCGGGCGGTGCAGTTGATGAGGTTGAGTGACCACTCAATCACCTAATTTTCCCACCTTGCCCTTCCTCTCGAAGCCCCTTTAGAATACCTGTCCTAGACAGGATCGACACGCGACGTTGATTTCCATACCAGGAGGTGGTGCCATGAGCCTTGCTGATAACAAATGTATCCCTTGCCGGGGCGGCGTACCTCCAGTCCCGGCGGATCGTGCGCAGGCTCTGCTGAAAGAGCTAGGGCGCGGGTGGTCGCTGAACCAGGCCGGCCATCTTGAGCGCTTGTATACCTTCAAGGATTTCATCCAAGCCTTGGCCTACGTGAACAAGGTGGGTGCCGTGGCAGAAGCGGAAGGCCACCATCCCGATCTCTATCTCGCTTGGGGCAAGTGCAAGGTCGAAATTTGGACGCACAAGATCAATGGCCTGACGGAGAGCGATTTTTACCTGGCAGCCAAAGCCGATCGCGAGTTTGAACCGTTTCGCGCAACTGCCAGTTAACCGCGAGTCGGGTGCTTGTGTCATGAACCCACGAGGCAGAAGATGAGCGACAAGGCCCAGGTGGCGCTCGTCAATATGCCGTTTAGCTTCTCGAAGTATCCCTCGATCCAACTAGGCACACTCTCCGCACTGCTCAAATCGAAGGGGACTCCCGTCGACTGCCATCATCTGAACGTGCGTTTCGCCCACAAGATCGGCGTGCTCCTCTATGAAATAATCTGCGAGAAACGGGCGCTGTTCGGCGAATGGATTTTTTCATATCTCTTGTTCCGCGACAATCCGAAGCGCGCGGAGTACCCCCGCCTGTTTAAGCCGGTGTTTGAGCAAGTCGCCAAGGAGAGCGGCCATCCGGCTTTGTTCTTCGAAGACATGGCGGTGCGGACGGCGCCACAGTTTTTGACCTGGGCTCTGACCGCCATCGACTGGGGACAGTACAGGATTGTCGGCTTCACCTCCACGTTCGATCAAAACGTCGCGAGCCTGACGATGGCGAAACTCATTAAGGATCTCTATCCCAACGTGACGATCGTCTTCGGTGGAGCGAACTACGACGGCGAGATGGGACTGGAGTACTTCCGGGCCTTTCCCTTCATCGATCATGTGGTAGTGGGGGAAGGGGAAGAGGTGTTCCCGGAATTGGTTCGATACCTCCTCGAGGGAAAGACGGGGATCGTTCCCAGCGGCGTGGCCTATCGAGAGGGAGCAGCGATCGCGTTCACTCCGAACAACTCACTCTTCTCGGACTTTGCGAAAACCGGTCCACCCGATTATGACGATTACTATCATCTTCTGGCTGAGCTGGGGGAGGCGGCCCAGGGGCTCGATCGAGTCCTGCTCTACGAAGGTTCGCGGGGCTGTTGGTGGGGGGAAAAACATCACTGCACGTTTTGTGGATTGAATGCACAAAGCATGAAGTTTCGAGCCAAATCGTTCGAGCAAGTGGCCCGGGAGATGGCCTATCTCTCCAGCCGATACGATACGGCGCGATTTCGCTTGGTGGACAACATCATCGACATGAAATATGTGGAGAACCTCTTCGGCCGGTTTGCGGCAGACCATTGTGATCTCGATGTGTTCATCGAAACCAAGAGCAACCTGCATAAGAGCCAGATTCGAACGCTCGCCGTCGGGGGCGTGAAGTGCATGCAGCCTGGATTAGAGAGTCTGAGCCTCAATCAGCTGCAGGCGATGGATAAGGGCGTGACACCGATGCAGAATATTATCTGCCTCAAGTGGAGCTACTACTATCATGTCGCGGTGTCCTGGAATATCTTGCTCGGGTTTCCCGGAGAAACGAACGAGGACTACCGTCGGCAGATCGACATGATTCCGTCGTTGTTCCATCTGCAGCCGCCGGAGTCGACCGGGAAGTTCTGGCTGGAGCGCTTCAGTCCCTACTACACCAGGCCGCACGAGTATGGTGTCCACATCACCGGTCCGGGGACGGCGTACGAGTATATCTACGATGCTCGGCAGGTGGACTTGAAGAAGATCGCCTACGATTTCGAGTATGAGCTGGACAATTGGAACGTGGACTCGCACGTCTACCAAGAATTGGTCGACCTGGTGCAGGAGTGGCAGCGACGGGTCGGTTCGAGTGATCGGCCGTTTCTCTATTACTCGAAGGCGATGGACTATGTCACCGTGTACGATGGTCGGAATCCGAAGGCACCAATACGGCGGCGCTACGATTGGCCTGCGGCTGGAATCATCGAAGTCTGCAACGAAGCGGCCAAGAGTGTAGAACAAATTCGCACGCTGCTGGCACAACGACTCAGCAAGAGCGAGAACATTGATGCAGAGATTGATCAGGCGCTCGATGCCTTGACGGCTGCACGGATTCTCTACGAAGAGCGCGGCAAATACTTTACCCTCGCCGTTCCCGAAAACCCCTATCTCTAGCTAAACCAGTCACCAGTCTCATCACATCGACAGTTTGTCGGCAACGTTGCGCATCTGGACACCGTGCGCGAGCGAGGCGCCGCCTCGGATGGCACAGGCGACGTGGACGGCTTCCGTCATTTCTTCGATGTTCGACCCTTTTTCAAGTGAGGCCTGCGTGTAGGCATCGATGCAGTAAGGACATTGGACTGCGTGGGCAACGGCGAGGGCGATGAGGGCCTTCTCTCGTTCCGTCAAAGCTCCTTCAGCGAAGACGGCGCTGTAGTAGGCCATGAATTTCTCCCAAAGGTCCTTGTTGCCCTTACCCATTTCGGCAAACTTGCCCAGATCATGGGGATGATAATAGGTCTCCATTGGCTACTCCAAATTGTGAATGTTAAAGTTTGAACGTTGAATGAGCGTGCACCCGTTCAATCACCATTCACAACTCATCATTTCATCATTCAACATTGCTTTACGATCATGCGTTGCTGGGCGGTTCGGGATCAGCCTGCGTGAGCACCTGCGAAAACCGTGTGCCGACGATGCCGGTCACCTTGGCCATGAGGTCGGTCACCTCTTGCCATTCCTGCTGCAGAAGATCCTGTTTCAGTTGGGGATGAATCGCCCATTGGGCATCGACCTGTGTTCCCTTCCGGCTCACGAGCACTCGAAGTAGTTCCACATCCCGGGTGCTCGATTCAGCTCCTGCCTTCTGAGGTGGGTTCCCGCTTAATGGTCCCGATGTTGGGGTTGAACGTGCCATGCAGCGAATTTCCTTCCTTCTTGTGACAGGGGAATCATACCGCATCGTCATTCTATCTGTACATCTGTCAGGCAGCCCCTGTAGCTGGTCTGAACTGTTCGGGCATCCAATTGGTATGGTGAGAGCGCAGCGGGACCGCGGCCTTACTAGGGGGTTACGTCTTCTTGTAGTACGTCGAGCATGGCCTGATGGATGGGCCCGTTACTCGCGACCAGTTCTTGCCCGTAAATCGAGTGAGGATTGCCTTTGAAGTCTGTTACCGCACCGCCCGCTTCGCCGAGGATGACGACTCCCGCTGCCATGTCCCAAGGGTTCAGTGTTACTTCCCAAAATCCATCGAACCGGCCGGCCGCGACATAGCAAAGGTCCAGGGCCGCCGTTCCGGTTCGGCGCAATCCCTGCACCTTCAATGCGAATCGTGCGAAGTGTTTCAGGTTATTATTCGAGGTTTCGCGAATGTCGTACGCAAATCCGGTCACGAGGAGCGCGCGATCGAGATGATCCGTTGTGGATACGGCGATGGAAATTCCATTGAGGTGAGCCCCCTGACCGATTTGCGCGGTGAAGAGTTCGTCCCGGGTTGGGTCGTAGACCACCCCAATAATCCCACATCCGTCGCATTCCACCCCGATGGACACACAGTAGGCGGGGAACCCATGGGCGAAGTTAGTCGTGCCATCAAGCGGATCGATCACCCATTTGTAGCGGGATGGAGGTTGTTCTGTCAGCCCGCGTTCCTCGGCAAGGACAGGATGGGTCGGGAAGGCGTCGTGGATGACGTCAATGATCCGTTGCTCCGCCTGATGGTCGGCGTCGGTGACAAGATTGATGATCTGCTTATGTTCAATGCGAAAACCGGAGCGCGTGCATTCCATTAGAACGGCTCCGGCCTGGCGGGCTGCATCCGTGGCGACCGACAAGAGCCTATCTAGTGGGATATTCTGCAAGACCGGCGGAGACATGAGGTGCCATCATAGCACGAGGCTGTGTTTCTACAATATTGAGCGAAGACATCTTTCGAAAGGGAATCCATCCCACGCATTTCGGCCAGGATCTGACCGGTTTGTTCTCACTCTTAAAGGCCGATGAGGGAGCATATTGAGCAAGCATGGATCCGTATTAAAGCGGTAATACTATGCAAGCTATGACTGTAACTTTATCTATTGACTTGCTACGCAAGCAATGCTATAAAGCAAGTATGCTTCATCTGGGGGCAAGTCTGTGGAAGAACTCACCGATATATTGGTTGGTCTTGAACAGCGAATCAGCGCTTACAAGAACCGGCTGCAAGAACTCGAAAAGAAACGTCGTCGTTTGGACGACGAAATCGCCACGATCAAGAAATACTTGGAGTTGGCAGAAACGCTCTATCGCGTCGAAGCCGACAAAGCCAAGCTCGCCAGTCTCTCTAGTCAATTTTATTCCGACGAAAAGGGTGCTCGTCAGCGGCCGAACACGGATGTCACCGACCAGTCGAGGGAGATCCTCATGGGGCGGAGCAAGTATTCCGGGAAAAGCGTGTCGGAAGCCGCGTACGAAATGCTCCGTGATGCGAATCGCCCGATGCACGCGAAAGAGCTTGTGCAGCGATTGGTCGAGGGGGGCCTCCAGATCAAGGGGAAGACGCCGCTGACATCTGTGGCCACGTCTTTGAAGCGGGATAAGCGGTTCAAGAAAGTCGGTCCGAATACGTTCGAGGCATTGGAAGAAGCCCTGATCCACGCAGTGTAGTGTGTCTGGGCCAGTTAGACCTCAAAAGACACGAAGGGGGGTGAGAGTCTTGGCGACGAAGAAAGCAGCAAAGAAGAAGAAGAAGTAGTCCCCGCCTTGATTCTAGCGTCGGGAGCGAGGCCACTTGCTCCCGACGTTAAATCACATCTCAGTTACCCGCACGTCACAAATCATCTCGCCTGTCTTGGCAAGACCATGCGCAGACTTTCATGCAAGAAGATGAGCGTTAGGAGGCTTGGAGAGCTACCAGCGATGCAGATCGCGGTGCGGCCATGGCAGAACGAGGCTCAGATGTGGCGACTGTTTCGTCGGCGTTGAGCAACACCCAGCTATCGGGGTGGTTGAGAATCTGTTGAACGAGGCGCGTGTGTATCGCATGCCCCGAGCGCTCGGCGATCAAGTGTCCGATAAAGGGCACGCCGAGCAACGAAAAGTCTCCGATCAGGTCCAGGATCTTGTGTCGCACGAATTCATTGGCAAAACGAAGGCCTGATTCATTGAGAATGCCGTCTTGAGAGAGAACGATCGTATTGTCCAGGTTGCCGCCCTGGCCGAGCTCGCGAGCCCAAAGGGCTTCCACTTCCTGCAAGAACCCGAATGTTCTGGCATCCGCGATCTCGCGCTCAAACGCATGGGCTGAGTGCTCATAGACGTAGGTCTGAGTCTGGATCAACGGATGATTGTAGTGGATGGAATAGGTGATCTTGGTGGTCGAGGACGGTTCAATGCGAACTCGACGAGTTCCATCCACCACCTCGAGAGGCCGTGTGATTTTCAGATAGGGTTGCTGCCGGCTCTGGGGAACAATTCCGGCTGACCGAATCAAGCGAACGAAGTGTGCCGCGCTGCCGTCCATGACGGGAGCTTCACCGGCATCAACCTCCACATATATGTTATCGATGTCGAGTCCGGCCAATGCGGCCAGGACATGCTCAATCGTCTTGACCTGAAACCCGTTGCCGCTGATTGCGGTGCAGAGTTCCGTAGGCACCAAATGCTCGATCGAGGCTGCGAGGCAGGCTCCGTCTTTGCCGTTCCGGTTTACAAAGACCACGCCGGTATTTGGTGGAGCAGGCCTGAGTGTGAGAGTGACGGGCTGTCCGGAGTGAAGCCCAATTCCTGCACAACTCACTGCATTTTCTAAAGTTTGCTGAACCCTCACAAAGTCACCTCAATAATTAATTACACAGGGGGTATCAGCAACTCGTGTGCCAGCCGGTATTTTTGCGAAAATGTATCATATAGCATTGATAATACAAGCAAAGTATTTAAGTGTAGTAACGTGAAGTCATGTTGCAAAAACATGACACCTGTGACTTTTCAAGGATTATCGAATCGTAATCCATGCCCCTATCATGGCGAGCCAGCGTAACTGAATATGGAATCGATCACCGCTATCGGAAGCAAGGGTTGACGGAGAAATGGCTCACGATCTGTTCGTGGCTGACAAGGAATACGTGGTGATCGGTCGGTGAGGAAGAGCTACAAGCCGCTTGTTGGGCCAGGAGGTTTCCACTTGGTGGCCACAACAACTACGGCCGGGGGTCCAGCTCGATGAGTCCTTTCCGAATAGCCAGGATGGCGGCCTGAGTGCGATCATAGACTTGGAGCTTATGAAAAATATTCCGCACGTGGTTCTTGACGGTCTTTTCGCTCAGGTCCAAGTTATTGGCAATTTCCTTGTTCGTTTTCCCATCTGCGACCAAGCGTAAGACGGTGATCTCTCGTTCCGTCAGATCGTGCTCAACCCACCCAGGCTTTTTCCCCTTCTTTTGGGACATCAAGGAAAACTCCGCCAAGATCTTGCTCGCTACGGATGGATGGATCAGTGACTCGCCCTTATAGATTGCACGAATCGCGGCGACGATCTGAGAGGACTCGGAATCTTTCAAGAGATATCCGGTGGCGCCGGCGCGCACCAAATCGAAGATGTATTGTTGCTCGTCATACATAGTCAGGGCCACGACTCCGATGTGAGGGAACTCGCGCTTGATCTGTCTGGTCGCTTCGACCCCGCCCATCCTGGGCATGCTCACGTCCATCAGCACGACGTCGGGGACCAACGTCTTCACCTTCTCGACGGCTTCCATGCCATCCTGGGCCTCGCCCACGATAAGGATATCGTCTTTCGTCTTGAGGATTGCGGCCAATCCTTCTCGTACGACGCGATGGTCGTCCGCGATGAGCACCTTAATCTTTTCCATAGAATGTCTTCTCCTTTTTCACCAGCGGGACGTCGACGACGATGGTTGTACCACGCCCTTTCTTCGAATCGATCTTGCCTTCGCCGCCTACGAGTCGAGCTCGCTCCAGGATTCCACGAATCCCAAAGTGATCCCATTTTTCGGGATCACGCAGCACAGTATCCATGTCAAATCCCACGCCGTTGTCCCCGATGGTGACCCGGAGGCGTTCGGGGTCGATGTCTAGCCCCACGGTCACCCGAGTCGCTTTCGCGTGTCTCTCTACGTTGCTGAGGGCTTCTTGCACAATGCGAAATAGGAAGATCTTGGTGCGCGGGAACAAGATCTGTTCATCGCCGGATACGCGGAACTGCGTCTTTATGTGATATTGGGTCTCGTACGAGGTGAGATAGTTGGTGAGGGCTGGGAGCAGCTCCATCTTGTCGTAGTGGAGCGGGCGGAGATTGGAAATGACTTGCCGCGCCTCTTGGATGGCCAGCTTCAGTTGGGCCTTGCTTTCGCGCAAGGTGGCCAGGCTGGCTTTGGGATCTTTTCGAATCAGTTGCTGGCTCAGATCCAGTTTGAAATTCACCCCGGCCAAACTCTGCACGAGGCCGTCGTGCATTTCGCAGGCAATGCGCGTCCGTTCCTCCGACACCGCCACACCCGTTTCCTTGACATACAGTCGATAGAGCGATTGGTATTTATTCAAGGTTTTCTCGATCTCTGCCGTCGCGCGGATGCGTGCCTCAATGAGTTCCCACATGAATTTGGCGCTGGCCCCACCGATGATCATGACGCCCATCCGGTGGAAGTCTTGGAGCAACTCCCAGACTTCGGCATTGCCCGACACGTCGATGATGAGATCCACGCGCTCGAGATCCAAGAGGAGCCGGTAATCGCGGGTCACGGGGATGCCGAGCCGTTTCGCCAGTGCGATGCCCGGGGCGTTTTCCTGGATTTCGGCCACGCCCACGATTTGCACCAGCGGATCTGTCGCAAAGATCTCCATCAGGGCCGTGCCGCCGCGGCCTGCGCCGATGATCGCCACATGCGTGCCGCCTACCGATCCGGTCTTGCGTGGTCGTCTAGGAGACTTGGCTTGGGTTGTCGGCATGTTGACGCCTACTCGCTGGAAATTGCACCTTGGTGTTGACGGACCGACCGCGGAAGGACAGGGAGAAAACGATGAAGAGAGAGGACGGGTCCCGCAACCCTCATCGATCTCGGCGTTGTTGGGCCAACGTTCTCAGCTCGTCCATGAACTGGTCAATGTCTTTGAACTCGCGGTAGACAGACGCAAAGCGAACATATGCGACCTGATCCAGTTGATGAAGCTCTTTCATCAATTCTTCGCCCACGATCCGGCTCTCGATTTCGGTTTCACCCATTTCCTGAATGCGTTTCTCGATGCGATCGGTCACCACTTCGATGGTGGCGGTACTGATGGGCCGTTTTTCGCAGGCTTTTTTGAGACCGGCGAGAATTTTAGTACGGTCGAACGACTCCCGGCGGCCGTCCTTTTTCACCACCACGGGAAGAATTTCTTCGACGCGTTCGTAGGTGGTGTAGCGACGCTTGCAGCCGAGGCATTCGCGTCGGCGGCGAATAACCTCGCCTTCCTTCGCCATGCGCGAGTCTACGACCTTGTCTTCGAGTTCATCGCAGAACGGACATTTCACAGGCGGTGATCCTGCCCCGACTGACGTGGGTTAGTAGGTATGAAAGATCGGAAAACGGCTGCAGAGCGCTTTGGCCTGGGTGCGGACTTCCTCGAGCATCGCGGGGTCTTGCCGATGCTGGAGCACTCGGTCGACCAAGCCCACAATCTCTTTCATCTCGGCTTCCCGCATCCCACGGGTAGAAACAACGGGAGTTCCCAGCCGAATACCACTGGCGATGGCCGGCGGCTTCTCGTCGTAGGGCACGGCATTCTTGTTCACGATAATGCCGGCAGCGCCCAAGGCCGCGTCTGCTTCTTTGCCTGTAATGCCCTTGTTGGTCAGATTCATCAGCATAAGGTGCGTATCCGTGCCGCCCGACACAATCTTGTACCCACGGTCGAGAAGCCCTTGGGCCAGTACCTTCGCATTGGCAATGACCTGCTGTTGATAACGCGTAAAAGCCGGCGAGAGGGCTTCCTTGAAGGCGACGGCCTTCGCCGCGATCACATGCATTAAGGGTCCGCCTTGTATTCCTGGGAAAATAAGTTTATCGACCGCTTTGGCATACTCAGCCTTGCACATCACGACGCCCCCCCTTGGTCCGCGCAGGGTTTTGTGGGTGGTCGTGGTGACAAAGTCGGCATAGGGAACAGGATTCGGATGGAGCCCTGCGGCGATCAACCCGGCGATATGAGCGATGTCGACCAGCAGATAGGCGCCGACCGACTTGGCGATCTGTTGGAATCGTGGAAAATCGAATGTGCGAGCATAGGCACTGGCGCCTACGACGAGCAGGCGTGGCCGGCATTCCTCCGCCAGCTTCTGCACCGCGTCATAGTTGATGGTTTCGGTCTCACGGTCTACGCCGTAGGAAAACACACGGAACAGGATCCCGGAAAAATTGACCTTGCTGCCGTGAGTAAGGTGACCCCCTTGGGCGAGGTCCATGCCCAGGATGGTGTCGCCCGGTTTCAGCACAGACAGGTAGGCCGCCATATTGGCTTGAGATCCTGAATGCGGCTGCACGTTCACATGCTCCGCGCCGAAAATCTGCTTACAACGCTGGATGGCGAGATCCTCCACGGTGTCTACATGCTGACACCCGCCGTAGTACCTCTTTCCCGGGTACCCTTCGGCATACTTATTGGTCATGATGGAGCCCTGCGCGGCCAGGACGGCGAGACTAGCGAAGTTCTCCGAGGCGATCAGAATCAGCCTGTCACGCTGCCGCTCTTCCTCGGCGACAATCGCAGCATAGACTTCCGGGTCTGTGGCTTTGAGTGCGTCTAAAGAACCGACCGCATCGTTCATGACAGCTCGTTCCCTCGTTAGGCCTCAACGGGGGCCGTTTCGGCTTCCTGTTTCTTCACGACGTGGATTAACACGGTTGCAGTCACGTCCCGTGGAAGCTTGATCGGCACAGTGAAG
The DNA here is from genome assembly GCA_003135435.1 of Nitrospira sp. Taxonomy (GTDB): domain Bacteria; phylum Nitrospirota; class Nitrospiria; order Nitrospirales; family Nitrospiraceae; genus Palsa-1315. The sequence goes on along the minus strand of PLBR01000051.1, from coordinate 7,997 downwards.
GTGCCGAGTTCCTTGATCGGATGGTCCAGCTGGATCTTGCGCCGATCCACCGTAAATCCCTGCTCCGCCAATCCTTCTGCGATGTCTTTGACCGTGACCGACCCGAACATCTTGTCGTCCTTGCCGACCTTGGTCTCCACCGTAAGGGACACGGCTGAGATGCTCTTGGCGTGGGTTTCGATCTCCAGCTTTTCTTTTTTCGCCCGTTCGCCGACTACGTGCTTGATATGCTCAAAGGCCTTGATACTGCGACTATCGGCCAGCACCGCTTTTTTCCGTGGGAGTAGAAAGTTCCGTGCATACCCAGCTTTCACATCGAGCAGATCGCCGAGATGTCCGACCCCGTCCATCGTTTCTTGTAGAATGACCTTCATTCCCCTAACTCCTTCTGTTGGAAAGGAAAAGAGGATACTGGGGGGCCGGCAAAAAGTCAATTCGCAATGTGCGGAGAATGTCCCCTTGTTAAGGGTCGCGGGGGAGATCGTGAACGGGAGGATATCCTATGACAGGCTGGACAGGTGTCATAGGCCAACCGTATGATGGCGAACGCCAAACATGGACAACTTTCCAAGGATCTCATGACCGCACGAGACCTCCTCGAAACATGGGCGCTCCGGCTTGAAGCCGAACAGAAACGGGTGAGCGGCACGGCGCTTGACCAGCCAATTACTCAGGTAGCAGGCCGACTTGTGCACACGATTGGCACGCTTCATCTGTATGAGCTGACGCTCCCGCACGGCTCGTCCATCGAGCATGACACCCCTCTCTCGATTATCCCCCCGGACGACATGGAGCCAACCGAAGGCATCGTGCTTGGCGGACAAGGCAATATGGTCCTCGTGCAGACATTCGATGCCATCGGACAGTCCTGTGCCGACGCGACCGTGGTTCCCGATCGGGCCGGGCTTCTGGCCACGTCGGCCAAGCGGTTGCGTGACATGCTCGCGCAGCCCGACGCCTATCGACTCGGTCCGGCAGACCGCTTGGCTCCCCTCCTCGAGGCGACGACGGGAGCAGAGGAACTGTCCGGGACAGGCGCCGGATCGTCGATCCTCACGACCATCTGGTCGGACGAGCTTTCGGTGCGACGGCAGCGATTGGCCATGCTCGTGATCGAACTGATTCGCGAGAATAAGCGCATCCTGTTGGTCTGTCCTAATCACCAGGCGGCGGATGCACTCGTCGGAACCATCGCGCGAGCCATGAAAGCCGTGGGGCTCATGTATAAGACGTGGGTGAGTCGCTATGAAATGGCATTGGCCCAGCAGGTCGAGGGCATCGGGATTCAGGAGCTGGGGTTCGAAGCGCAGATGCACCAATTCTATGCCAAGTCGTGCGCCGACAAGGCCGCGCTCCGGCGTAAGTACGAGCGGTTTCGAGAATTGACGCCTGTATTGGCCTACAAGGGGCAGAAGCAAAAGGATCTCGATGAAGTGCGCCTCCTGGAATGGCGATTGCTGACGGGGGTCAGCGGCCTACAGGCCAAGATCAATGACGTGAATGCCACTCTGGCAGAATATGAGAACCTCCCGCTCTTGCGACGACTCAGCCTGCAGGCCGTCGGGAAAAACGTCGAATCTCTGCATCAATACCTCAAGCTGTATGAGAGTCAGTGCGCCGAGCTGAGAAGGGAACTCGATATCGCCAAGGTGCGCATCGACGAACTCTTACCGGAGGCCGCTGTGCCGAAAGATATACGGCCGGAGTTTGACGAGCTCAAAGAAGACATCGTCCGGCTGGGCGGGACGAAAAAGATCCGGGAATTGCTCGCGGCGGAGGAAGACACAAACCGCCAGGCCTTCATCCAGAATCGGCGGCTTGTGGTCACCACGGCATCGCGAGTGCTGAGCGATCCCCTGTTCAGTCGCGTCCGGTTTGATATCTTGATCGCCGATGAGGCGCCGTGGATCGCGGCGGCTCCGTTGCTCGGCGCCGCCGGGCTCGTCCGCGAGCGGATCGTGATCAGCGGCGACCAGCGCGACATCCCGGAGGCGGGACGGTGGGCCTCACGCGAGGTGCAGCTTAGCCCCGACCATTCATGAATACCTGCTATGTCGTCCGATCCTCTCGCCCGACGGAGCTTTTCTCGTTCGGCCTCCTCGACGGACTGCCAGTACGCCTACGTCGGCCTTACTTGCGAGAAGCCCCGGCGGGCTTCGGTCTCGAACGCCTCGCGACGGCATTCATGAATAATCCGGGCCAGATAATTCAACCCGCTTGCTTGACGGGGACCTCAATAATTCAGGATAATCCGCCCTCCACCTCGATGTGCCGAAGTGGCGAAACTGGCAGACGCACTAGATTCAGGGTCTAGCGCCCGCAAGGGTGTGCGGGTTCAAATCCCGCCTTCGGCACCAAATCTTTCTAAGTTATTGAGATACTGAGCCGGTGGGTAGGGCAGACGGCGAAACGGTCGTATTTGGGTCGTATTGCGGAACCGACATCGGCGCATTGTGTTGTCCCGACTCCTCACGCATACGAACCACTAGCGCACTTCCATCCATGCGCGTCCGCCTCGGAATAAACTTCTCATACACGTCGAACAGGATTTGCGTAGACTTATGGCCGAGCATATCCGCCACCCATTTCGGATTCTCGCCAGCAGCTAGCGCGTTGCTCGCGAAGGTGTGGCGCGTTTGATAAAAGGTCCGTCGGCGTAGCTTGGCCGTGTCCAGCGTCGGGTACCAGATTTTCTCTCTCAAGAAGTTCAGGTTCAAGAATCCACCCTCTGTCCCGGTGAACACATAATCTTTCCCCGCCTCCGGCTTCCCCTCACCTCGCTTCAACCGCATGGCGGCTTGCTGGGCGCGTTGAGCCTTTAACGCGTCAATGACCGGCAGCAGCATATCTACTTCGCGCGTGCTGTTCGGTGTCTTTGGGGTGGATTCATCGCCCCGATACCGCCGGGCAAGGATACGAAACTTATTGATCCGCCAGTCCACGTTTCCCCACTTGAGAGCCGCCAACTCTCCAGGCCGTGCGCCAGACCAGAACGACACCGTAAAGAATGGCCGCCACCAGGCCGGACACTTCGCGAGCATGGCCTCGACTTCATCCGAGGCGAGTGGGTCTACTTCCGTCTTTTCCTCGCGGAGCATCTTAACGCCGACCAAGGGGTACCGAGCAGCCTTCTGGATCATCTTCAGCACGAGCAGGATGAGGTTGATTCGACGAGCCGAGAGCCCTGCATCGTATAACTTTGTTCTGAGATCTAGGGCGCGCTGCCCGGTGATCTGGCTGACTCGCTCTGTGCCGAAGGTCGGCTTCAAATGCGTGGCGATGACGTTTTGATACTGAGCCAACGTGGAAAGCTTCCACTCAGGGCGGTGTTGCTCGATCCACTCTTGGGCAACCTGATCGAGCGTTGGGGCGTGCCGAGGGTTCGGCGTGGTTTCCCCATAGTCACGCTTGTGCAGAATTTCCCGTTCCTTTTGTTCAGCCTCAAATCGGCTGATACCTCGGTAGGTTCTCTTCGTCTCTCCTCCATCAGCGGTATACCAACGGATCTGATATCCGGTTTTTGTCTTCTTAATTGCCATGAGGCACCCCTTTCATAGATCAATTCTGTTTCACCCGCACGTCCGCATCGATGTGTCCATGGTTCTGCGAACCTCTCAGCATTACTTTCACGTCATGCGTGGTTTCTTCATGCGCCGTAGAGGAACCTTGATACGGCCGTGACGAGAAGACTCGTTCTTGTGTTTGGCGCGACTTTTCTGAACCGCCGATACTGCTTGGCACTTCCGGCTGCAATACCAAGCAGTCCGCCGGAACTGAAGGAATATACGGCCACACTTCGGACATCGTCTGATTGAACGTCCATAGGTTTCTAGCAAGTCAGCCATGTTCGTCAGAAAGGTGCCTACATGCTCGCCATAGTTCTCTTGTGGTAGCTCATACGTGGCAATTCTGGTTTTGAAATAGCGCTCAATCCCGCTCACTCTTTGGTCTGATCTCACGGCTTTTTTGGGTAGCCAGCGGAATTCGACAACACGATGCATTGTGAATGGCCCTATTGTGGTGTCTTTTCTATCCGCTAAGCGTTCGAGGTGTGGCCTGATTGCCGCCTGCACTCCTTCGATCTCGGAACGTGTAGGAGGGGTTGGGTCGCAAAGCATCAAGAGCTGCCTTCTGGAAACGAACTCACCCTGCAGGTTCAGTAAGTCTCCGGGACGAAGCTTGGCTAGGTCCGTGCGTGCCACTTCGACATACCAGTTCAACTGATGCCAGGGAGAAGGAGCCTGTTCCTTTCGCTCCATCCAACGTTGCACATCTTCTTGACTGTAGGTAGGAGCGTCCATGGAGGTCCGTTGCGCTATCGTCAATCGATCAACCGCAATGCGCAACATGCCTGTTGCGCTATGTACATTATTACCGCTAACGACTAGTCTAAACGCTAACACCTCAATGGGTCAATAACGATGATGTCCAGGAACTCAACAACTGAATTTCCCCCCGTCTACACGGTCCCGGAGTTCGCCGCGATTACGAAGTGGAAAGTTTCGACCGTGCGCAAGAAGCTTCACGAGAGAAAAATCGCGTACATCAAATTAGGCAGAAACGTAAGAATCCCCGAGTCGGAGTTACAGCGGTTGCTGAAGGAGGGTCATCGACCTGCGCTTCCAATCGGTAGTTGGACAAAATGAAAGACACGGTTGCCGTTAGAGGTTTAATTTCCCGCTCCGATTGGGCGGTTGCATATCGCTGAGAGCAGTGATTCTTATTTCTTTCATTTCGTATTTTCGTAGAGGCTGATTCAAGGAATGAGACAGGGAGTCACCGTCGTGCTGAAGAAGAACAATCTCATAAGAAAGGGGGGATCAAGAATATTGGTGCATTGTCGATAGTTGAACCAGGACATTTCCTATCTTTAACCGAGGAGGTCAACATGGTCCACAAACTCACAATCGAATTGGAGCGGTCGGTGTATCGTGACTTGGAAGAAGTTGCCATGGAAGATGGCGTCTCACCGGCAGAAGCTGTGGAGGGAATCATCGAGGACTTTTTAGAAGAGCGAGACAATCTCTCTGACGATGACAAATGATCGGCGTCTGAACGATCGGGGAATGGGCGGTCATTTCATCGGATCTGACCGCCCCTCCTCCTGAATGAATGAATTTGAAGACATTGAGGCGACGGGAGCGGGAATGCCCAAGCCAACAGAAAAAGTTACTTTCATCGATCCCCTCAGCAGAGATGCAAAATACATTTGAGAACAGCATCAATAAGAGCATCGTGGTCCAACTTATAGCCGCATTGCGACATATGCTCGCGGAACACACACCACATGAATCCAAAGAGGAAAACCGCTGATCTATGGCCAAGAAACGTCTCAAGTGTGCGTGTGAGTTTTGCCGGAAGCCCTTCAATACCCCGGAGGAAAAGTGGGGGCATTACCCTCATTGCGCTGCGCGTAAGCTGAGCCTGCAGCCATCCCCCCAGGCTGGGGCTGAGGCTCCACCCTCCGTTGTTGCAGATCGCGAGCCCCGTCGCCCTGGTCCAGATTCTCAAGAAATGAAACTTCTTCTGCTCGACGTTAATGAGGACGCCACTCAACTCGAACGCGATGCAGGCGATCATGCCTTTTGGGCGCAGTGGCTTGCCCGTACGGATCCAAACCATGCAGAGGGTCATGCCAAACCAGAGGAGTGGATGATGATCCATCATGATCTTGGCGACGTGACACGGGATCTCGATTTGATGGTTGGTCCGTTGCGGTTGGATCGCAGTTTGCTCTTCACTGTGTATCACCGGATGCAGGCCATCCAGGGTGCCTGGTTGGAATGTCAGAGGCGTAACTTTACTCGCAATGGCGAGCTGACGCCAGAAGGAGAGGAAGTGCTTCGTGAGGAACAGGCTCGCTTCGCGGATCTCATGCTGAAGGTAAAAAGAATGCTCGTGGCAGCACGATAGGAAGGTGTCTCATAGCACTCTCAGATTGCGCCGGGTTGTGTCACCATTTACCCCGCGTTCTTAGATAAGCTTCATCGCCTCAGAGCGTGAACTCTCCATTGGCTCATTCATACCCCTAACTCTGTGCTTTTCGAACCGGCGCCGCCCCATACTCCCTGCTTATGCCAATACTCCTGCATGAATCGCGAATGCCCTTTGCGCAAGCCCACATTTAGGCAATACTTCTTAGAATCAGATCCCTAACTTAGATGCAGGCATCATCGAATCATCTTTTGGTGGAGGTTGAGGCATGGCGTGGGAGAATGGCTATCTTAATATTGTGAAGAATGGAATTAGCTCAAATTCTGAAGCGGTCACCTCACGTTACGTTTATCACGTGCTTCTCTCATGCCTGAACTGGAAAATGGAAGATATTAATCCTCAAACAAAATGCCTCCGAGGCTTCGTTGACTATAGTTTGGATTGTAAGACTTCGAGTACCGTGATTGAAGTAAAGCGATTTAAAGCTCGACTTAAGGAGGAAGACATTCGACCATACCTTGTGAATCCTGGGCCTCAGTCGCGAGACATTGTTGTTGGTGTTCTGACGAATCTGGCACAGTGGAAAATCTACGTGGCGGGCAAACATGTAAAACAAGTGTGCGGTGAAAAGCTTCTGCATGTGAAGACCATTGAAATTCGCCACAGGAAAGACATTAATGATCTGCGCAGGCTCATTGGAGCGAGAGGGAATGGGCACTTCAAGGCTTTACGTGCCTCACTCGGCGAATCGCCATCGATTCTTCGACATCTCATCAGCAACGACAAACAAGTACTCAAAGCTGTGCGAACACGCTTGGCATATCTGCAAGACCGGCGTAAAATTGACGCGCGTGTGCCGCAAAACGATTCCCTTCGTAAATGGATCAGTGAAGTCTTGCACGGAAACTCAGCAACACTTTCTGGCTGGTCTCCGGCAATACTCAAACAAACTTTGCGTTCAAAGCCGGTTGTCGGAGCGGCTAATAGTATACTTCAAAGCTTGTGTGGTTCTCGATCACGCAACAACAAGCTACGGAGAACCATCAATCAAATTCTCAAGGAATGTTCTAATAGACGGTTAGAGAAAGCGGCATAAAGTTATCGTTGTCCTTTAATCATATGATTTAAGGACAGTCGAGAGTTAGTTTTGGCAGGCTGAGATTTCAAGAGTTTGGAGGCTAGAATTCTTGCAGGTTTTGTGGACAGCCGACCAGCAGTTTAGGAAACCGTTCGCATTATCTTACTCCGGCCTATTCAGACTCACTCAGCCAAGATTTGCCAAAGCCGAACTTTAGCTAGAGGGTCTGAATGAGTTGGAATGAGGTGGAGTTACTCACAAAATGCACAGTTATTTATTAGCCCCTTCGGTTGGATCGGTAGCTTTGGGTCGAGTGAGCGGAAGCATGAGTGCGGTATGCGCAGTATCGACACTCCCTGGCAAGAGTTTTTTGGTGTGCTGACCTATTTGTTACACCAGAACTAACGAAGTTGATTCCTTTGCTGCCGGTTCGCGGGTGTGGTGAGTTTTTGCTACGTTGGCACAACATCTTCGTAAACGACTTGCCTCAGCATCTCCTTCCTCCTAGCCGCTAGAAAGTCGTCAAAATTGCCCACAGACCACTTTCCCTGTGGAATCAGATGGGTCTTAAACACAGTATCCGCTCGGTTTCCAAGCCCTATGATCCATTCGGCATAAGGTGTCTTTCCTTTTGATCGGTTGTCGCCCAAGGAAACATAACGAATGTTATAAATGCTATTAATTTTCTCATCAGGAATACTGGCATTTTGCAGCTCAGCTTTAGAGAAAATATGATCCTGCTCGGGAAGGTTTCCAGTCATAATCGGGGTAAAATTAATCGCCATTGACCAGCCGGGAGTTTTTGTACCACCTACCATGTTAGTCCTCAGCTCGCAAGCTGGATGGTTTCGGGAGCAGGTGGCAGGCCCCCGAGACTGCTGTGCGGACGAACCGTGTTGTAGTGAATCCGCCATCGTTCGATGATGATTTGGGCTTCTCTCAGCGTGTAGAACAGCTCTCCGTTGAGCAGTTGATCGCGCATCTT
>PLBR01000080.1 GCA_003135435.1 Nitrospira sp. | reverse complement strand
CATCGAATAGTCGTCAGGTTGTCCGTTGGACCTCGCGCCGACCAACATGACGGCGATCGTCATGAGCCATCTTCTTTTCTTTGATGTGTCGGGTTCTCTTGACCTGCTGTGACCCGGAATGCTTACGCCGCGACCTCATGTGAGCCCTCTGCACATCTTCAGGCGGATATGTGATCGTGGCCCCACGGACCTGAGCAAAGGGCGTGAGAGTATGAACCTGACGGCGTGTTGCACTCATGATGTCCTCCGTGCGGATTCCACGAATCAATAAGGCATCGCCGATGAGCGAACGATGACAGCGCCACGGCACCGCTTCGGCGCACATCAAGACGATTCGCGCCTGACTCGCCAACTGGATGCATTCATCGAGGCTCTGCTCAAATTTCGGCGTCTGCATATAATCCGCATACCCTCGAAAGGACGCATTGCGCCAACCTATGTTGACCGAATCGCGCCGAGCATGCCGCAGCCCGCCGAGTCCAGGCAGGTGAACGTAGCTCAATCCAGCTTTCTTCAATGAGCTTGGCAGTGAAGCCTTGTCGAACTGCGGGTTGTGCCGGGACCGCGGCACCGTCCGCACATCCACGACACGAGTCGCACCGTGTGCCTGCAGCAGGACGATGAATGCCTCGAGCGTGCGTGTGGAATGCCCAATCGTCAGCACGATCGGCGGAGGGTCTACCTTTCGCACTCTTTTTTCTCCCCCAAAAGGTCTCTTCATCATAATTTTTCACGCTTCATTGTTTCTTCGGGTTCGACCCCTTCTGGGGTGAGCGTGTGTTTGTGCTGATCTTGGTGAGCGCCGCACCTTTATGCATGGCCAGGTGGTCAGTCTTGTCGCTCTTGATCAAATACTGCGGCTCTTCCTTCGAGGCGTGGACGGTGTAAGTCTTAAACTTGATGACGGAGGTGACCTTTTTCTTGATCGTTCCTCGAACGTGGCCCGCTTCCGAGTTCCACTCCACATGATCTCCAACTTTGAATTCGTGTTTCATGGGTATGATTCCCTGTAGATGCGTTGTGTCGATGTGGTCATTCCCGACTGTGGCTGCGCTGTTCCTGCCGCGAGGAATCCTGCTTTCTCCAGCCGGTCCAGCAGCAGGTGAAAATAAACCAGTCCACCATACGGACGCCAGCGCTCCACTGTGCGGTGTACCCCCGCGTAATCAAGTGGCTTCACGAGGTTCAGCCAGCGCTGCAAATTCTTCCGAGCACCCACATCGTCACCTGGAAAGACATGGGTTCGTCCTAGGCCGCGCAAGAGAACGTATTCTGCTGACCAGCGCCCCACGCCTCGCAAGCCACAGAGACACTCGATGGCCTCTTCATCAGGCAGTTCCGCCAGTCCCTCCAAGTCCAAACCTTCCTCGGTGATCGCCCTGGCCAACTCGATCATCGCGCAGCCCTTCTGCAAGCTGAAACCGAGTTCACGCAGATGGGCCGGATGCAGCGTGGCCAATGCTTCCGCCTGAGGGAACGCATACGCTGCGACGTCTCCTTCATGGACCGCGACGCCGTAGCTCACAGCCAAACGGTTAAGGAGGAGAACGCTTAGTGCCTTGGTCACTTGCTGGCTGGCCATCGCGGTGATCACGCCCTCGAATATGGTGGCGAACCGAGGCGGCTTCATTCCGCGGAAGCGCTGCGCCAATGGACCGAGCGCGGCATCGCGAGAGGCGAGGGGATAAAAGTCGGCTACGTCGGTGCGGAATCCGAGTAGGCGTTCCAGGGTCGTCGTCACGCCCTGCTGCACCTCATGGCAAAGCGAAGTGGCACCCACCGTAACTCGAAGCTGCGGCGTCTCAGGCAGCCCACTTTGGGTGACCGCGACTTCCACGAAGCCCGCTGGCAAAGGCAGCACCCGGCGGTACGTTCGCCCGTCCCAGCGGTCCACGACGTTGTCCGGACGGCGGCGCAACGCCCAGACCGTGAGGTCCAGTCGGAAAGGCAATATAGGCTCCAGCACAAACGAGTCTCGTCTCATAAATCCTGTTTCGGGCTTGACGTCTTAGCCGGCAACCGTCCTTTGAGGTTCTTGGTTGTGAACGGACCGGGCTCGGCGATCAATTGGCGGGCGGCCTCCACCTGCTCCCACACATTCCACAGCAACACACCGCGCACGCGGCCGTGCTGTAAGTAGTAGATGACGCCTTCCTCGTTGGGTCGCTTCCAATCGGCACACGTCTCCAAGCGTGAGTCCACTTCGCCCACGGCTTCGTACCCCAACTCGAACATGTCGGAGTAAAAAAATGGTAGATGATGGTAGGGCTCAGACTTGCCTGCCATGTTCCGGCCCGCCAGTCGTCCCATCGAGTTGGCGTTGTCCTCGTGTTCGACTCGGAGGCGTTTCCCCAATGCAGGGTTGTGAAACTCGGCCACGTCTCCTGCTGCATGGACATCGGAATGACTGGTGCGGAGGAACTCGTCCACGATGATTCCGTTTTCCACCTCGAGCCTGGCTGTTTGGGCAAGCTCAACGTTTGGCTCGATGCCGACTCCCGCCACCACGCCGTCCACCACGATTTCCCGATCAGTACTCGTTTTCAACACACACTGGTCGCCGCGTGTCTCCAAGCCAGTAAGTTTCTCTTCTGCCATCACCTCCACACCCTTTTGCCTGTAGAAGGTGGACACAAACCGAGCGAGGGGACGCGGGAAGACGCGATCTCCAATATCGTTTTCAGGGAAGATCATCACCACTTCTTTCCCGTTCAGCGCCAGCGCTGCAGCGATCTCCGAACCGATAAACCCACCACCGATCACGGCAAACCGCTGACTCGTTTCGGTGAGCGCGCGAAGACGCCGGTAATCCGACAGGGTGCGGAAGTACATGATCTGGTCATCGCCGAACGCTAGGCGTCGTGGCCGGCCGCCCGTGGCCAACAAGAGCTTGTGGTAGGTACACACGTCTCCCTTGTCGTCCACGACGCGTTTCTGTTTGGGAGCAATCTCTTTGACGACACGACCCAGGTGAACCGTCACCCCTTTGTTCTCCGTCTTGCGCCAGATGCTGTCCAAGGGTGTTCCTTTCCATAGCGCCTTCGAGAGAGGAGGGCGATCGTACGGAACGTCCAGCTCCGCGCTGATCAGCCCGATCCCGCCCGTTGAATCGACTTCGCGAATGCCCTTCACCGCGGCGGCTGCGGTCATCCCCCCGCCAATGATCACATACTGGTAGTTCGTCATGGTGTGTTGCCTCCTATCTTTCACGGACTCTTTCTAGAGGTGGTGTCCGGACTCGCGTAGAGCCGTAGTCAATTGTTTCTTCAAGGCAACCCCCGCATGATCCGCTGCAATCCCAATACGCATGAGGTTGGATCTCCCTCGTTACGCCACACCTTCACGGCCTTCTCCACGGTCATCTGATGACGGGCCCGGACATTTTTGGTCCATTAACTTCATGGCACGTTCGTAGACGTGGTCTATGGTGAAACCGTACTCGCGCATCATCACCTTCCCCGAGGCGGACGCACCGAAACGGTTCACTCCAATCACATCGCCCTCGCTGCCTACATACTTGCACCAACCTTGAGTCGCGCCCGCTTCAACCGCAAGCCGTGCGCGCACTGATGGAGGCAGAACCGAGTCGCGATAACTTTGAGGTTGGGCCTCGAACAATTCCCAACTCGGCATGGAGACGATCCGCACGTTGATCCTGCTCTCAGTCAGTTTTTGGCAGGCCGCAACGATCAAAGTGACTTCCGACCCGGTGGCGATTACGATGATGTCCGGTTTGCCATTGAGAGCATCGGCCAACACATACGCACCACGCCGTAAACCATCGGCTGCTGCAAGTTGGGTGCGGTCAAGCGTGGGCACATCCTGCCGTGTCAAGATAAGGGCGATCGGTCGATTCCGTGTCTGAATCGCGACGCGCCACGCCACAGCCGTCTCGTTTGCATCGCATGGGCGGATGACAAGCAAGTTTGGGATCGCGCGCAGTGAGGCCAATTGTTCGATCGGCTGATGCGTTGAACCATCTTCGCCCAGAGCAATGCTATCGTGGGTGAACACGAAGATCACCCTCTGTTCCATGAGTGCAGCCAGTCGAATCGCTGGCCGCATGTAGTCCGAGAAAATGAGGAACGTCGCCGTAAACGGAATGACGCCACCATGCACCGCCAACCCATTCGCGATGGAGCCCATCGCATGCTCGCGAACACCAAAGTGCAGGTTGCATCCCGCATAATTCCAGCCGCCGCCGGCCGATCCTTGCAGATTGCCGGGCTCGTCGCGCGGGCTCTCGAAATCGCCCATTGCTATGAGTGCCGTGCGGGTGGAGGGGTCCAAATCCGCGGAGCCGCCGATCAACGAGGGAAGTGTCTGATCGATCGCGTTCAATACTGTGCCCGACGCGGCGCGGGTCGCGATGCCTTTCGGGTCTGCCTGGAAGGTCGGGATGTCGCGGTCCCAGCCTTGAGGCAATTCGCCGGCCATCCTGTGCTGAAATTCTTTGGCAAGGTCGGGGAACGCTTTCGAGTACTCTGAAAATCTGACATCCCATTCCGCTTCGGCTCGTTTGCCCTGTTCATATGCCAAACGAAAATGCGCGAGTGCCTCGCCTGGAACATAGAACGGTGGATCGACGGGCCAGCCCAGCGCCTGTTTCGTCAATTTCACTTCGTCCTCGCCGAGCGGAGAGCCGTGCGCTTCACACGTGTCTTGCTTGTGCGGCGAACCGTAACCGATATGCGTGCGCACGAGAATCAGAGAGGGACGCTCCCGCTCGGCTTGCGCCGCACGCAGGGCGCGGTCAATCGCAGCAAGGTCGTTTCCATTCTTTACCGTCTTCGTATGCCAGCCGTACGATCCGAAACGTTTGGCACGATCTTCTGTGAACGTAATGTTGGTCGCAGCGAACAGCGTGATATGGTTGTCATCGTAGAGGCAGATCAGTTTGCCCAGCTTCAAATGTCCCGCGAGCGACGCGGCTTCCGCCGCCACGCCTTCCATCAAGTCGCCGTCGCTCACCAACACATACGTGTAATGATTGACGATGCGGTGACCCGGGCGGTTGTAGCGCGCGGCGAGATGGCCTTCCGCGATCGCCATGCCGACGGCATTGGCAAATCCTTGGCCGAGCGGACCGGTGATGGTTTCCACGCCGGGCGTCAGACCGCGCTCGGGATGGCCGGGCGTGAGGCTGCCCCATTGGCGAAACTGTTTGATTTGGTCGAGCGGCAGATCATAGCCCGTAAGATACAGCAAGCTGTAGAGCAGCATCGACCCGTGGCCGGCCGACAGGACGAATCGGTCTCGATCGACCCAGTGCGGATTGATCGGGTTATGCTGAAGAAATCGTGTCCACAATACATAGGCCATCGGGGCGGCGCCCAGCGGCAGGCCCGGGTGGCCGCTGTTAGCCTGTTGCACCGCATCGACCGACAGGAACCGAATCGTGTTNNCCGCTATCAGCCTTCTGCACCGCGTCCACCGACAAAAAGCGGATCGTATTGATCGACAATTGCGACAATTGCGCCGGACTAAAACTTGTTGAGCCTGGGGTGTTCATTGTGCGTTTCTCTGATCGATTCCCGGTGGGTGCCTCACCTCGACTGCCAGCGGGTCCTCCCTTGGTTTGACTGAAGGACAAGCGACCGTTGGTGTCGGCTTAGCTTAATCCCGCGCTAGGTCAGACCTCGCTTTCTTGTGAAGAGTCACTTTTGCTCCGTTCGGTCTAGTGTGCCATCCTTCGAGGCCTTACCGAGGACATCCAGCCGGGTCACGGCACGATCTGCATAGATTGCCTGGAAGTTCCATTCCTTGCCAATTGTCACAATCTCACTGTACTGCTCCTCAGATTGGACCCTCACGTGCTCCAGGCCAACATGCTCATCGGTTCCTGTCTCCTTTGGTACAGGAATCTACCGGTCAGTCCTTCACCCCTGATAAAGGAAAGGGAGTGGTTCTTCTGCAAAGGCCATCGGCTTGCCGATCTTGTCCAGCGTGTCCGCGATCCGCGCGGGATTTCCCCAGTCACTCCAGAGAACATCCTTCATTTCCATGACTGCGAGCCGCTCCGGCGCGCATTGGAGCAAGTGCGAGGAGAAGTTTCGACGCGGCATGACTTCATAGATCGCGTCGAGGACTCTCAGTTCATCAGCGGTATCGATAGCCTTTTTCATCTGTTCGAAGAGGGACATCATCTCGGGAAAGCACTTCCATCCCAAGCTCCAGAGTTCTTTTCCTTTGGCTGCAAGTACCATCGTATTCCACAGGCTGCCGATGGCCCTGGCTTCGTGAGCAGTGGCCTCGTCTGGTTTTTCAATGAACATCTCCACAGCTTTGATGGCAGCCTCCCCTGCCTGACCCAGAAATCGTCCGGGCTTGATCCACCCGTATTCCAGTTCCAGACCGTCCGGTCTCGCTGCGAGTAAGACCGGCCGACCTCCCAGCCGGTTGCTTCCTCGTACCGCATGATCCACAGCCGACAGAAATGAACCTTCCGGGAAGATGAAATGATCCGATGGATAGATCACCACGGTCGCCTGTGGATCACGCGCCAAGATATACGTGAGGGGCAGAAAAATACCGGCCGCCGTATCCATATTCTCTGGCTGCAACAGCATCATGCCCGCGGGCCGTCCATCGAGCTGGGACCAGACTTCATATTCATGGTGCTGGGCCGCCACCACGACCACGCGCTCCCAGGGAGTCAATCTGGCCGCGCGGTCGAGTGTATGCTGGAACATGGAGCGAGAGCCGACGAAGGCGCAGTATTGCTTCGGTTTCTCGTGGCCAAGCCAACGCCGAATGAATTCCTTGGTCCGTTCCCCGTCACCGCCTGCCAGGACAATCGACCACACATTCCCGCGTTCAGCTCCATTCTTCATTTCATCCTGCTTTCACGACGTCCCGTACCTATTCCTTCTATGCCCGTTGTTGTAGCTCATGTGAGTTCGTTCAATATGCCTGCCCTTGTGGAGTACCTTGGCCGCGCCGGCCGTACTGGTTGGCTTTCGACCAGTGGCCGGATTTGGTTTTGCAAGATGACGGGATCGAGACGGTGCCCGCATTGCACGCAACGGAGGGTCTCGGCGTTGTGTTCACCGGTGGTATCCAAGTCGTAGTACCACTCGTTCACGAGCAGGCCCGCGCAACGAGCGCAGGATCTCGTGTAGAACTGCTCGCTCGCCGAGAGGAACCGAATGGCATGTCCATTCCCGCTTTCTGCCACAGTGCCGTCTCGGATTGCTTCTCTTGACTCCATCGTTCGTTCCATGATTCAGCCCCCCGGTTGTTGGTTTGGCGTCACGTGCTCTTGGCTTCGGAACGTCACTGTGGCCTCAGCCGTTGGTGTCACTCTAGCCCCGTCACATGATCGATTCATGAAGGGATCATGAAGAATTCTTCATCAACTCTGAATGACTGGGAGATAAACAGCCATACATGGAGTCATGTCTAACGATCTAAACTGGCACCCTGGGCATCTGTAGAAGGATGCAAGATGTATGGGTATGCGGAGTTCTGACAACCTAAGCAGGAATCGTCTGGCGATCCGGGACCCGCAAATAAACAGGTTCTTGGAATCTGGTCCCCCATTCAGAAACACTTCGAGATGCCGATCATGACTTCCCCGGCGTCGATCCCATGGTTCGGCTCGGCTGTGCCGGCGTTGGAAATGTGCTGAAAGCGGTAACTCAGTCAGCTTGACCGATGTCGTCGGCGTCACGACATAGGAGAGCCCATCCCCGACCTGGGGATTAAAACTAAACTGTGCGCCTTTCTTCGTGATGCGGTCGCCTAGATCGGTCCCGACGAGTCCCGCTCCGGCTTCAACATTCGGACGCACTGTGTCAGAAATCAGAAACGTATACCTCGCTGTGGGTGTACGCGACACGAGATAGGTTATGAGGGGCTCCGGATATTGGGTAAATTGCAGTTCGCCTCCCACCGTGATTTGTCCTTAGTACCAGGAGGCACCCAGGACGTCGGTGGCAACGACTCCACCGCCAAGAAACATTGGAACGCGCCTGAGATTGGTGGTGTGGGCATCAGTGCGCCGATAGGCAAGGCCAGGCACTACAGATGAAGGCGCAGCGGAATCCTGAGCCAGACTCTTGCTTGCGAAACAGGGAAGTGCTACAGCTTGGGCAAGGGCCACGAGCAAGGCGCTGAGAAAGGCGGCCTGTTGAGCATGATCCGAAGGTGACCGCGCCTGGCCATGTCGTTCCTTATCCATGCAGGCCAACCAGATCACAGCGCTCTACAGAAACAATAGTAATTCTCCCATTGCCAGGCCCACGTACATGCTGCTATCTCTTATTCCACGAGAACCGACTCTGTCTTAGACTCTGGACTCGAAAACCTTCTATTTTGACTGCCGGACCTCTGCATCAGCCCAAAGATATTCTTCTGTTCTCAGCAGAGGTGAGGCGGGATTGCATGTTCCCGCATGCCCCAACCGGAAGGTCTGGTCCAAGTCACTGGAACCGAGCAAAAAAACAAGAAGACCCGGGGCTCATCCGGAACCGCGGGTCCTGCTCATCAGCGACCTCAAGCGAGGCCTCATACCGCGGTGTGTTCGTCCCTCAGAACCGACGCATGCAACGACCTCATTCACCGGTCATGAAAACTTGTTCGGAAACTGCTTCACCAAAGCCGTCGTCAGAGTATCCGCAATGACATTGACGTGTTGTCGCATCATCGGCCAGGTTGCCCCTACCTGCGCATAATTCTTTTCCTTGTACTGGTTGATTTGGAGGACATGATGCGCTCCATGCGCAGCGATCAGACCCCGAACGGTGTCCTTCGGCAGGTAGGGATTGACTCCGCTGAGGAATACGGCGATGTCGTCGGCATTCGACGCCAAGTGGGCAAGCGCGGCATCCTGCTGGTGCTTACTCCCCGCGACAGTGGCTTCCGAATATTCTTTAACCGCGCCATAATTGATGGCCAGCAGGCTGAAGAGTTTCTCCGACGCGGCCTCACCGTAAAACGGTGTCATCGTGCTTGCGATCTGTTTCGTATTGGCCATGACTTCCTTTTCGGCGGCATCCCGCGCCGCCGGATTCTTCGTCGCGTTGTCCAACACGACGTTCCGAACCCAAAAGATGTGCCCGACCCAGAGATCGCGAAGGGCCTCCTTCGCGTCTGCCACACGGGCTGGATTCGCATCTCCGACTGTTCGCGGTTCGTGTTCACAGCCCACCAGGCCCACGAGCGCGAGTACCAGCACTGCCAGAGACTGTCGTAGCTGACTCATAAGCCCTCCATTGATGTACGGTTGAACGCTGGGTCTCCGACTACTAGAAGAGGGGAGTCTTTGTGTCTGTCTTGAGACCTTCCCCTCGAGGATAAGGTAACGCACCAACATGAATCGCCGATGAACCCATGATGAAAAATGCTTCACGCGTGATCGAATCACGGCGCGCGATCCTCTCTCCGTGAACCAGGCCGCAGTGTCTGAGGCCAACGTCCAAAAGCAGGCGGTCCTGCCCCGGAGACCTCAGCCGTTGATGAAGATGAGCACTTTCTCTTCCCCACGTCTCATCGAATTTCTCCGTCCTCGTCAAACTGCGCGTGAATGATGCCGCTCGCTCTCGTCTTGGTCGAATCCTTTGGACGCGATCCCGCGGCGCTCATGCCCCACATGAGCACCAGCACCATCCCCACAATGACGAGCGGAAAGTAGATCGCTAACATTACGGTATTGCCCATGTTTGTATCCTTCCTTCCTTCCTTCCTTTTCTTTCATCCTTCGCCGAGGTTTGTTCCAGGTCGGTGTTGAGGTTCGGTTGCTCGAGATCCCCGAGATGGAATTCGGGATCCCGTGGGTTTTATTGCGAATGTACCAGCCTCAGATGAACGGATCGTGAACGGATCATGAAGAATGCTTCATCATTCTGAACTGGCTTGGGCACAGAAACCCGCAGTGTGCGATCACATCGAGCAATCTGAATCTGCGCCCTGGACAACAAATAGAAGATGAAAGAGAGTTGGGAATCCGGAGTTCTTGCGAGCTATGCGGGATCCGTCAGGTGAGGTGGGACCGGCAAACGCAGGGTAAAGACCGAGCCCTTGTCGACTTGACTTGTGACTGAAATAGTTCCGCCGTGGGCCTCCGCGATTTCCTTGACGATAGGCAGCCCAAGTCCGGTACCGCCAGCATCCTTCGCCCGGGCCCAATCGGTCCGATAAAACCGCTCGAAGAGATGAGGGAGATGTTCCGGCTCGATCCCATGGCCCGTATCCTCGACAGCCACAGCAACCCCTTCCCCGACCGCCTGCAAGTGGACGGTCACGGCTCCTCCAGACGGCGTATAGCGAAGTGCGTTGTCGAGTAGATTCATCAGCGCTTGTTTGAGCCATTGCGCATCGCCGAGGACGGGTGGTACCGATTGGGATTCCAACGACAGTTTGATTTGGCGTTCATCGAAAAGAATGGTCAATTCTTCCACCAGCTCTTGAAGCAAGGGTTCCAAGGCAAGCGGCACGAGTTGTACGGGAGGCTTATCGCTCGTGAATTTCGCAAGCGTCAACAGGGAGCGCGTCAGTGTAATGAGTCGTCCCACTTGCGCAAGATTGTTGATGAGCGTTTCGCGATATTCCTCAGAGGTCCTCGCTTTGAGGAGCGCGACCTCCAAGTTACCCTGCAGGATAGTCAAGGGCGTTCGCAACTCGTGAGCGGCGTGGTCGACGAATCGCCGTTGACTTTCAACGCTCCGTTGGAACCGATCCATCACGGAGTTAAAAGATCGGGTCAGCCGAAGAAACTCCTGATAGGGTGAATCCAGAGTTAATCGTAGAGTTAATCGTTCCCCCAGATCGGCTTCGGACATCGTTTCTGCGCCAGTACTCAACACCCCAATCGGCGCCAGCACCTTCTTGGCCAGCCATCCGCTGCCTACCCAGGCGCCGAGAAGAATGGTTCCGGATCCAATGGTGAGTAGGATGACAAGGTCCTTGAGCGTCTCTCGGTACAGGAGCAGGGATGTTTCAGCCTGCAGCACGTACCGCACCTGACCCTGCCGTGGGATAGAAATGAACAGATGTCGAACAGGCTTACCATCGGCCGACTCAACGGTTTCAAACACAGTGTTCCCAAGGCGGACTTGTTCGAGCACCTGATCGGTAACCGGCTGTTGTGCCACCGTGTTGGGAGCTTTCCAGACGAGCCGACCATCCGGCGAGAAGACCCGAAGAGAATGGGTGACATCCTGCAGTTCGTGCTGTTCCTTCTTGCCTCTGCTCACCTCTCCCGAAAGCGCATAATCCTCACCAGAACTCTCGATGATGTTGGGGTGCTGCTCAAAGATCTTGGCCAGCGTCTCCGCCAACCGTAACAGCCGGCTATCCACAAAGCGGCTCAACAAGGCGTCGCCCCCGACGTACACCAGAGCGGAAAAGACCAGGAGGAGTCCTGCCATTAGCATGAGTGCGGATTGGCTGATCAAACCACGCAAGGACTTCATGCGACCGGTTCCGGCTCTTCCAGCATGTACCCCGCGCCGCGCACCGTGGCGATCAGCGGGGAGGGGAAGTCTCGATCAATCTTCGCGCGCAGGGCCCGAATATGGGCATCCACGATGTTCGTCATGGGGTCATAACTGATGTCCCACACGTGTTCAATGATCGCCGTTCGCGTCAATACCCGATTCTTGTTTCGCAAGAGGAACTCAAGCAGGGCATACTCTTTATTGGTAAGCGCGATTTCTTGCCCAGCCCGCCAGACACGGTGAGAAGCCGGATCTAGCTCCAGGTCGGCTGCTTTCAGATGGACCAATTGCTGCGAACCTCCTCGGCGCAACAGGGCTCGGATTCGAGCCAGCAGCTCCGCGAAGGCGAAAGGCTTTGTTAGAAATTGGTCCGCGCCGGTATCGAAACCGGACACCTTGGCCTCCACGGTGTTGTGCGCTGTCAACAACAACACCGGAGTCACGTTTCCCTTGGCCCGGACACGGCGGCAGAGCGTGAAGCCATCGAGTTTGGGTAACATGATGTCGAGGATCAAGAGATCATAGGGATTCCCCAAAGCCAACTCCAGTCCTTCTTCACCATCGGCTGCAAAGTCCACCGCATACTGCTCTTCCTTCAACCCTTTGCGAATGAACTGAGCGAGGTCCAGATCGTCTTCAACCAGCAGTATTCGCATGGACTCCCCTGTTCCTATCTTCTGAGTGAGCCTCAAGGACCACGATCCGGCATCGACTGAGCGGCTCCCTTGACCGACGCTATTATGACACCTCTCGGCTATCTGGTCACTACACCCCGAGTCAGTCGGGATACCGTCGGATTCCTGGAAACCGTTTTCTACGGCAGCGATTCTCTTCCCCGATCTATCCATCTACTCTCCTCCGAAAAGAAGGCCTGGCGTTCGCTCGCCGCAAATCTTCTTGAGGAATCAACTCCTCAACACCATCTCCATGCCCATTCCTAAGATTCCCATCATACAGAAGATGAAGATTCCTCCGAACAACAGGGCATCAATCAAGGCGACAGTCATCATGACGTTCCTCCTTCCGTGAGAATCCCTCGGCCGCTTGAACCGACGGAATGGTTGCGTTCAGCTGCGCGAGGGCGAGTTCAGGTCCCGTCCCCTGCAACCGCTTGTCGTCATGTGTTGAGTGTAATGATTGCGCATGAACCGATGATGAAGCCACCGTGAAGAAACTCTAATGGTTGGTTGTCAGGCCCCATTTCGTGCTGACGATCGGATCATGTGGATGTAAGTATGAGAGGCGCGAAGGCCGTGCAGCTGCCTAGCAGAAGGCGACCCCGGATGCCAAGACCGGCTGCCCTATCTCGTGCTTGCTCAACACGACGACCACGATGGATGCGAAGTTAAAAGGAGGACATGTCGAACCGGAAGACACCTATGGCGACCACGCTCAAGATTCCCAGCGCGGCGAAAGCGAAGAAGTATTTTCAGGACAAGATGGACTGTACCACGGGATCGGACCGAGCGATCTGACTCGGCGCTCTGGGCAACAATATAAAAATGTAAGAGAATTGGGGATTCGGAGTCCTTGCGAGCTAGGCAGAAATCGTCTGGTGAGTTGGAACCGGCAAACGCAGGGTAAAGACCGAGCCCTTGTCGACTTGTCTCGTGATCGAAATCGCTCCGCCGTGGGCTTCCGCGATTTCCATTACGATCGGCAGCCCAAGTACGGTACTACCGGAATCTTTTGCCCGTGCCCAATCGGTCCGATAAAACCGCCCGAAGTGATGAGGGAGATGTTCCGGCTCAATACCATGACCCGTATCCTCGACAAACACAGCAATCCCTTCCCCGAGCGCCTGCAAGAGGACGGTCACGGCTACCTCCATCCGGTCATATGAAACATCTATGGTATAGGTTAGAGAATCTTCTCAAGTTCATCGCCTCATGAACCAATATCTGAGTGCCCACATAAGGCAATATTTTTTCAGTTGCTTGCTAGCACTCTGCTACCGGAATCCCCCCAACCCAGGCGCATCCAGCACGATCTCGATTACTCCGATTCCTTGTTTTTCTGCTCAGATACCTGCTCCTGGGTCTGCTGAGTTTGGTCAATGGGGCATCTCTTAATCAGCGGGCCGTTGTCTCGGAGGATCAATTACTGCCTCAATCCACACTTGCCGTGTGAGGGATACTCTTCCTGAACTCCACCCTCCCCAGTGTCTCGCATATACAATACTCAAGGAGCGCCTGGCGGATATGCTCCTTCTCGGTTGGATCGATCTCCTCGAATACCATCCGATACGATGGCTGCGCCGCTTCCCTGTCTGATATCACATCTCACTATTTCTCGCTCTCCCAGGTTGCACTTGCCACGTGTGCTGACTGACCCACGTGAGGTTGGAACATGTCCTGTTGATTCTTGAGCTGTTGGACGCTGGCTTCCAGATGCGCCTGCTCCCCACGGAGCAAGGCCACGGTGTGTTCGAGGCGCATCCGCTCTTGTTCCAGCTCGGCTGCGTTGATTATCTTTCCAGCTAGTGCGACCAGCCGATTGAGCACACGCGTCCGCTGCCTGCCCACCGCACCGGCTCGTACAAGCGCTTCCGCTACTGCTTCAGCCTCCTCTTCCTCAAACCCAAGTTCGCTGAACCGCTGATGTCGTTGGAGAAACTTCGCCACTCCTGGAGCCTCGATGCCAGCCTTGATCAGGAAGGCGACCCCCTGAATCGCCGCCTCCGCCATTGTCCAGCTCCACGACTGGGGAAGAGCCATGAGACACTCGATCAATCGGAGCGCCTCGGGAATATCCTCAAACCGGCACAGGTGTTTCCTGAGGGTGGCCTCCGCAGCCAGGTACCCGTGAAGGTCGTCGATCTCGACGTGCGCCCGGTTCAGCACGCGTGCCAATTCCACAATCTTCCACAAGGTCGCGACGGTCTCCGGCTGCCCCTGCCACTTGACGTACACCTCGAAGAGGAGGTTCAGCACCTCATCTACGGGACGACCCGTCTCTACGGCGAGCCACGCGAGCCGTCCGCGTAGCGCATCGCTCAAGGTCAAATCCGGCAAATTAGGCTCTCGCCGGACCTTCGGGATTTGGAGTGCAATGATCTGCGACGGACTCGCCTCCGACTCGGCAGGCACGTGTGCGCGCGGGTCCTTCCCTGCGAGATCGGTCCGGGGACGTGCCTGAGGGTTCAGCGAAAAGTCGGTGAGCACTTCCATCCATCCCGGGCGCGCCCAGGCCATCGTCTGGGCCAGGATCCCGACCGCGTGCGCGACCTGCGCAATTGCCTCGGCTGGGTCGGGCAGCCACGCGGTCATCCCGGTCGACAAGTTCACGATCATTTGCAGATCGACGCGCTCCGCGGCATCGGGAGTCAGGATCGCTCGGAGCAACTCGATCATTCGCCGGTCGAACACCTGGCAATCTTTCGCAGGGGGGGACAAGGTGAGGGGCGTCTGCGCCCGCGCGGCGACGAGCGCGGTCTCGCCCGTAAGCGCCATGTCCGGCATGACCACCGCATCCAAATTGGCGACGAGGGCCCGCCGAATGAGCGGCGCGGACAGGCCGAGGCGCTGCTCCAACGTCGGCTGTGCCCCTGGATTCAACAGCACCAAGGAGACACAGCGCACTGTGAGCTGTGCGTTCTCGATGGGGACGACCAATCGGCCGGACAAGAGCGGCATGAGCGCCGCCCGCACAGGGGGCGCGGCCGTTTGGAACTCATCGAGAACGATCAGTGGCGTGTCCAGCAATCCTCGTTTGTAGACCACCGTGCCCGCAGCATCCCGCCGCACAAATAGGGATTTCCCCGCTTCACTCGCGCATTCCACGATATGGCGTCCGGGATCCAAGGCGAGGGCATGACAGAGAAAGATGCCGAGCGAGGATTTCCACCGGAGGGTGCCGCCCGCAACCACGAAGAACGGATGCCGGTCCGACCGCGTCTCGTACTGCCGGCAGATGACCGCGGCCAGCGCCAGCTCAACCAGGGCTCGATGCACGTCGGTCGGGAGGTACTTCATTGGCGGATAGACGACCTCCAGCCGATTCCACTGCTGGCCGCGCTGGGCAGCCAGCAGTTGGCGACGGCCTGCGTCGGTACACTGATAGAGCCGCCCCTCCCGCACTAACCATCCCAGCTGGAGCAGTCGCTTGGCATGGCGGTAGACCGTGCCTTTCGGAATCGTCTGGAACAAGGGTTTCAGCGAACGAAAATCCTCCGCGCAGTGTATCAGGATCGCCGAATCGATCGAATCCATGGGATGCCTCCTTTGTGATGTGTCCATTGTCTGGTCCGCGGCTCGGGTGCGTCTGGGACTCCACTGGGACTCGACGTGAGACTCCGCTGGGAATCTGGGACATGGACCGGCCTGTCCCATCTTCTCGGCATCGAGACTCGACATCCGTTCGACCTGAGGGAGGCACCGAGCGGGAGGGCGGGCGGTGGGGCCGCTCGTCCCATAGGACTCCCTTGTGCCCCTTCGAGATCCGGACCATCCCCGACTGGGCACCGCGGTGCGGCGGTGCGGACACACTGTACCCCTGAGCGAGTTCTGGGCAGACCGTCTCCACCTCACGGGGGACCACAGCGAGCCTCAGCTTCCTTTCTCATTGCCGTCTCCCACTAAGACACCCCTCGGCAATGACTTTGGCTAAATCAGATTCCCGAACACGAACCGCCCGCCCGAGCCGAACAACTGGCAGCCGTTTATCAAAAATGAATCTTCGGATGGTAGACGGCTGAAGTGCGAGCCGTTTCGCCGTCTCCTGCACCGTCCACAACTGGTCCCGTTCGATCATACGTCCCCTCGGTCTCCGCCCTTGCGTTTTCGCATTGTAGCGTGTTCGACTCCACGTAGATACAGTTATACTATACTTAAGCGTTATGTTATTCATTATTGCTTTTTATCTATATAACTGTTATATCATTGCGCTATGCATGCCAACGAGGAAGATTGACCATGCCGCCTGAAGAGAGCTACGGGCCCCCTCAGGAATGGGGGATGCAATGGCTGTTACAGTTTGCCGAACAGGATTTTACTCAGCTTCCGCGTAAAGACCAGGAACACACGGTGCTCGACGTTCAAGACTTTCTCCGCTATTCTGCAAATTGGGACCTCGGGGGGCCCGTGCCGTCGCCAGAGTTTGCTCGCAACGTCGTTCGTGGAAAACCGGCGTTGCGGTTTGTCGACCTCATACAGGTCCAGCAGCATTGGCGTGACGGGCTCGCCCAATTATTTGCGCCGGTGATGACAGAGCAGAAACCGCTACTGGTACGGTGGAGCCTCCCCCTCGCTCAAGTCCAGTTTGAACTGGTCCGGACCATCGAACCGTTGGCGCCTCGTAGGTTTAAGCGGGGAGAGGGATCCTCCCTTCAACGTAGCTTAGAAACCCTGACCGAAATGTGGACGGGCCGAGGGCGAACGCGGGGAACGATTCGAGACGTCAGTGTTGCCGGATGGGAGGCGACGTTCTGGCACATCGTTCGAAAGTGTTTGACGTTCTATGGCCCGCGCCTCCAGCACTGCGCGGAGTGCAAGAAGCTGTATTTCAAACACAAACGACAGGCGTACTGTACGACCCAATGCTCACAGCGGGCACGCTCGCGCAAATGGAATATCTTGAACCCTGAGAAAGCAGCCGAGTTACGACACCAAGCGTATATACGTCGGAAGCAAAAATCGCTTGGGCCTCACATTCAAGTCAAAAGGATGAGGCGACCATGAAATTGTCCAACTCTGGGAGTCGAGGCGTCTATTGGCGAGCAACAGCACGAGGCAGTCAAGTACTCCACTCACCCAGTCGGCAGCGGGTGCGGGGAGAGTGGTGGATTCGTTGGATGTGCTCCTATGGCCATTTGCATCGTGAACAGGTCGGACCGAAGAGTCTCGCACAGCGCGAGAGTGAAAAGCGGCGGAGCGAGAAATTCTGTCCACGCGTACAGGTCAGATTGAAGCGTCCTCTCTTGGCAGACGTGATTAAGGAGCACCTCGCTAGGAGGCAAGGGCAAAAGAAGTCCTATCGCGATGATATCCGCTTCGGCAGGAATTGGACCGAGCGTTTCGGCAAGTTGGCGCTACAAGATATCACGGCCGCGATGCTCGAACACGTCCGGGTAGAACGCCTGCTTGCTGTGGAGCCCGGCACGGTGAATCGTGAATTTGGCTTCCTCAAACACCTCTACAATATGGCGATCCGCGACGAGAAAATTGCGGTAAACCCGGTCGGGAAGTTGCGGAACCTCCAGGAGCCGAGTGGCCGGGTTCGATACCTGTCGTCTGAGGAGGAAGCACGACTCATGGCGAAAACTTCAAAGGCAGAATGGGATCGTATTGAACTGGCGTTGCACACCGGTCTGCGGAAGGGAGAGTTCCTGGCCCTGGAATGGACTCATGTCGATTTTAAAACCGGATTACTCACGATTCCGAGAACCAAAAACGGATCCACGCGGCATATTCCCATGACCTCTGTCGTGCGCGACATTCTGCATCGTCTGCCCAGGCCACTCCACAATTCGCTCGTCTTTCCTAACAGCGCCGGCAAGTCAGACTATCGCTGGGTGGGAAAAGCCTTCCCCAGCATCATGCAGGCCACCCACATAGACAACTTTCACTTCCATGACCTGCGTCATACCTTTGCTTCGCGCCTGGCCATGGCCGGCGTGGATCTCCTGGCGATCATGCAACTGGGGGGATGGAAAAGCTTGGCCATGGTCCAGCGCTATGCACACCTCTCGCCGGACCATCTGCAGGCGTCAGTCGAATGTCTGGTGACGAGACAGATACCGAAAGAAGCCACGCCAGTTGCTCAAGGTCAATGAGACAAGGCTAGGGCGGCCGGCCTTCTGTCACCCGCATCGCTGCTCACGCTACGGCGCAATGACACCGTGAGTGACACCTGGGCTGGATGCTCGCTAACGTACCCCACCTAATCACCCGATTTATTTGGAGCCGGTGATTGGAATCGAACCAACGACCTGCGGTTTAGGAAACCGTTCCCACAATCCTACTCCAGCCTATTCAGACTCACTCAGGCCCACTCCAGCCAAGAGTTGCGCGAAATCCGAATTTTGGCTGGAGTGGGCTGGAATGAGCTGGAGTGAGGTGGAGTTGAGCACAAAATGAGCACAGCTTGGCCAGCTGATTCGCAATCAGATCGGGAGGCTCACGTTCCGGTTCGAGTCCTGATCGGGTCCCCGACCAGGACACATCTGAGCACTGGCGTTTGGCTGTCCGAATCAATCAGCCGGGTCGATACCATACTAATTAAGCCTGTGAGATCATTGGTGATGGAGGTATATTGGCAACCGTGACCAAAACCATGACCGAACCGTACCCAAAACCGTAACCAGAGAATTAGGAACTCGATACCAACATATCAGGGTTAACATCGCAGTTTTGCAGTACGTCCGAGCCGGTTATGCCCGGCGACGACCAAGAGCGGCAGATTACGACACCACCCTCATGAATTCATGGACTTCACTTGGAAGTGTTGTGAAAGAAACTGATGGGCACAAATTGGTGATCGTGTTCAAAACCGTAACCGAACCGTAACCAGAAACAAGGAAGCCATGACAAATTTTCGTGTGACTTTTCTCTTATTAACTCATCCCTCCAATACGCACTCTTCCGATGTCACAGGGGTTGAAATTCGCACCGTGAACAACCCAGTCCCCCGGCCATCTTGACATCTCCCCACGGACGACCTGGAAGGTCTCACCCTGAGGTTGTTTCGCTCAGAAAAATACCACCATTTCTCTATCCAGCCCTTGCGCCATTTTAGCGTCCCTCCTAGAATGAGCCTCCCTGCGAGGCCCCTTTGCCCTTTTCGATTCGTCCCTTCTGTCGCTTTCCTGTGCAATGCTCCGTCACGTCCTACGCTGCCTATTTCACACGCTTCGCTGGCCTACTGTTCGGGTTTTGGGTCATCAGATGCTCAACATGGAGAACCCGCTGTCCCCAATTAAATGGGCACAGCAGGGCAGGACAGATTCAGCGTTTCCTGATGATCATCACTTCGGTGGCCTTGATGAGGGCCACGGCGGCATCTCCGACCTTGAGTCCAAAGTCGTCGAGGGCATCGCGGGTGATCACGGCAGTAATCTTATGCTCGCCCACATCTAGATTCACCTGTGCTAGGATCGTTCCTCGCTTGATGGCCGTAATCTTGCCGACCAATTTGTTGCGGGCGCTGACATCCTCGCCACCGACCGTCTCGCCTAAACACCGTTCGAGCAGGGACTTCTTGAATCGGTACCGACCGCCAATCTTTGAAGGGGGAATTTTACCCTGCCGCATGTATCGGTAGAACGTCGGCAGAGTCAGACGCAGGTACTGGGCAGCCTCACGCGCAGTCAGGACATCTTTGGGCACATCCATAATGGTGGGACGAGGGCGCTTGGGCATAGGCCTTCTCCTTGAAAGCAAGAAATTTGAAGCATGCTAGGAATAATGCCGAGAGAAGTCAATTGCAGCGGCACATCTGCGTCACGGAATTTCTCTACCTAACGAGAAAAGATTTAGATGCCTGATCAGGCGAACATGCTCATTCTGCAGTACTCAGCAGGAGCACTTCCCATACGTGCGCCCGGACAACTGCAGCGGTGACTGCAACGCGTTTCGCTCCCTTGGATCATCCGGTCTCTTCTTGGGGCTCGCATGTACTCCTTAGGATGGATCTGCAGTGGCGGGCGGGTGCCTCAGGAGGGTGCCCACACGCCGCCCGCTTGGAGGAGAGGCATCCTCCTAGCTGCACTCCCTATTTCATCAGCAGGACTTCGGTGGCTTTGATAACCACCGTCACCGTATCGCCCTCAGCCCAGCCCATCTCATCAAAGGCCTGCCGGGTGATCGCGGCGCCAAAGTGATGAGTGCCGACGTAGACAGTGACCAGGCCCATCGCCTGGCCCTTCTGCACCGACGCGACCTGCCCTGTTAGCTCATTTCTGGCGCTGAGCTTGAGCGACCCCAGGCCGCCTTTGATCAACAGGACTTCGGTGGACTTCACCACCGCTGTGAGGGTGTCCTTCGGCTTGAGCTGAAGCTCCTTGACCCCTTCATTCGTAATAGAGGACAGGGGCCTATGGTCTCCGACCTGAATGGTGACCAAACTCATCATCTTACCCGCGTGAATGTCAGCCACCTGCCCCCGGATTGTATTTCTCGCACTGGATAGCCATCGGCGTCCCTCTTTCCTGCGCGCTTCAATTGCGAGCCGATCTCCTTATTTTCCACATCTCATATCGAGCAGCACAGCGTCTGATACGACGGGCATATAAGTGCTGTCCCTCTCCGCTTAGACCTCTCCATCATAATTAGTACCGTACCGCCACCTGGGCGATGACCATGTCATGAGCGAATGAGTCCGCCTTATATGAAGCAACGGTGGCGGCGGTATGGCTTCGCATTTCATAGTCAACTTGGAGCTTGATCTGCTGCCAAAAGCCGCTGGCGATTTTGACGCCGTTCAGGAAGAAGTAGTCAACCCCATAGGTCCTCCGGATATAGTTGTTATCCCCCACGCCCAGATTATCCCGAAGTTCATCGTACCGCGCCTTCACTAAGAGCATTGGTGCGGTGGGGGTTCCCTGTGGCATGACTTCAAACATGGCCTGCACGTAGTACGTGAACCGGTGGATGTGTTCATCCCTTCCATCGGCCATCTCGCCCATGATGTGGAGCCGCGGGACGAGATCATGGGTGATCTCGAAATCGCCCCCCAGCCGGTTGCGCACCCCACTCGACTGCCGGATATCAACCTGGGTACCCTGATACGCGGAAAAGCCAAACCGCAGACCAGGGTGAGGGTTGAAGCCGAGACGCCCGATGAAATCCTTGGAGCTATTCGTGTCGTTGACATTGATCCCAGCGCCGTTGTAGAAGCCAAGCCCATAGGTAAACATCCCCCCACCCAGGTGCCCTCTAAACTGGATCCCAAGGTCCCGTTCTTGAACAAATTCGGCATTTGAATATCGATTGACATCAGCACCAAAGACAGATGACGCATTCCGGGTGACCTTCGAGTCTATAAAGGCACGATTGATAAACGGCAAGAGGCCTCCGAATGTCTGCGCCTCGATGCCGAAAGGAACCCTGGACTGGCCCACCCGGACGAACGCTTCTTCTCCTTTTACCATCAAGTCGACGAATGCGTCGCGCAGGATGCCCTGCGGCGCATTGTTGCCAGGGGGGATATTCTTCGCAATAGAATCGCCAAGCCCGCGGCCTGCCGTATCTCGGGCGTCGACGACCACCTGCGCGTATATAAGACCTGGCAAGAGGTAGCCGGAGCCTTCCAGCTCGGCGGTGTTGATTTTGAATTGGCTATTGTTAGTTCCCGTGGCCCCAGCCTGATGGGGCTGGTCATAGTACTGCATCTGAATATTGTGCAAGTGGAAACCGAGCCGCTCAGACCGGTGCAGATTCAGCAGCATCACGGAAGCGGGCGCCACCTGATATTCCGTGTCCTTCGGCGTAAAGCCGTCTTTCACCGCACCCATCCACCCTTTGTTCTTGCCTTCCTCGATGGCCTGCTTATCCAGCGCCGCTCGCTGCTGATCAGCCGCTTTTTGTGCCTCAATTGCATTCTGAAGGTCATCGAAAACCGAAGGCTTCGGTTCGCTCTGCGCAGGCGGCTTCGGCCCCTCCGCTGCTTCTTTCAGGAGGTCATCATATTCTTGTTGCGTGATGATTCCCTTCTTGAGCATGACGTCCAACATCTTCTGGTCATCCGCCCACGCGGACGATCCCAAGCCGAATGACAGGAGCAGCGCCACGGCTACCCCAAACCTCCCGATGCGTTTCATGCGTGACCTCCTATTTTGTTTATGGGCCCCATGCGTAAAACGCGAGAATGATAGGATAAGTATATTAATACTGTCAAGTAGACGTTATATTATCTCTACATAATTTGAATAGTAGCTATTCTATTACAAGGAACCAGGATAGACCTGTGGCGGATGATTGCCTGAATGAGCCCAGCTTGCCGGCGTGGTGTTGAGGAGGGTGGCCGGCCCTCGATTTCTGTACCAGGGCTAGGGAGAGTTTCCAGCAGTGATGAGGGGCTCGCAGAGCTGATTAGGAGATCTGTGCACAGGAAGAAATCGCGCGAACCGACGGGAGGATCATGTGAACGAACAGGGGACTCCCTCTAATGTCACGGGGGGAGATCGACAGCATAAACCGTCGAAACAGGCAGTGGTGTAAACGAGGCACTCACGGAGAGGCTGTTATGAAGTGTGCACGATGTCACGGGAGCGTGGTACCGGAACAGACGTTAGATCCCCATAGTACGACCGAACGGTTCGAATCTGTGCGCTGTCTGAACTGCGGCAATATCGAGGATGCCATGATCGAGGCCAATCGGAATCACCATGTGCGCCGTCTGCTGCCTTGATCGCTGGGTCGATTCCGCGATATTGCGCGCGACGCAGTGACCTGCCCCCCCATAAACGGGTCCAGATCCTATGTGAGGGTCGGCCCGAGCAAGCGCGAGCCAGTCTAAACGGCCTGTCTACAAAGGGTGTCGAATTCTCGTGCGTGAAGTATGCGCCAGATCAGCGGATGAGAGGAGGCGCAGACATGGTCATAAACCAGATGATTTATGGACCACTCGTTTATGTATCCGTAGGCCCCCGTGTTACTGAGACGGGGGCATTCCCGCCCATCCGGCTAGCGCCGGATCGGGCGGCCTACTATGCCCTGGCCTCTGTTCTCAACGTATCTCCGAATCTGGATGGAGACGAGTGCATAACCCCGAGGATACGCTGATCAAGGCTTTCAAATCCTCGCAGCGATCATGGCGCTATGCCGGTCCGTATAGCAGGCCGACCCTGCGCGCTGGTTACGCGTTGACACGTGGTTGAAGGCACGCCAGAATCACGAAATGAATCACCTTATACGTTCGGTAGAGGCTTCGCTTGTGGCGGGGAACTACTATGCGGCATTAGCCACTACGCTGAACTTTCCAGACATCTGTGGGTGGATCGTTGACCCCACGGTCGTGTCGAAAGCACGCTATATCGCGTGGTTCGATCGATATGTTGCTCACCATTATGTCCATTGTATCGGACCGGACCACGAGCGCACAGTGTTCCTGAGCGGTACCGACTGCTACGCACTTCGCTGTGCCTTTCTGCATGAGGGCCGCGAAGAAATCACGGAACAGCAGGCTCATTAACTTCTAGACAGTTTTCAGTTCGTTGTACTACCTCCCGGTTCTGTGGTTGGCCGCATTCATTGCAACCTGCACGGCACAAGGCTTCAACTTCAGGTCGATGTATTCTGTCGTGAGTTCAGCGAAGGTGTGGCAAAGTTTCAGAGCGATATCTCTGCTGATCCACAGGCGGTACATAGAATGTCTTCGATGCTTCGGCTGTATGACCCCAATGGGAATGTGGTCGAGTAACGCGCTTATTGGTCATTCAGCATGGAGTAACTCAGGCAAACTCGATGGGGAAAAAGCGGTCGGCGTTGCGTTGGAGAGCTCAATCGAGGACATCACTTTCATGCTGCGCGCGGGGGACGTGTCTCCCTCTACCTGGATTGACACATGGATGGAAGCACGCGACAATCACGCACCAATGTGCAGTTTGTCAGGGCGAACTATGCCGGTCGACACACTCAATCGTTAGGCTTTGGAGAACTAACATGAAAAATACGAACCACAAGCGTAGCGCGTATCTATCAGCAGAGGATATGAGACTGGGAAACAAACCGATCAAAATCTGGGGGTACGACAAAGCGCACAAGTTCGTGTGCCGACTCGAAGTCAGCCGCGCTGGAATTGAGGTCTTCGCTGGCGAGAGGGGCGGTAAGAAGCTTTGCGATGACAGTTGGCAGAGGTTTGTCAAGAGGCTTAGTCCGGAGACCTAATCCAGACCAAAAGTGGTCACTCAGCATGGAGTAATTCTTTCAGGCGAGAAAAAAAGCAAGCCGGGATGTTCAGCTATCTCTCGCCGGAGGAGCGGATCCCGGCGACCCATCCGCTGCGGCCCATCTCACTCGTCCCGCCTGTCTCGCTAGCAATGACCGATCGCCTGTGCTAGATTCACACTTACCTATGGCTCCTTCATCACAATATTATTCAGCGCGGAAACTGTCTCACAGTCGTTCGCTGCTTCTGGCCCTGCTCTGTGTAGCCGGCACTGCCTGCAGCACGACCGCCCCGACCGGAAAAATCCTCTTTGAGGACCC
>PLBR01000158.1 GCA_003135435.1 Nitrospira sp. | reverse complement strand
CGGTGTGTTCGCATCCGGCAATCATGCCAGATTTCCAGACCCCGGCACACACAGAATTCACGCCCCTCTTCCCACGAAGATGCCGTTTCTCGCGCTTCGTTTACCCACTCACCAAGGAGAAGAGTCAGGAATATATGTATTAGTCCGTTTCTTCGGATGGGCGCCCGACTCCGTCGAGACCAGGCCGCCCGACTGTATTGCGCCAATGAGCAGGCCAGCGCGCACGGCTGGCCGCAGGAATCGCGCCTTTTTTCCACTGCCCTCCTCTCTTAGACATACGATTTGTAGTATGATAACAATACAGATTCTGAATGGTGCATTGAAAGGTCTATCCAAGCCGTTGTTATGACCATGGTCGCATTGGTCTACACTTTGCTCGCACTCGTGATTGCTTGAGGAATCGCAAGGCTGGCCAACCGATTTAGCGCGAGGCCTAGCGCAAAATTGATATTAGTACGCATTCCCTTCGTCATTCTCGTCATCTTCTTCGTCTTATCCGTAAAGATTCCTTATTCATCGACTAAAATCTCCTGGTAAATACGTCCGCAAGTCTATTGTCGAAGACGTCAATCTTTTACCATCTGGAAGCAATCCTCGTGAGAGGATCTTCACTCAACTCTCGGATTGAATCTCCGACCTCGATCGACGAAATTACTTCCACCCACCCCCTGGTCAAGAAATTCTGTTCTCGATCTGATTTAGGACCGCATCGGACTGACAATAGCAGACCGTGGAAATTATTAAGACTTGTGCTAGAGGTGATGTAATGACTTTTCCATCCACGAAGACCCTGCATCTCGAGGGGGAAACGCCCGTAACCTTCGCCTTGCGGGAACTCCCACCTCTCGTCATTACCGTTGAAGTCGATCCCACATGCGCCCAAGCCTCGTAGGCTGTCAGGGTATGAGATCGTCGCGAGGCTCAACCCCATTGGTTTCTCGTCGTCGTCCAGCGGGGTATCCATTTGAAGCTGAAATGCATGGGACCGGAGGAGCGTAAGTTTTGATTATTCCTGCGCACGCCCGGCTGGATGTCAGCACCCTCCACGCCATTCTCCGGCAAGCCAGCCGGTTCATTCCGAAGATCTTCCGTAGGTCGCGCGCGCTGAGGTCAGACGTCTGTACGGCAGATGCGCAGGGGAAATAGGGCGCGTGGTAAGACGAGGGGGAGGGAACGGTCCACCTTCGACGAGGACCGTGAGCCGGCTATCTGCGGGTGTTGATAAGTTGATGCAGGCTCTCGAGGACATGACTGAACCACGAGCCAGTGGTGCCGGCTGAGCGTGTCCAATTGTTGAGAGGTTGCGGCGGCACAGTCAGCTGTTTCATTCTAGCGGCCACGTCTTTAAAGTTCGGACGGATGCGGACCATGCGCTGATACAGGGTTGCCGCTTCTTCGACCTCTCCGACGGATTCGAGGGTGCGTGCGAGGAAGTACTGCACATTGATGACTTCATCCCGAGATGCGGACTGGTCGCTCAAGGCCGTGCGAAACGCCTTGATGGCGGCATGGTGTTCCCCCATCTCCGTGTAGCAGAGCCCGGCTTGTGCCGAGGCCGTGAGACAATAGGATGGCGCGTGGCTGGCTCGCTCGAACGCCTCAATGGCCTCTTTGAAGCGCCCCTCTTGTCTCAGCGCCATGCCCTGGCTGCACAAGACATCAGGGGATACGGCCGATGGGTTGACGCGGGATTCCGGCGCCGGTACGTCCCCCTCAAACGACGGAACGTTCCGCTGAGGCAGCGGAACAGGAACGGGAATGTCATCTGGATCGTCTGCGGAAGCCACCAGCGTACTGAGTTCTTCTATCCCGCTCAGTGGGAGAATCCCGCCTCTGCTTCGATCGAGAGCCGCTTGGGCGACCAGCTTACGCGTGATGAAGCCGGTCTGCTCCGCGAAACCATACGTCAGTGAGATGTCGCAGATCTGATTGATCAGACGAGGGATGCCCTTGCTCAACCGATGCACCAGTGAGCACGCCTTAGTGGTGAAGACGGTCAGATCGCTGCCGGCCTTCTGCAATCGATGGCTGATATACTTGCTGGTCTCCTCTTCAGTGAACGGTTCGAGGTGATGATCGACGACGATGCGTTGGGCGAATTGGGTCATGTCGATCCGTTGCAAGAGCGTATGGAGGTCCGGTTGTCCGGACAGAATAATTTGCAGCTTGAGCGCCTTGCCGTCGTTCATATTGGAGAGGAGCCGCAATTCCTCCAGCAGCTCGGTCCCCAGGCTTTGCGCTTCGTCCACCATGAGGACCACGCGACGGTTCCGCTTCGATTCCCGATTCAGAAATTCTGAAAACGTGTGATAGGCTTCCACGGGATCCAATCGTGTGTGGCTGAGGCCCAGCGCCAGGAGAATCCATGGCAAGAGGTGCTCCACGTCATAGCGCGCATTGGTCACAAACCCGATCGAGTAGGTGTCGTGATGCTCTGCCATGAGCTTTCGCAGGAGAGACGTCTTGCCCATGCCCGGTTCACCGGTCAGGACCATGAAGGGCGCTTCGTTGATCAGCCCGTATTCCAGGAGGCTATAGGCGGTGCGATGCGTCGATCCAGGATAGAGCGATTCCCCATCCGGTAAGAGTGCAAAAGGTTTGGACCGAAGTCCGTAGAATGATTCGTACATGCCGTGCTCGCGATCTCGCCTCAGTGTGCTCCGCGCTATAGGGACAGCAGCTGTTTCATGCTCGCAGGAGTCGCGGCTGAGTGCCCGGCCTTATTCAGCACCGTGCCCAACACGGGACGGGAATTCTTGACCAGCGACAAGGCGCGCTGCACTTCCTCCGCCGTGGTTTTCCCCTCCTCCACGACAAGGAGCAGCGCGTCCGTATAGGGAGCAAACGCCAGCACATCAGCCGTGTGGAGCAGTGGGGGAAGATCGAAAATCACGATCCGCGACGGGTAGCGATGCTTCAGCTCTTCGACTAAGGCAAGCATTTTGGGCGACGTGAGGATTTCAGTCGAATTGGAAACAGCCCGTCCTCCCGGTAGTAAGACAAAATGGCCGATCCCCGGATGTACCAGGAGATCTTCAAGCGGCTGGTTATCCAGCAGGTAGTCGGCGAGGCCGGGGCACTCATCGAGGCCAAAGACCTCATGGACGCTGGGGTGACGGAGATTGGCGTCGACGAGGAGCACCGTCTGAGCCGTCTCCATCGCAAGACTCACCGACAAGTTCACCGCAGTCAACGTCTTGCCTTCACCGTGACCAGGACTGGTGACGCCCAACACATTCCAATTATTTTCTCGAAGGCGCTGCATGACCTGGGTCCGCAAAATCTTAAAGGCGTCGACAAACGGTCCCCCGTCATAGGCAGCCATGACTCGCCGCTGACGAAGCACAGAGCGTGAAATATTCAGCGACCGCGTCCTGGTATACACGATGGGGGGGGACAAGGTTTGGCCGCCGGCAGCCTTGCTGGCTTGTGCCCTGGTGCCAGGCTGACTCTGTTGGTCTTTATACAGCTGCAGCGCAGTCCGAAATCGGTCCATGTGGTCCTCCAAACAAGCTCAGGTCGAGGTTGAGGGAAGTTTCGGCTCGTTGCTTCCGAGCTTGGCCTAAACCTTAACCTAGATCGAACCCTTCCCCTCAGCCTAAACCTGATCCTTAACCTTAAACTTCTCCTTAAATGCTAGGGCGACTCTATGCCAAACCGCCTGAGTGCGGCAAACCACAGCACATCTAACGGCACCACGAATACGTGCAGCAGCGCGATAATCGCCACGAGCGCGCCGACTCCGGCTCCCTTAAGGAGGCGCCGGCGCGTCACGGCCCAAGAGAGATCCTGTTCGTTCGGCATGAAGGGAATCACCGCCAGCGGAAACAACTGGGTCAACTGCGCGAGCTGTTTCGGCGTACGAATCGAATGGTCGAGCGATTCCGCGGCGGCGCCGGAGCCGATTCCGCCGGCGAGGGCCAGAATAAAGCCCAGAAGCACAATGGCGGGCCGGTTGGGCTTGTCCGGCTTCTCCGGCAAGCTGGGCGGATCGATGAGAGAAAACCGTTCGCCCTTGCGTTGAATCTCCAGGCCTTCCGAAACCTTGGCTTCCAGCAGCCTGGACCGGATGTCCTGATACTTCTGTCCGGAGGTGTCGCGATCGCGCGTCAGGAAGAGATAGTTAGGCTCTATCTCCGGAGTCCGTTCCAGGCGGGTGGCATAGTCCTGGAGTCGCCGCTTCACAGCCGTGCGAGTCGCCCGCAAGGCATCCAGGGAGGAGGTCGCGGAATTGAGCTGAGCCTGGAGATTGATATAGGCGGGGTTTTCCGGCCTCAGCATGGGCCTTCGAAGAGGGACAGAGCCGAGCTGTCGAACTTCCTGTTCCAAGGCTTCAATCGTGCGACGGGCTTGCACGACGTCGGGGTGATCCTTGCCTAAGCGCTCCGAGAAGGTGGCAAGCGAAGCGCGGGCGTCGATGAGTTGTTTGGTCGCTTCCTCGATCTCGGGAGGCTGCCCCGTTTCCTTCTCCAAGGCCTCGATCTCCTGCTTCATCTTCAGAATGTCGGGATGGTCGGGAGTCAGATTGGCCGAGGTTCCGGCATATTGCGCGCGCAGGGCGCGTAAGCGCTCGGCTGAGTCCAGGATGCGTTCTCCAGTCACGGACATGATCGGGGTATTCGGTTTGATCGTGGCGAGTTCACCATCAAGATAGTTCTTGCGTTCCTCGAGGGTTCGAATCTGCTGGTCGATGTCCATCAGTTCTCGATCGGACTGACTCAGGAGCTGCAAATTCAGGGGCATCAGTTCCGGCAAGGCACTGTTCGCCTGGTGCTTGAACTTGGCAATCTTTTCATCCACCTCGCCGATGTGCTTGGAAAGATTCTCCGCCTCCTGCTGGAGAANNCCTGCCGTTCTCGACTCTTCAGATTCTCGCCCAGGAACAAGCTGGTCAGCTCATTCGCCACCTTCTGGGCCAAGTCAGGCGAGTTGCTCTGGTACGCCACGGTGAACGCGATCGTGGCCTTCGTCGGACTTTGGGTGTGCTTGTTCACGACGTCGGCGCTGATCACGTCGACCGTGATGTCTTTGGTGAACCGCTTCACGACTTCTTCGGCGGGGTTGGTTCGACGCAGGTCCGGGTAGAGATTGTATTGTTCCACGACCTTCCACAAGGTCGTCCGGCTCATGACGTGTTGCTTGATCGTTTCGATGCGCTGATCGGCATAACTGGTAATCGTCGAATGCACGAGTTCGGACGGAATTTCTTGTTCTTCGATCAGAATGGTCGCCATGGATTTGTAGGTCGCAGGCCAGAGGAATGCGGCAGCGAGGCTGAGGCCCAACAGCACGCCACCAGCCAGGACAATCAGCGTCCGTCGGCGATGAAACATAGCCAGATAGTCTTGAAGACTCTGGACCGGTTCGGATGCTTGTGAGTGCAGCTGAGTAGTCATAAATGAAAAATCCTAGTTGGAAAACGCCAGTTTCGGAGGATAGTACGTGAGCATAAACATCGTGGCATTGGACATGGCTGCATCTGAGAAGCCGGCCACTTCGCGACGTCCATAAGTATAGGACAGCTCAAGCTTCCACCACTCCAGAAATTTCCAGGCGATCGTAGGGCTGGCAGAATAGTAACGGTTCTCTGTGAAGGTGCCGCCTGTTGCGCGCTTCGTGATACCTGAGACGAGATAGCCGGATCCATTGAAAGAAGCAGTCAGGGTTTCGGTAAGATCATGAGAAACGGTTAGACCAGCACGATCCGTTTGAATGAGAAGGCCGAATCCGCTCGGCACAATATTCCGTTCGATGTTCACTTGGATAGACGTGCTCTCAAACTTCTTTGTGAGATTCGCCCCGAACAACCAGACGGTGCTCTGAGCCTTGCTGCTGTCACCGGCTGTCTGGTTAGTTGAACTCACAAAACTGGGTCCACCATGGGCCGTTCCTGTCAGCGTTTCTGTGAAGGCATGGATCAGGCTCAGGTTCGCACCCGGGAAACTGGCGCGGAATGGCAAGGGTGCGTTGGTCGTATGGAAATTAACGTACGAGCCGGCCAATTGGATTTGATCTTGTTCGGTCATTTGATAGAGCAACCCGCCGGAACCGCCAAAGAGTTGATAGTCAATCAGGCCAAGCCTTAAACCATTCTCATAGGTGGTGTCAGACAATTGAACACTGGATTGGACAGACAGTTTCTCAGTGAGGCTCCTGGTCCAGGATGGGTTGGCCGTCCATTGGTTCCGTTGTGTAAAGCGCAGAACCACTCCGGTGGTCAGCAGTTCGCTCATCAACGTGTTGTCACGAATGAATCCGCCGGTAAAGCCCAGCAGATCCGTCTCGGTCTTATAGCGCAAGGTCAACGGAAGAAAGATATTGGTAAATTGAGTCTCCACTCCTCCATAGTATGACACGAAATCGGCAGCGACCCGACCACTCACCTCCAGACGCTCTGTTTTTCCGGAAAACTCGGCCACCGGTGAGACCCAATAGCCGTAGGTCTCGCTGTGCGGCAACGTAGTCAAAATCAAGTTACTGTTGTACAAGCCCTTAACTCCGATCGACGGGAAAAGCGACCACTCAGCCGCCCAAACTGCTGAAAGTTGCACTCCACAGAACAACCCAACCAGAATGATAATCTGATAGACACACCATCGTCGTGCAAAGCCACACAGTGCCCCCCTCATCCTGATGCGCAAAAACCCCACAAAGGATCTAGCCTGCAGCTCCTCAAGAAGGCTGAGACCGGTGTTAAGGCTAAGGTTGAGGCTGAGAGGAGTTCTGCCCATTTTTTCTGAGCTTCGGCTCAACCTTAACCTAGGCCTGAACCTGAATCTTCCGCTCGACCTCAACCTGAACCTCCCCAAGAAGGCTTGTGGGTTGTTTCCACATTCTCCTAGGGGACCATCACGACGTCGCCGCGCTGCAAGAGGATATTCTGCTCCAGATCGTTTCCCTTTCGGAGATCGCCATATCGAAAGGGAAACACCTGTTGCTGCCCTTTGACCCGCCGGATCACCTTAATGTCGTTTTCTGCCGCAAAGGGCGTCAACCCTCCAGCTAAGCTTAAGGCCTGGAGCACATCCGTGTAGTGGCCGATCAAGTATTCACCGGGCTTATTGACGCGTCCGACGACATAGACCTTGTAGCTCAGCACCTTCATGACCGCCACTGACACATTCGGATTCGGAATGTATTTCGTCAGCCGTTTCACAAGATCGTCACGAATCTCCTCGACCGTTCGATCTTCTGCCTGCACATCGCCGACCAGGGGGAAGGAAAACATTCCGTCCGGACGCACTACAACCTCCTTGGTCAAATGCTCGTCCTTCCACACGGAAATCAGCATGACATCTTCCGCTCCAAGGCGATAGCCTGGATCGGTCTCTGGCGGTGTTTCCTGGGCTCCCCTGACATCTTCTGAAGCGAGGAACAATGTGCCTCCCGCCATGACCGTGACGACCAGGACCACGGCTCCCACGGCATGCAAAATCGAATGAATGTAACGAGACATAGACTTTGTTTTATCCCCTCATTTGAGACAAGATCTGTTCCGCCTCTTGACGTCCCTGAAACGCCTCAGCACTCTTCAGAGCCTTCGAAAGGTAGGCACGGGCTTCAGCTGTCTTTCCAGACTGGTAGTAGGCCATCCCGAGATGATAGTTCAGCGTTGGGACTTCCGGCGATTTGCCGACCGCGTCCTTCATTAGACGAAGCGCCTCTTCCTGTTGCCCCATTTTGAATNNATCCCAGCGTATCCAGAAACAGCGGAAGCGGGGCATCTTTCTCGAAATCACGGCTGAGGGCAAACGCTTTCTGTAAGTTCTGTGGATCTCCCTTGTAATCAACCAGCAAGACGGCCAGGTTGTTCGCAGCCAGCACGTTACGAGGATTCAGTCGCAACGCTCCATCATAGGCGGTGATAGCAGGATCGATCTGGCCTTGAGTAGAATAGGCCGATGCCAGAAGCATGTGCAACTCCTCGCTGTCCGGGTTGGCTTTCAGACCGGCTTGAATCACCTGAACTGCCTGGTCCGGCTGCTTCTGTGCCAGCCACAAACCTCCCCAATCGAGCCACGGCGTGATCCATTTGGGGTTCACGCGGGAAGCCTCTCGAAATTGGGCGTCGGCTTCCCGGGGGTGGCCGGTGAGGGTCAGCACCTCGCCTAGTAGCCCATGCCCAAACAGATGATCCGACCGCGTGGCAAGCAACGCATCGAGCCGAGCCCTCGCGCGATCGGCATGGCTTTGCGCGACATCCAGTTTCACCAGAGACAGCAGCGGCTCTGGATCGTTTGGGGCGAGAGCCGTCGCACGCTCATACGCCGCGCTGGCTTTGTCGAATTGACCCTGCTCCTGACGCAACCGTCCTTCCGCCATGAAGGCGACAGCACTGTCTTTCGATGCGGTGCGGAGGCGCTCTAACGTGCGTTCCGCTTCAACCCAGTTTTTCGTCACGAGATCAACCATCATCAACATGTCGAGTGCGGCCAAATCATTCGGCCGTTGCTTTAACAAGTCGTCGAGTCGAGCGCGGGCCTGTTGGTGACGACCACTTTGGCTTTCCAGCGCTGCAAGCGATCGTCTGGCATCGACCTGCCCGGGATAGAGCGCCACTGCGTGCTCGAAGCTTTCCTTCGCAAGATTTTTCTCTCCGATCAGCAGATAGGCCTGGCCGAGCAGGAAATGCACGGTTGCCAACTCCGGCTGGTCATGCAACACGGTTCGAAACGCCTGTATTGCATCTTTCCCGTTGCGCCGGGCCAACGCCATACGGCCCGAGAGGATCAGCCCATCTGACGAACGGGGATTCTCCTTCAAAACCTCTTGCACCTGTCGCTCTGCTTCCGCCTGTTTGCCTGAGATAAGATCTATCTCCGCCAGTTTGACCTTGGCTTCGAGGGCGGCCGGCTTCTCCTTGTTGTTCTCGATCAGTGCGGCATACTGCTCACGCGCCTTGGCATCCTGCCCGCTCTTGAGATACAGCGCCGCAA
The DNA here is from genome assembly GCA_003135435.1 of Nitrospira sp. Lineage (GTDB taxonomy): Bacteria > Nitrospirota > Nitrospiria > Nitrospirales > Nitrospiraceae > Palsa-1315. The sequence continues at coordinate 6,624 of PLBR01000158.1, read as the reverse complement.
GTCCGAATTGGATCTTCATCGAATGCGGCAACTGGGTCGCAGCCTCCAGGAGTGCCTGCTCTGCAGCAGGATGGTCCTTCCTGGTACTGAGAAAATCTGCCAACAGGAGACGGCGTTCCTCACTATTCGGATCGAGCGCAATGGCCTCGCGCAAGACCCTCTCCGCCTTCTCATGTGCGCCTTGTGCGTCGAAGAGCCGGGCCAACCTGAGCCGGTGATCGAACAGGGTGGGTTCCGCCTCGATCATGCGGCGAGCCACCGTCTCCGCACCGGCCATATCGTTCGCCTGAACCAGGATCGTATTCAGATTGTTCAGGAGATCAATGTCTTTCGGATGAGCATCCAGCGCCCGCCGCAACGTGGCCTCCGCATCGCGATAGCGCTGCTGTTGGCTATAGAGCGTGGCCAGCAAGACCGCCACGTCGGGCTCGGTCGGAAATTGCGACCGCAGAGCCTCGGCTTTGGTCATCGCATTAGGGAGTTTCCCCTCAACAGCCAACACTGCAATCTTGAGGGCATTCGCTTGAGGATGTTGCGGATCTTTCGCCAGCACCTTGTCTGCCGTTGAGACGACTTGCTCGGTCAGACGGGCTTCGAGATAGTACTTCGCCAGCGCGATCAGCGCGCCGGTATGATCAGGAACAAGCTGTACCACTTCTTGGTATAGCCCCACGGCGTTTCGCCAGTTCTTTTCCTTCTCCTCGACTTGCGCAAACAGAAAATAGGCATCGGCATCCTTCGGATCGATTTTGAGGACATTGCGAAGGGCTACCCGAGCTTTTGGATAGTTGCCGGCTTCAAGGTATTCTTGCGCCCGCGCACGGTACTTGGCCTTCCGCTCCTCCGGCCCACCGCAAGCGACGAGCAAGACCGCCACAACCACTATGATGATGTTCCGGTAGTTCATGGTGTTACCTCTGCCGTCCGGAATGGTTTGGCCTCAGCCTCTAACTTTCCCCTTCCCCCCCTCAACCTTAACCTTGACCTGAACCTTCCTCTTTCCTCTGCTGCCTCCGGCGGCTAGAGGTTTGAGGCCGGACTAGAAATCAGGAGCCGCTCCCGTGTTTAGTCGATCTCAGCCTTCAGCTTTCAGCCTCTAACCTCCATCCTCAAACCTGCCTCCAACCTCAACCTTCTTCTTCCCTCTCCCCTCCTGCCTCCAACGTTCCCCGTCTCCCCTGCTGCCTCCGGCGGCTTGAGGTTGGAGATGAGAGGCCTGAGGCCCGATTAGAACTCAGGAGCGTCCCCCGTCGTGCCTCCATCCTTCTTCCCCCTTCCCCCTCCAACCTTTCGCCGCCACCCTCATGCCTCCCCCCGCCTCCATCCTCCACCCTCCAACCTCAAGCCATCTCTTAGAGCCACATCCGAATCGCCAATCCGAGCAAGACCCAAAGGGATACCAGTCCGAGTTGCTTCACATGATTCGAGAACGCGTGCAACAGCAGCTCGAACGAGAAGAACAACACGATCAGTTTGGCCGCAAAGAGACCGAACGCCGAGATGTCCGTGCGCACTTCCGGAAGGAACGGTAAGATCACGGCCAGACACACCATCAGATAATCCAGCGGCGTCGTCTGAAACCGACTCTGACTGTCGAATCGCATGCTGAGCAATACCATGACAGCCATCGCGCCAAACAAGATGTGGTAGGTCAATGGGATCGGAGCCACTGCCTGCATCCACGATGCATCACTGACATACAATAAAAACGTACTACCCATGTAGAGCCCCCCGCGCACGAAGTATGGAGCCAGCCATGGCAGGAGCGAGAGGCCGAGTAAAACAATGCCAAACATGGCCAGGGACAGATAGCCCACATCATCGGGTACGTGCGCAGGAAGAAAGATCGAGGCAATGAGAAACAGAGGGACCACCGTGGCCAAGAATCGAATCGGCAGATTGCGCAACCAAGAAACACTGAGAGCAACCGAAAGCCACCTGTCCGAACGAACGCGTGTACTCTGCGGGGCCGGGGTGGGAATCAGTCCATGCCCTGCGGCGATAAAGAGGGCCAGGACGGTGCCGGCCAGGATGAGATAGATCGGCACAATCAGGGTATCCGACTGCCATCGAAGCAGAAAGGCCAACCCCACCATCCCTGCCTGAATAGCGTAAATCGCCGTGACGGCTTCATAGTGGGACAAGCCGGCCGTCATCAGCTTGTGGTGAACATGTTTGCGATCGCCAATAAAGGGGGAACGTCCTTCGGCCAGTCGTTGTCCGGCCACGCCAAGCGTATCCAGAAATGGCAACCCTAAGAGAAAGAGTGACAAGGCTGGGCTGAACGGCCCTCTGGTCGAATCGGTCAGGAGGATGGCCAGCACGCCCATGATAAAGCCAAGCAACTGACTGCCACCGTCTCCCATGAAAATTCGAGCCGGATAGGTGTTATAGCGCAGGAACCCCAAGACGCCTCCTAGGAACGGGACCGTCAGCAATAGGACCGTCGAATCGTTAGAGAGGTACGCCAGGTAAGCAATCCCGCAAAGGGTCAGGAAGGAAAGCCCGCCGGCGAGTCCGTCGAGGCCGTCCGTCAGATTCACCGCATTCGAGACGGCGACAAGGAAGAACACCGTGACGGGAATCCCGATCCACATCGGCAGTTCAGCATCGAGCAGGAACGGGATGCTTTCGAATCGGATCCCTCCAATAATAACGACCACAAAAGCCGCCACCACCTGCCCCAGTAACTTAATCCGGTAGCCGAGACTCACCCGATCGTCCCACACGCCGAATCCCAGGATAATCAATCCGCCAAGGAGTACCGAGAATGTGGTGCTGTTTTTGGGTCCCCACCACAGAATGCTGACAAAAGCTCCAAGCGCAAACGCAATGCCACCAACCGTCGGGACAGGATATTGATGGACTTTGCGCTCCCCTGGTTGGTCCATGATATGGAACCGACCAGCCAGCAGACGCAAGGGCGGAATCAACGCCATGCAAATGAGCAGCGAAGTCATGAAACTGAAAAAGAGCTCACTATTCATCGCTGCGCACTCCGATGTCTCGCCTCCGGCGGCTTGAGGTCAGAGGTGAGAGGCCGGATCGAAACTCAGGAGCCTCTCCTCCCTCAACCTCAACCTTAACCTCAATCTCAACCCCTCCCACCACCTCCAACGTTCTTCCCCCCTCCACCCTCTAACTTCCCTTCAGTCCGGCACATAGCGAGCCAGCTCAGGCTCGATGGTCGAAACGAACCGGAGCAGCCGTTGATCGACGATGTCCTCGGTTTCGCCAGGGCCAACGAGCGAGATGATTCGCACGAGCGCTCCATCGGTGCGCCCCCGCGACAAGGCATCCCAGAACAAATACACTTTCACCAGATATTCATTGCTGAGAATCCGATCGCGCTGCTTAAACCAGTACAAGACGATTTGTTTCTGGCTGTCCTTCTGGATCAAGGCTCGATTCACATGCAGCGACCGAACCATCCCGGAGCTCGCCGGCAAGTCCATACTATTCAATGAGGAGATTTCCCAACCGCCGCCTGGGAGGCAACTTTGAGGAGAGTGGGCCGATTGGCCCTTTCTCTGCGACCGATAATAGGCGGCATACAAATTAACTGGCTGCCCGTCACCGAATCGATAATCGGCCAACAGATAGTCGTCGAAACGAAGCGCGTCGATGTACTGCTTTTCTAATGTGAGTGAGGTACCAAGCCACCCATCGAGCTTCATGGGAAAATCGACAAACATGGCTCGGGGCGGCGAAACCTCTTCACGCTCCACCATAAGTGTCGAGGCGAAGGCAACAGGAACAAGAAGAGCGACGCTGCAGAGATAGGCGGGACCGGGGAATAGCCTGTTGGAGACGTGAGGGTATTGGGAACGTTGGAGGGTAGAGGTTAGAAGTTGGAGGGGAGGAGGTTGCAGGCCGGCAACAGGGGTGGGATCAGGAGATCGGTTGGCCCAGGTGAATCGATTGAGAAAGGACGATCGATCTCCCTTCGACCCTATGCCGGCCAACACCAACATCTCCAGAATCAGCAGGCCCAAACTTGCCATAAACAGCACCCAGCCCTCGAATAGATGGTAGAACCCTTCGGCGGCTCCCTGCCCGTACCATTCGACCAGCACTCCGATCATCCCGATGCGAAAACCGTTCACGAGAACGGAGATCGGAACCGACGAGAGTACGAGCACCACTCGCTTCCACATCCGATCCTTGAAGAGATAGGCGCAGAGCAGCGCAAGGGAGGTGAGAGGAAGCAAATACCGAATGCCGCTGCAGGCTTCGACCACTTGAAGTTGGACTGGCCCCAGATCGATCACATTGCCCTCGCGAAAGGCCGTCACGCCAACTAGCTGCAAGCAGCCCACTCCGAGAGCCGAGGACCACAATTGTAGTTGACTCGACAAACTCGCATACAAGAAAACCGGCAACGGGATGCTGGTCAAAAGATATGAGAGAGGGAAGGCAATCGCCCTTGCCCCACGGACTCCGATTAATGCAATCACCAACCCTACAATGACCATCCAGAGCGAAACATGCTGCAGGACATACAACGTGGCAAATTCGCCGATCCAGTAGAGGAAGAGTCCCGCCGAAATCACAGCAAGGCCCCACCACGAGTTTTCAATACCGGCCGCAGCAATGCGATGGCGTGCCTGCCAGATCAAGAACAGACTGATCAGAGGGACAAACATCCCATGGCTATAATCTTCGCTGCCGATCCAGTGGCCGAACAGAAAGGCCAAGCTGTCAAAATACAGGTATCCCAAGAGGGCAACGGCCAGGGCCGCGCTAAAGACAAGAGAGAGCTTGCTGGTCATAAGGAAATGCTCAGATGTAATGAATCAACAGCAGGATGCTGAAAAAGTCAGCCAGCATAAGAAGACCGTTGTGTGGTCTGTCTCGTTTGTTTAGTCTGTTTGGGTTGTCTTGTTTAATTGGTTTGTTTGGTTTCTCTAGGTCAAGCAACAACACAAACCAGATAGACCAGACCAACCACAAACGAAGAGGACGGCTGCCGGCAACGGCACTGCTGTCAAACTATTCAGTGCCCCCTGAGCCCGGACGAGGTTTCCGTTGCTATTCTCAAAAATTAGCCGCCAACTGCTGCATTGAACGTATAGGACTTCGCAATGTTTGGCCGCTACTGTAAGGTGTTGGTACCCAGGTTATTACCGACATTGATTACGGTTCCGATGAAGGAGAGCGTAATGGGCGCTGCAGTGGCCGGGGCAATGGCGACGCCAACGGAAAGTAAGCCCTACAACATCAGGCTGAGTCCGGCCGATAGCTTCAACCGCTTGATTGTATTCATGGTTGTATCTCTGATCATGCTCGTACTTGTATAAGCTTGGTAACCCTACAGATGAGGGGGTGCCCTCTTTTGGGGAGGACTAGATTGTCATAACTTGAGGGAACTTATATCAGGGGCAACTCAGACTGTCTGTACGCATCTCTACGTACGCAGTTACCCGAATGGCTAGCCATCTGTTTTAACAGGAAAAGTGGAGATCAGTATAGGGGGAATACCTTTTAAAGCGGCGTTCTCACCGTCCAGGACCATTTCGTATCAACTCATGAACCATAGCCACTGCCGCCATGCGGTTCTCGACGCCTATCTTATTTGAGCAGCCAGCGCCCGGTGCTGGCTGCTCAATAAGACAACAGCTTTCTGCCTAGGCGATGCTGTTCTTCCTCTGCCGCCAGCTTCCCGCACCAAGCCCGACCAACGCCACAAGCCCCGCGCCGAACAGAATCACCGCGGCCGGTAGAGGTACTGCTGATGCGGTAAGCGAGGTCAGATAGCCTTGAATTCTGGCAATACCGCCGCTATCTTCAAATACGACGCGCCAAACTCTATTATCCTGCGCTAGGGAGGAGATGCTCGGTGGAGTCGCGTGCAACTTGTCGTCCAAGACCATTCCGCCGCTCGGATCGGTCAGCTCGATCCGGAAGCGAAGAGGGGAATACTCGTGTACAGGCGATCCGGTCAGCACAGGCGGTCCGGTCAGAGGCGCTTGTACCGTATACCGATCGACCGACTGATTCCGTATTTCGATAAAGTTGGTGCCTGAATCCCCCATCGTCGCCGTGTATGACCCCAGGTGGACGTCCAATGCTGTGATCGCTCCGTAGTACAGCCCCCTGTTCAGGTTGAGGGGCTTGAAGTCGGGTGTCAAACTGTTGAACGTATAGGAGCCTGTCAGCAATGTGGAGGTGGTGAACGGCGGGTTTAGCGATGGCTTGACATTGGTCACCACTCCGGTAAAGGCAAAGGTCACCAACGCAGCCGTGGCTGGGTTAGCCAGTAGGCTTCCCGATAGTAAGCCGCACAAGATGATTCCAAGTCCAACCCGTAGATTGAATTGCTTCATGCGTGTTCCTCCTACTTCACTGGTGGTTCACTGACAACATAGTCGCCTCGCCGGAACCGGTCTCTCTCTGGAGACCGTTTCCAGGCATCTCAGAAAAGATAGACTAACTATGTAACTTTTACACTGTCAAACGAAGTGTGCAAAGACCCTACTGGAAGGGAGTCCGCTCGCTTCACAACTTTGGTGGGCACCATACCACTGTAATGGTATAGCTAGTCAAGGAAAAAATTAACCAACCGAATCGAACGCGATGGACACGAATAGAGGTGGGAGGTTAGAGGGGGGAAGAATGTTCGAG
>PLBR01000016.1 GCA_003135435.1 Nitrospira sp. | reverse complement strand
GGCACCGGCTGCGGATCAGCACACAAGCCTCGCCGATTAGCTATGGGGCCTCTTCCCATCTAACTGCGCGAATCTCCGTCATGCACGATGATCCTCCCCTAGAGCTTTTGTATGAAGTAATGCCAGTAACTTTGCCATTGTAAAGCCAAATTATTCTATAGTCGTGATAGCCGAAACCAGCCCCAGTCGTCTGACAGTACTGCCACGCCTCGTTGCTTCCTTTAAATTGCCGATCACCCGGCGAGCCCATTATTTTTAGAACATGCTCTTTATCATCACCTATCCCAATCAAAACGGACTTCTTTTCCAAACTTCCACAAGCAACCAAAAATAATGCGATCGTCGCAATTAAAAGCGTTGTTGTGTGAGTCATTGAATATATCGCCTAACCTAAACTATGGATTGTCAGGTTTCGCATAAGCCCTCCCGTTTTTCCTTGCGCCAAGAGGTTCTACATCTGAGCGGTCGAGGGCCTGTCCGCGTCTTGCTTTCCGATAGACCCACGGCGGCACCGGCTGCGGATCAGCCCACAAACCTATTCTCGCCTCTCGTGCGCGTCCTTATCCAATCCTTCCAGCACCGCATTCCCCGTCGAGGATGCCGATCATCTTGCCAGTCCCTCCTCACAGTCCTAGCGCCAGCTTGGCCGCGTCATACGACGCCGCATGTGGCAGAGTCATAGTCCCGTCACAAATGTCCCATTCTCTGTCACTTTGGTCGCCGGTCCACTCCCATCCGCTGGCACGCACCAGAGCGCTGGGCCGCGATTGAAACAGGCGAACGGGCCAGCGCCTCCAATCATGAACCCATCCGCCTCTGTCGTGAGGTGGACGAATCCGCTGCCGTCCGCCCTGAGGCTCCAGAGGCCTGTGGATTGCTTCAGTATCACCCGATCGCCGACGATCCCCGCGACAAATTCGTGCATCGGATCTGCCAAGGTGAGCATGGGGACCTCGGCTCCTCCACTCGCTGGGATACTGTAGAGGCTGTCGGTGGCTCCGCTGTTCCGCCTGACAATCACCTGAGAGCCGATCACGCCTTGCACGATCTCATTATCTGGATTCGTAGACAAGGCCACCGTCCCAGTCCCATCGCTCAAGACGCTGGAGAGGTCGCACTGGCTGACATGCAGACTCGACTCAACGACGCAGCGATGATAGATCACCCGCGAGCCCACCACCGCGCCGAGCCATTCATAGTCTGGGCTATTCGCGAGGGTCGTGACAGGTCCGCCTGTGACCGGGACGGCGAAGAGATCCTGCACGGACGCCGGGAACAGGACGCTATAGATCACCTGATTCCCGGCAGCGCCGGGGATGCTAGGGAAAGTAAAAAACATGCCATTAGGTCCAGTGGGCAAGGCGGTCAGGTGGCGCAGGTCGGTCGCATCCGGGAGCACACTATAGAGATCGGTACAGATGGGCGCTAAATCACATTGGACCAAGACCGCGCGGCCTCCGACACTCCGCGCATAGAACGATCCTGCGAAGAGTGCAAACGAATGGATGACCGACCCATCCAGCGCGACACTATGCGGGCTCCAACTGCGGAGCGGAACCCCATAGATCACCCAGGACCCAATCACGTCCATGATAAACTCGATATCCAGCTGTGTTTCGACCAAGGCATGGGTGCCTCCGCCCTGCACATCGGCCTTCCAAATGATGTTCGGTGTCCCCAGTGTGGTTGCGGTGTCTGGACGGGTTTTATAGATCACCACGGATTGTTCCAGGTCCGGCACGACTTGACGTAAATCTGGCGCGTTCGCCAATGTGATTAGGCTACTCCCATCCGTCTTGCTGCGAAAGATCCCCGTGGGCGTGGACCAGATCAACCCCGCTGGTGCGGGCGGTCCCACTACGGGCGGCACGGCGTCAGGCGCGAGCGAGGGGGGATCGCTGCCCCCGCCGCCACAACTGACGAGGATGAGTGGAAGAAGCAGTACGAGGAAACTGGATGGAATGAGACCGCGTCGTGCTCACATAGGTCTAGTCCCGTTTTTAGATTTTGGGGCACTTAACCTGGGAGCCTCTAGAGGCAGTATTGAACCTAGGCGACCATCTCAAGAATGGCAAGTACCCCCTACGGAAGAGGGGACAGAAAAAATACGTGTATTTGATGTTTGCAAATAATTCAGCCTGTAGAGTTTGTCCTTGTGGTAGGGGTGTGTCTCTAGTGCGTCGTCCCTTTCGCTACCCGCTGTCCCACCTCAATGATTCTCCCCAATCGCTCTAGCAGGTTTTGTGACTGGTGGGAGGTTAGGCCGCCCTTGTTGAGTAGCTCTAGGATGTCGTCAATGATCTTGTTCTCAGTCTCGGTGAGCAAGTAGGGCTCAGGAAAGGCCGTCTCAGGGATTCTGGCACGAGGGTTTTTCTTGCGTAGCTCGTCGATGATGGTGTGCAGATCTTGCTTGGTACAGAGGCCTTTCTGTTTCAGCAGTTCGACAATCGCGGCGATCTCCCACATGTTGGAGATCGTTGCAAAATACCGCCACGCTGGGTCGTGTCCTATTGGGAAGGCGTCCAGTGATAGCCGTCCTCTCCATGTAGACGCATTTCCTCAGCCACGTTTTCTTTTAATAAGCGCTCACTCCTCGCTTGGGCCAAATTTTTATCGGCTATGATGGGCCCTCCAATAAACAACCTAAATCGTTTCTTCCCGTTATCAACGGTAAAGGTATGCGTGAGCGATGTGTCGACTCGATGCGCAACCGTAAAATTCTCGAATTCTTTCTTCAAATAGTTTTCGACCACCTGAACATTTGCCTCGACCCATGCCGTTTCATTCATGTCTGCCATCACCGCTTCTCCCTTCTTTATGAAGTTCGTGCCATTCTCCTACAGGGTCTATACTTCCAACCGCGACCCCAGGAATGGCACGAAATGAGGTTCTTCCCTCTCACATATTCAACGATCCCCAATTGGACTCCCCTACATCTGTCTGGGCAAGTTGTTGGGTTTTGCGTCATGCCTTCAACAGCTGCTGATCAATTTAGTTCTGACCACGAGGGTCGAGGATCTGGCTCCCGGATCCGCTAATAGATGATGGGTGGGCGCTTCTCATCGATCACCAGCATCAATCGTTGCCGTTGAAGGGGTCGCTCGGGATCTCGCGTGTAGTGTGAGAAGTCTTCTGACACCTCCACTTGGCTGAGCGGGACTGAGATGTGTTGTGTCATATAGGGCACGTGCGTCTCGATCGAGAGGTCCACCAATTGATCCGTGCAGCCCGTCACGGTGGTGTTCAGGTCCGGCGCATCGAGAAAATGTACCGTAACCCGCTCTTCTGGGTCAATCCATTGACGGATGCGCTTCTCCTTTTCCTCGTT